>MNZR01000182.1 GCA_001873705.1 Syntrophobacteraceae bacterium CG2_30_61_12
GGACTCGAGGGGGGCGCGGCGGCAGGTCCGAACCAATAGCCGCGCTGGGGCGCGGCGGTCCCGGCGGCGGGGGGGCGTTCAGACCGGTGGGTTGGATTTGATCTTGTCCAGTACCTTGGCGTGGTAGCGCTGGTTTTCATCGAGCAGCGGAGACCCGCGACGGGTCATGTTGAGCTTCAGGATGAGGTAGTTGAGCTTCTTCATCTGGCGGTATTTTCCCCGGGTGTCCTTGATCCCGCCGAGGAGTCCCTCGGTGGTCCGGATTTCCTTGCGGAGTTCGATTTCCGGGGGCAGGCAGTCGGCGTTTTTGAGGATTTTGTAGGCCAGGCGGAGATCATCGGGGATGTGCCGATCGTCTTCCAGAACCAAGGGCCGGCCGCGCCCGGGGAGGTCGTCGAATTCGCCCCGTTCCATGGCTTCCCGGATCCGTTCCTCCGCCAACTTGTCCATTATGGCAAAAAGATTGCTCACCGTTCACCTTCCAGCGGCTGGTAATGATTGACGGCCGACGCCGAAATCGCACGAACATGATGAGGAAACTACCCATGGAGCATAGCACCCAACCGGCTCGAACTCAATCTCCGGAGGCATCGCCTGCACCCACCGATCTGCTGATTCTAGGCGCCGGGAAATTCGGCCGAATTGCCGCGAACCGCCTCCACCAGCGCTACCCGCAAGCGGCCATGCTGGTGGTGGACGAATCCGCGGAAAAGCTCGGCCAACTCACCGCGGACCTGGCCATTCCAACCCGGGCGATGGACGCCCTGGCATTCTTGGCCGAGACCCAAATCGCTCCGGAGCGTTGGATCATTCCCGCGGTGCCGGTCCACGTGGCCTATTTGTGGGTCCAGGCCAAGCTCGCTCGGACCGGTTCCGTTCGGCACCTGCCGGTACCCCCGGAAGTCGATGCGCAAGTGCCCAATCCGCTGCGGGTCCCGAACGGGACCGTGTACGCCAGCTATGCCACCTTTCGTTGCCCGGATTCGTGCAGTGAACCGGCCGAGCTTTGCACTCACACCAAACAGCCGCGCCTGGGCAACCTGTTTGCCGACCTGGCCGCCGTTACCGCCCCGGGTTTCAGCACGCAGGTACTGAGAAGCGTGCAGCTCTGTCCGGGGGTCGGCGGCTACACCGGAAGCCGGCTGCAACGACTGCTGGATGATGTGGGGAGCAACCCGGGCCGCCACCTGATCGCCACCAGTTGCCGCTGCCACGGGGTCATCGACGCCCTGGAGTGGGCCCCGGCTTGACCCCACCCAGCCCCTGGATGCCGTTGGCTGAACGGCAAGAATACAGCACCCCGGATGGGACCATGGACTCACAAACCGAGCACCAATGGTTGCCTTCATTCTAATCATAAAATGACGATGCCGGCCCTTCGGGCGCACCCTCACGGCGCGGCGGCGGTCCCGGCGAGGCGTTCGATTCGGCTTACGGTATCCGCCAAATCGTTCACCAGAGGACTGGCGGATCGCTGCTGAAACACCTGAATCAGACTTGCATAATACCAGAGAGTCCCGTCTTTACCACCGACAAAGCGCTGCCAGAGCGCATCCCCCAACAGCCGAAAATCCCTGTGGATAGCCCGGGCATTGTGCAGTTTATCGGCCAGCGATACCCGGCAGACGTTGTCCGAGGCATGGAGAAGATGCTCCATATAGGCCTGTTTCCTCGGTTTCCAGGGGGGCTTCGGGATTTCCATGGAATCCGAACAACCCTTCACGATACCGGCCACCTCAACACCGAAGCGCCGCTGAATCTCGTGCAGCGTGTCCAGTCCACCTTGATCTTCGACGGCGTCGTGCAGCAGTCCGGCGATCGCTTCCACTTCGCTGCCGCCATCTTCCAGCACCAGAGCTGAAACTGCCAGCAGATGAGCGGCATAAGGCACCTGGGTGCCCTTCCGCGCCTGTCCGGCGTGCAGGCGCAGGGCGTAGGCCAGGGCCTGTTCAAATTTCTCACCGAGCTGAACCATCTGGTTTCTTTCGTTCCCGAGGCAGCCATGCATCGCCGCGATCGTTGGTCAAGGCAAGGAACCGGGACTATTGGGGCCGCGTTCGCTGGATCAGGCGCATGGCAAGAATAAAACATCCGTCGCACCCCTCAAATCGTCATTCCCGCATGCTTCTAGCGGGAATCCGGAAATGAGCACTGGTCTGGATTCCCGCTCAAAAACCGCGGCGATGACGGGGTCCTGTTACGCAAGCATACCGGTTAAGGGTAAAAAGTTTCATTTCGTGTGCGCTCTTTCCCGAGAGCGCGGGCATCTTGCCCGCTTTTGAAAATGAAACATCCGATCCTAAACCAGTATGGATTGGGCGGAAGGAACAGCGGTTCCATGGGCGGTTGCGGGTGAAGCGCGGCATCAGACTCCCGACTTCACTGGGCGGGCGGATCGGGCCTTGTTCGAGGGGCATGGGGAAAATCCTGGTCGGCGCCGGCATGGGGGCTTACGGCCTCGGGCGCGATCGGGCCGTGGCGACGGCCCGAGGCCGCGCCCTTGTCATTTATCGATGGAGCCGCTATAGTGCCGACGCTTACTGAAACGGTATCCATCGCTGCAACCTGGAGTGGTCATTATGGAAGAGAAGAAAGCGGAAGACAAGATCACAGCCATTTACGTCATGGTCCGAACCGATGAACTGAGGCCGGAAGACCAGGGTTCCTATCAACCGCTGATCGAACAGCAGAAAAGCGCCTGCATGGCGCTGCTGGAACAACAGGTGCCGGCCGACGACCGCGGCCCGGTGGAAGTGTACACCCGTCGCGGCCAACTGCTGATGGATTTGGAACGGCAGCGGCTCCGGCGGCTGGTGGTCGAGGATCTGAACCGCCTCGGCAGCAGTGCCGAAGAGGTGGCGGGGCTGCGGTTCGAACTGAACGCCGCCGGCATCCCAGTGCTCAGCCTGAAATCCTGACCGGTCTCCGGCGGGCACCGCGGCGGCCCGCCTCCATCCGGACTTGCCCCCGGTCCTCTCCCGGAAACCCGCGGCCGCCCATGCGAACAGACAGGAACACCGAATGAAAGCGCTTGCCGAGCACGACCCCTTGCTGGAAGGGATGTACTGGATCCAGGACGCCGGAGCCTGCTGCGGCGTCTACGCTCTGGACCAGGGCCGCACTCTGATCGACGCCGGCAACATGTACGGCCTGGCCGATGAGTTGCTGGATCTGGGGCCCCTCGACCGGCTCCAACGGGTGCTGCTCACCCACAGCCACTTCGACCATGTGGGCGGGCTGGCGGAAATTTACCAACTGGCGTCCCCGGTCCTCTACGCGCATCCCCTGACCAGGGAATACCTGCGCCTGCTGCGGCCGCCCTTTCCGGACTTTTTCGATGCCCTGGAACGCGACGGCAAACTCCAACTGATTGAAGACGGCACCGTACTCGACGGCAACCCACCGCTCCAGGTCCTGCACCTTCCCGGGCACACGGCGGGGGACCTGGCTTTCTTCGATCCGCGCTCAGGCGCTCTGTTCAGCGGCGATGCCGTGCTGGCCAACCGGACCCGCTACGGAGCCGCCCTCTCCAAGCCGGACGAGGTGAGCGGCGGCCGCCTCCAGGATAAGGTAACGAGCCTGCGCCGCCTGCTGGCGCTCCCGGTGAAGCACCTCTTTGCCGGCCACGGCGATCCGCTGTTCGACAAGGGCGCGGACCAGATCAAGATCAGCCTGGCCACCCTCTACCGGGAACAGGACAAGGACCGCCCCGAACGGGCCTGGCTGGCCATGGGGCGGGACCTGATGGCGCTGGGGCAGAGCGGCGACGCCGAACAGTGCGCCCGGAAAGCGCTGGAACTCGCCCCGAACGATCCTGAAGCCACCCAGTTTCTGAGCGCACTGGCTGAGCCCCCGCACCCGGCGGGCTGAACCATGGACCCCGCTCTCCGGCCATCCCGACCGGCCCTGGTGGTGGCGGCGCCGCACAGCGGTTCCGGCAAGACCATCATCACGCTCGCGTTGATGGCGGCACTCAAGGCACGCGGTCTCGGCGTGCAGCCCTTCAAGGTGGGCCCGGATTTCATCGATCCCGGCCTGCACGGTCGGGTCACCGGGCGCATCTCGCGTAACCTCGACGGCTGGATGCTGAGCCGCGCCACTAACCGTGCCCTGTTCGAACGCTGGGCCGGCCGCGCCGATGCGGCGGTGGTGGAAGGGGTGATGGGTCTGTTCGACGGCTACGACGGCTTGAGCGAAGCCGGCAGCACCGCCGAGATGGCCAAATGGCTGGGGCTTCCAGTGCTGCTCGTGGTGGACGCGCGCAGCATGGCGCGGAGCGCGGCCGCTCTGGTGCTGGGCTTCACCCGGTTCGATCCGGACCTCACCTTCGCCGGCGTGGTGTTCAATCGGGTGGGAAGCCCCGGTCATCTGGAGTATCTCAACCAGGCCATGCGTCAAAGTCTTCCCGATTTACCGGTGTTCGGCGGGATTCCCCGCGATCCCCGACTGGAATTGGCGGAACGCCACCTGGGCCTGGTCACCGCCGAAGAAACCCGGCTCACCCCGGAACATCAGCGCGACCTGGCCGAAATCATCGAACGCCATCTGGATCTGGACCGACTGCTCGGCGTTTCGCGGCGTTCCTCGGAACAAGCATCGGAACCGGCTCGCGAGATGCGGCCGATATCGGCCCCAGCGGCGGCGGCGGACCGGGCGGCCGCTCCGGTGGTGATCGCGGTGGCCCGCGATGAGGCCTTCTGCTTTTACTATCAGGACAATCTCGATCTGCTCGCGGAGCAGGGCGCGGAACTGATCACCTTTTCGCCGCTTCGAGGCGACCGACTGCCACCGGACGCATCAGCGCTCTATCTCGGCGGCGGCTACCCGGAAGTCCACGCCGAACGGCTTGCCGCCAATCAAACCTTGCTCCGCCAGTTGCGCGACGCGGCCGCTCGCGGGCTCCCCATCTATGCCGAATGCGGCGGTCTCATGACCCTCAGCCGCTTCATCGAAACCGCACCCGGCCGGCGCCGGCCCATGGCCGCCGTGCTGCCGTTCGGCACCCGCATGCTCGAGCGGAGAAAGGCCCTGGGATACACCGAAGTGGAACTGCTGGCGCCGACCCCGATCGGGCCGCCGGGGCTGAAGATCCGCGGCCACGAATTCCATTATTCCGAAATCGTCGCCGGCGCCGATACCAATGCCGATCCTGTTGCCGATCCCTCAGCCGCCGTCGATTCCGGAGCGGACCCGGCCGCCGGTCTTATTCGCGCCTACCGGATCCAGGCGCGGAGCGGCCGCGCCGTGCCGCCGGAAGGCTATCTCAGCGGTTCGGTCCTGGCCAGCTACGTCCATCTCCACTGGGGCAGCGCCCCCCAAGCCGCCGCCCATTTCGTCGCCCACGCCCGCGCCTGGCGCGAACGCAACCGGCGGCGGTAAAGGCCAAATCAGCATGAATGAACAAAGGATACAGGCCCGCGCCCTGATGTTTCTCGGCACCGGTTCCGATGTGGGGAAAAGCGTGCTGGCCGCGGCCTTTTGCCGCATCTTCAAGCAGGACGGCTACCGGGTGGCGCCGTTCAAGGCCCAGAACATGGCGCTCAATTCCTTCATCACCCCGGCGGGCGGCGAAATGGGGCGGGCCCAGGTGGTCCAGGCGGAAGCCGCAGGCCTCGAACCCCAGGTGGAAATGAACCCGATTCTGCTCAAACCCACTTCCCACATGGGTTCCCAGGTGATCGTCCGGGGTCGCTCGATCGGTAATTTTTCCGCCCGCGACTACTATGACTACAAATTGCGGCTGCTGCCGGTGGTTCGCGAATGCTACCGGAGTCTGGCCGAGCGCTTCGACATCATGGTGCTGGAAGGGGCCGGCAGCGCGGTGGAGCTCAACTTGAAGGACCACGATCTGGTGAATCTGGCCATGGCGGAACTGGCCGACGCCCGCTGCATCCTGGTGGGCGATATCGATCGCGGCGGGATCTTCGCGGCCCTGCTCGGGAGCCTGATGCTGATGACGGACACCGAACGGGCCCGGGTGATCGGCCTGATGGTGAACAAGCTGCGCGGCGACCCGGGGCTGTTCACCAGCGGGGTGGAAATCCTCGAACAACGGGGCGGCCGGCCGGTGCTGGGGGTGGTGCCCCATTTCAGCCACATCGCCGTGGCCGAGGAAGACAGCGTCGCGCTCGGAGCGCGCCTGGCCCGAAGCGCCGGCGCCGGCGCGCGGATCGACTCGGGCGGTCCCGGCGATCGGCCGGCGATCGGCGTGCTGCGGCTGCCCTTTGTTTCCAACTACACCGATTTCGACTGCTTCGAACAGGACCCCCAGGTTGACCTGGTCTACTTCGACCGTGCCGGCCAGGTGTTTCAGTTCGATGCGGTGATCCTTCCCGGCAGCAAGAACACCCTGGAAGATCTCCAGTTTCTACGCAACAGCGGCCTGGCGGACGTGCTCGTCGGCTATCACCAGGCCGGCGGCGTCTTGATCGGCATCTGCGGCGGCTACCAGATGCTCGGCCGCGGGATTCGCGACCCGCGGCGGGTGGAAAGCGATCTGGACGAACTGCCCGGCCTGGGGCTGCTCGACATGGTGACGGAAATGGCGGCGGAAAAAATCACCACCCAGGTGGAAGCCCGAACCGCGGCCGCCGTCTGGGCCCCGGCCCCGGTTCGGGAACACACCGAAGGCGGTCGGGAGGGCGCCGAAGCCGACCGGGAAATCCTCTCCGGCTACGAAATCCACATGGGCCGAAGCACC
>MNZR01000065.1 GCA_001873705.1 Syntrophobacteraceae bacterium CG2_30_61_12
GAGCGATCTGCGCCTGGCGGCGCGGGAGACCGGGTCCAAACCTCCGTCATCCTCCGACTACGGTCCCGGCGTTTGAAGGCCATTTGCACGACGAGGATGTGGGCTGGGAGGTTTCCTCCGGGTTCGGGACCCTGCCGCCGTCGGCCTTTACTTTAGCAGGCTTGATGATTACTCTGCGCCCTGTACTGAACTGAAGCGAGCCAAGGAGGCGCCAATGAAAGACCGATCGGGAGTGGAAACAATGCTTGAATACTACAATGGCGAAGAGGCTGGTCGGGACCCGGCGGCGGCCGGCTTTGTGGAAGATAGCCCGGAAGCTCGAATCAAGCTGGTGGAAAAGGGATCGGAGCAGCCGGCCATCGAAACCGGTGGCGCGGACCCGGGCCACGATCAGGCCCTGGAAAAAATAATGGCAGACGTTTTGGGTTTTATCCGTAAGATCGATCTCGATGCCCTCTGATAAATTGTGCGCTGGGCACCGTTGCCAATCGCTATGCAACCTTCCCGGCTGAGCGCCGCGGAAGGTTTTTTCTTGCATGTCGACCACACCCTGACCGCAGCCGGGGAGAATAAGCTTGAGGGGTTGCCGGCAAAGGTGTAGACGAATCCCGAAGTCATCCTGGTGGACGCTGACCGGACGTTTTATGCTCGTTAACCCCCATGACCGGGGGCGGTCACAACGAAGCATGAAAATGTAGGGCAGCAGTAGGTCAGGGTGTGCGTAGCACTCCCTGACGATCCGGTGCAGGGCTGCCGATTGCGATGCGTTGCCGGAACGTGGTGTCGGGTAGCTCCCGCTGGTCGCAACCCGACCTACCAATTCGCTCCTCCATTTGGTTACACGCAACCAGCTAGAATGCTTTGCATAAGGGACCATTTTCATATAAAGGCTAGAAGCTTCATTTCCGCTCGGAAACGCAGGGACGCAGAGGCTGATTTCAGGGGTCTTCTCCGCGCCCTCCGCCCCTCCGCGGGAATCTAAAACATAACTTCTCAAGCTAAACCGGTATACAGACGAGGAGGGGGCGATGGATTGGTGGTCCGCGGTGATGCTCGGCCTATTGCAGGGCATTACGGAATTCCTGCCGGTGAGCAGTTCCGGGCATCTGGTGATTGCTCAACAGTTGCTGGGCTGGAGCGAACCCAATCTATTTTTTGACGTGAGCCTGCATGTGGGCACCCTGGCCGCGGTGCTGCTGGTGTTCCGATCGGACGTGGCCGATCTGATTCGGGGTGGACTGCTCATTTTGGGCCGTATCCTGTCCCGTTCCCGCGAGCCCCTGAGGCATCCGGAGCGGTTGTTCCTGCTGGTGGTGGCGGCTTCCATCCCCACCGCGCTCCTGGGCTTTTTCGCCCGCCATGCGCTGGAACGGCTGTTTGCGTCGGTCGCCGCGGTCGGCGTCAACCTCATCATCACCGGAAGCCTGCTCTGGCTCACCAGGAACACCGGCCCTCGACCGGGTCTCAACCCGGCCCGCACCGGTTTGGGGCGGGCGCTGGGTATCGGTTTGGCGCAGGGGCTGGCCCTGGCGCCGGGGATCTCGCGCTCCGGGTCGACCATCGCGGTCGGCCTGCTGCTTGGTCTCGAACGCGACTGGGCCGGGCGTTTTTCGTTTCTCCTGTTCGTTCCGGCCGTGATCGGCGCGGTCTTGCTCGAAGCCCTCGATCTGAAGTATGATCCGGCGATCATTTCAAGCGCCTTCGCCGGCGCCGCGGTTGCCGCCGTTTCCGGTTATGTGGCCTTGCGCTTGTTGCTGCGGGTGGTGCATCGAGGCGCCTTCTACCGGTTTGCTCCCTACTGCTGGTTGGTCGGCGCACTCTCTCTGGTTTATTCACTGTTCTAGCGCACGGCGCCGGTCCTGACCGCGCCGACTGGATCGAACGGAGTGTGGCTGTGGATGGTTTCTTGACTGCAATGATCGATTGGGTCCTGGGTTGGGCGCACACGCCTTACGCCGACCTGGCCCTGGCCGTGCTGGCCTTTGCCGAGTCGTCCTTTTTCCCGATCCCCCCGGATGTGCTGATGATTGCCCTGTGCCTGATCCACCCAGCCGGCGCCGTTGGCTATGCCCTCATTTGCACGGGCGGTTCGGTGCTGGGTGGGGCCGTTGGCTACACTCTGGGCCGCTACGGGGGACGACCTCTGGTGAAGAAATTCCTGGCCGAGGCCAAGATCGCGACGGTGGAACGTTACTATCAGCGCTACGATGTGTGGGCCGTGGGCATCGCCGGATTCACCCCGATTCCCTACAAGGTGTTCACCGTCACCGCCGGGATGTTTTTGCTCAACTTCAAGCGCTTCGTCGTCGCTTCCCTGGTCGGGCGGGGCGGTCGCTTTTTCCTGGTGGGCGGGCTGTTCTATTTCTTCGGCGAACCGATTGCGGCCTTCGTCAAGCAATACCTCAACCTGCTCTCGATCCTGTTCGTTGTTCTGCTGCTCGCCGGGTTCGCCGCGATCCATTACTGGAGCCGCGCCCAGGGGGGGGCGCCGGCCGTGGTGGTTCAGGGCAGTGACGGTGACGGCAAGTGAGCGCCTCGGGAACCGAGCGATGATCCGACGGCGGTTGCAACGCTGGGCCTGGCGACTCGGCTGGCTGCTCGGCCTGGTGCTGGCGGCGGCCTGTGATGCGCCGACCCGTGCTCCCGAAACCAGCGCCTGGCTGGTCCATCATCTGGGCGCCGAACCCGCCACCCTGAACCCGATCACCGCCACCGACGCCTACGCTTCCAAAATCGACGAATACATCTATGAATCGCTGCTCAAGCGCGATGAAAAGACCCTGGAACTGGTGCCGGTTCTGGCCGAATCCTGGGTCGTTTCGGAAGATCACCTGACTTACACCTTTCACCTGAAGAAAGACATCCGCTGGCAGGACGGAGCGCCCTTCAGCGCCGCGGACATCGAGTTTTCCTTCCAGCGCATCCGGGACCCCAAGGTGGATGCGGCGCATCTCAGAAGCTATTACCGGGACATTGAAAAGCTCGAGGTGATCGACCCTTTCACCGTTCGCTATCATTATCGGATGCCGTACTTCCGGGCGCTGGAGTTTTGCGGCAGCATTCCGATCGTGCCGGCCCACCGGTTCGCTGCGGAGGACGATTTCAACCAGCACGCGATCGGGCGCGGTCCGGTCGGTACCGGCCCTTACCGGTTCCATCACTGGGATACGGGTAAAGAAATCGTGCTGGAGCGAAACGAAGCCTACTGGGGCGAGAAGCCGGCCATCACCCGAATGGTGTTCAAGATCATCACCGACAGCACGGTGGCGCTCCAGGTTTTGAAAAAGGGCGGGCTCGATCTGATGAGCCTGCGTCCGATCCAATGGGTCAAGCAGACCGGGAGCGCGCGCTTTCAGGACCGGTTCCAAAAGCTCAAGTACTATCTGCCGAACTACAGCTACATCGGCTGGAACCTCAGACGACCGCCCTTTTCCGATCGCCGGGTGCGCCTCGCCATGACCCTGCTGCTGGACCGCCAAATGATCCTGGACCGACTCTTGTTCGGCCTGGGCACCGAGGTGACCGGCAACTTTTACGTGAACAGCCCCGACTACAACCGGGACCTCCCGCCCTACCCCCACGACCCGGCGGCGGCTCGAGCGCTGCTGCGCGAAGCCGGCTGGGAAGACCGCGACGGCGATGGCTTGTTGGACCGGGACGGGGTGCCCTTTCGGTTCGAATTCTTGATGTCCGCCGGAAGCAAGTTCGCCGAACAACTGGCCACCATTCTCCAGCAGAACCTGAAGCAGGTGGGCATCGCCATGAACATCCGCAAACTGGAATGGGCGGTGTTCGTGCAAAACATTCAGAAACACGAATTCGATGCCTGCACCCTGGGTTGGAGCCTGAGTTGGGAATCCGACCCTTACCAACTATGGCATTCATCCGAAGCGGCTCAAGGTTCCAATTTCGTCGGGTTCGAACATGCCGAAGCCGACCGTATCATCGAAGCTGCTCGCCAGGAACTGGACCCGGAAAAACGCCGCCGCCTCTACCACCGCTTTCACGAAATCATCTATTATGAACAGCCGTACACTTTTCTCTTCACCCCGGAAGCCCTGGTCGCGGTGGATCGGCGTTTCGCCAACGTGCACGTTTATCCGATGGGGTTGGCGCCGCTGGAATGGTCGGTGGCAAGCCCCCTCACCCCGACCCTCTCCCCCGAACCGGGGTAGAGGGGGACTACAGAAGCCGTTATACTGGTTTAGGATCAGATGTTTCATTTTCAAAAGCGGGCAAGATGCCCGCGCTCCAGGGAAAGAGCGCACACGAAATGAAACTTTTTACCCTTAACCGGTATAAGTCAACGGTATTGGCAAGCCCCGCCGAGCCGACGCTGAAACCGTTCTGAGCCGCCCCGGACGGAAACCACCCGGGACCGCATTGGGAGCCCGAAGATGAGCGCCTATCTGATCAAGCGTCTGCTGCAAATCATCCCGACCCTGGTGGGCATCACCTTCGTCACCTTCCTCATCATTCAACTGGCCCCCGGCAATCCCGCCCTGGTGAAGCTGCAGATGGCCGGAGAAGGCGGTGAAATGGCCGATTCCGCCTACACCCGGCAGATCATCGACCAGACCCGGAAGCTCTACGGGCTGGATAAACCCCTGCCGATCCAATATCTCCTCTGGGTGAAACGGGTCATGACCTTTGACTTCGGCACCTCCTACAAGGACCACCGTCCGGTCCTGGATAAGATCGCCGAACGCCTGCCCATCACCCTGCAGATCAACATCATTTCCATTTTTCTGGTGTATCTCATCGCCATTCCGTTCGGGATCTATTCGGCGACCCATCCGGAATCCTTCTGGGACCGACTGCTGACCCTGGGCTTTTTCTTTCTCTATTCGCTGCCCAGCTTCTGGGTGGCGGTGCTGCTGATCATGTTCCTCGGCGGCGGCGATTTCTGGGATGTGTTCCCGGTTTACGGGGTGTCTTCCATCGGCGCCGAAACCTGGCCCTGGTGGGCCTGGCTGCCGGATCGGCTGTGGCATCTGGTGCTGCCGGTGGCCTGCCTCACCTACGGGGGACTCGCCTACCTGTCGCGACTGGCCCGGGCCGAACTGTTGGAAGTGATTCGCGAAGATTATGTGCGCACCGCCCGATCCAAGGGTTTGAGCGAACGCGTGGTGATCTTCAAACACGCGTTGCGTAACGGTCTGCTGCCGATTGTGACACTCCTTGCCTTTCTCCTTCCGGCCATGTTCGGCGGCAGCGTCATCATCGAAAGCATCTTTTCCATCCCGGGCATGGGGCAACTGGGTTTCGAAGCGGTGCTGTCCCGGGATTATCCGGTGATCATGGCCATCACCACCATTTCGGCCCTGCTCACCCTGATCGGGCTGCTTCTGTCCGATATTCTTTACGCCCTGTTGGATCCTCGGATCAAACTGGAATGAGGCAAACGGCAGCAGAGGTCATGAACGTCACGGACGCTAGCCAAACGGATTCCCGCCAATCGCCTGGGGCCATCCCGCCGCCCAGTTACCGCACCATGGTGTGGCATCACTTCCGCAAGAACCGCCTGGCGGTGGCGGGTTTGTGGGCCACCGTGGCGCTGGTTGCGGTGGCTCTGCTGGCTCCGCTTCTGGCCAACGACCGGCCGCTGGTGGCTCGCCTCGACGGCCGCTGGTCGCTACCGCTGCTGGCGCCGGCGGCAGCCGAGGCCAACCGCGACTGGCACGACCTGCGCCGACCCGGCGGGTTCCCCTGGCAGACCGGCTTCGGCCGCGGCGGCGACTTCGCCCTGTGGCCGCCGGTGCCCTTTTCGCCCACCGAATACGACCTGCTCCAGAGCCTGAGTCCGCCCACCAGGATCCACTGGTTCGGCACCGACGACCGCGGCCGCGATGTGTTGAGCCGCATGATCCACGGCGCCCGGATTTCGCTGTCGGTGGGATTCGTGGCGGTGGGCCTGGCCCTCATGATCGGGATCTGCTCCGGGGCCCTGGCCGGCTATTTTGGCGGCTGGGTGGATCAGGTGATCAGCCGGGTGATCGAAATCATTCTGACCATTCCCACGTTTTTTCTCATCATCGCCATCATCGCCTTCCTCCCGCCCAGCATCTACAACATCATGGCGGTGATCGGGCTGACCGGCTGGACCGGAGTGGCCCGGTTCGTGCGCGCCGAATTCCTCAAGCTCAAGCAGGTGGACTTCGTGATGGCGTCGCGGGCCCTGGGAGCTTCCCACGGGCGCATCATTTTCCTCCACATGCTCCCCAACGCCATGGCCCCGGTGCTGGTTTCGGCGGTGTTCGGCATCGCCGGGGCCATCCTCACCGAATCGAGTCTGAGCTTCCTCGGCTTCGGGGTGCCGCCGCCGACCCCCAGTTGGGGCGATATCCTGAGCCAGAGCCGGGATTACATCGAGTTCGCCTGGTGGCTCACCAGCTTCCCCGGCCTCGCTATTTTCCTTAGCATTACCGCCTACAATCTGGTAGGAGAAGGACTGCGCGACGCCATGGACCCGAAACTGTTCCAATAACCCGCACTGTTCTCGGCAGGTGAACCATGCCCCTGGCCGCGGCCCTCGACCAAACAGCCGTTTACACCGTCAGTCAGCTGAACGCGACGATCAAGCAACTGCTGGAAACCAACTACCGTTACATCTGGCTGAAGGGAGAAATTTCCAACTTCCGGGCGCCGGCTTCGGGCCATTTCTATTTCACCTTGAAGGATGAAGCGAGCCAGATCAAGGCCGTGTTGTTCCGTCCCCAGCAGCGCGGGCTCCGGTTTCGCCTCGAAGACGGCCTGCAGGTGCTCTGTCAGGGCCGGGTCACGGTCTACACGCCGCGGGGCGACTATCAATTCCTGGTCGAGCGCATTGAACCCCAGGGCCTGGGGGCGATGCAACTGGCCTTCGAACAACTGAAACAGAAACTCGACCGCGAAGGCTTGTTCGCCGCCGAACGCAAATTGGCCCTGCCCCTGGTTCCGCGGCGGTTGGCCGTGGTGCCCTCGGCCACCGGCGCCGCGATCCGCGATATTCTCAAGGTGCTCAAACGCAGCCCCTATCCGCTGTCGGTGACCGTGCTCCCGGTGCGAGTCCAGGGGGAAGAAGCAGCGCCCGAAATCAGCGCCGCGTTCGCCACCATCAACCGGTTGCGGGATCAGTACGACTGGGACCTGGTGATCGCCGGTCGCGGCGGCGGCAGCCTCGAGGACCTGTGGCCGTTCAATCAGGAATCGGTGGCCCGGGCCATTGCCGCATCGACCGTTCCGGTGATTTCGGCGGTGGGTCATGAAATCGATCTCACCATTGCCGATCTGGTGGCCGATCTCAGAATGCCGACCCCGACCGCGGCCGCCGAGTGGGTGGTGACCCGGCTGGAAAATGTTGAACGCACCCTGAGCCAGCGGAGCGAACAGTTGGCGGCCCGGATGCG
>MNZR01000328.1 GCA_001873705.1 Syntrophobacteraceae bacterium CG2_30_61_12
CCCGGGAGCGCGGGCATCTTGCCCGCTTTTGAAAATGAAACATCTGATCCTAAACCAGTATAACCGCTTGCGCGCATGTTGCTGTCTTGTGGAAGCTTCCCTCTACAATGCCGCGGCGGGCATCATCTCGCCTGAAGCCGAAAATGCCGCGCCAACGTGTCCGTGGATTTAGGCACAAGCGAGATTCTACATGCCGGAGCTTGGTCTTGTCCATAAGAAAAATCCGCAATTTATCGGGTGGAAAATACCCCCTACGCCCGGGGGAAAAACCGACCAAAGCGTCAACACTCCGGGGACCCCGGTGAAGATTCGGGGCTTGCCCAGGGGGCCTGTCTCACCATCCATCCGGGTTGATCAGACCGGCCTTCAAGGCATACCGAACCAACTCGACCACGTTGTGCGGGTTCATTTTTTTCATGATATTACAGCGGTGCTTGTCGACCGTTTTCGGACTCAAGCACGGCAACCCAGCGATTTCCTTTCAGCTCTGCCCCTTGACCAGCATCTGGAATACTTCCCGCTCCCGTTTTGACAACTGCTCGTAACCTTGTTCCCGCACGGATTCCCCGCGCTTGTTCAGGTACGATTCGATGATCGCGGAATGAAGCGCTGGGTCCAAATAATACTGTCCGCCGCTCACCAGGCGGATGGCCTCGATCAACCCGGTTGTCCGCGAACTCCTCAATACGTAGGCACGAGCCCCCTCCTCGAGCGCCCGATGCACGCAAGTTTCATCCCCATGTTGCGAGAATATGATGATCTCGGTTTGCGGGTTTGCCTCCTTGATCCCGCGCGGGAGGGTGGCACAAGGCAGGTCCGCGAACATATAGGGGAGGATGACCAGGTCGGGTTTCAGTGCCAGGGTCTAGCTTATCAGATTGCGTCCGTCGCCGGTATCACCCAATACTTCCAAGCCGTCTTGCCGGGAAAGCACTTCCCTAAGCCCGATCCGGACGACTTCGGAGCCATCCCCCAAAAGAATGCGTATCTTGCGCACGCTCATTCTCGCATCCAATTTAGACCGGTTAAGGGTAAAAAGTTTCGTTTCGTGTGCGTTCTTTCCCGGGAGCGCGGGCATCTTGCCCGCTTTTGATAATGAAACATCTGCTCCTAAACCAGTATAGACCGGAAAATCGTGGGCGAGGATCATCGCTTCGGCCACTTTATGGGAATGATTCACCACGGAGACCACGGAGGTCACGGAGAAGGCTTCGAAAGTAAACGCTTTTATTAGTATTCTCCTTGAATTCCCTGGTTAATCCTCATTCAAATTGCCGAAACAATGATAAGGGCCAAATCGCATCTCCCTCGACCGCGCCCGGATCTTTCCCCCTTCGGGTTCGGAACGCCCGCGCGACCGCCGGCGGATTTTCCAAGAATCGCCGCGCGGTGTATCATGTCCGCCGTGCAACCCTCGACCCAACGACTCCTGGCAGAGACCCATCGAATTCCCCTAGCGTTTCAGTCGGTGATTGCATATTGAATGATTTTGTTATCATTATACTATCATCCAGGATGATGCAATGAGTTATTTGCCCATTCGGATGCGTTAATTTCGAATCATAGCCTACTTGCTTTTCTTCGTGTCGGCCTGGTCCGCGGAACAGGCTCCGAAGATTAGGCAGATTGGCTATCGGAAAGAACTGGGTGCTCACCCGCCCTTACCAAACCTTAAGGTCAACATACAAGGTCGGGGTGCGCGTGGCGGCCCCGGGCTTGCGTGGACAGTCCAGGGCGGTAAGATCGCCGGGTATACCGGTTTAGGATGAGGGTTTTCGCTACCAAGTGCGGGCAAGATGCCCGCGCTCCCAGGAAAGGACCCGCCAATAATGAAGGATTCCAACCTCGGCGGGCATAGCTCCCGTGGGTCGCAACTCGACCTACCGCGGCGAGATGCTCTGTTGCTGCCCAGCAACTGGTCGGGCTTATGCTGGTTACACCTGTTTAGCTTGAGAAGTGACGTTGTGTGTTCCCGCGGAGGCGCTGAGAGCGCGGAGAAGAGCCCTGGAATCAACCTCCGCGTCTCCGCGTCTCCGCGTGGAAATGAAGCTTTTATGCCGTCACGAGTATCTGTCGAGTATCGACCAGGATCATCCAAGGATGTGGCCTTCATGGACTGGCGCCATTACCCTTCGACCCGAGCTACTCGCCCGTTCGGGATGTCCGGCCGTGCCGCCGGGACCGCCGCGCCCCAGCACGGGCGGCGCAAAGGCGCCGCGGGGATGATAATCGGGCCGGCATCGGGAAACCCGGTCGAGAAACCGGGCCACCTTATCGAGGTCTTTCCGGCCCGGCGCCGCTTCGACGCCGGAACTGAGATCCAGCGCGTCCGGCCGGGCCGCGCTCAGGGCTTCGGCCACGGTTTCCGCATTGATCCCACCCGCCAGCACCAGCGGCCGATTGCCGGTAATTCCGCGGGCCACGCTCCAGTCCCAGGCCAGAGCGTTGCCGCCGGGGAGCCGGCCGCCGGCACATTCGGCGAGAAACGCTCGGGCGGCCGGAAATTGGCCCACCTGATCGAACCGGGGGTCCCGGTTAATAAACACGGCCTTGATCACACCGACCCCGGCCCGTTCGAGGCGCGCCGCCAGTTCGGGGGATTCCCGCCCGTGCAGTTGGGCCATGCGGATGCCGCAACGTTCAACGCGGCGCATCACGGTGTCGAAATCCTCATCCACAAATACCCCCACCGGCACCACCCACTCCGGCAGGGCGGAACAGATGGCGCGGGCCTGCTCATCGCTCACGAACCGGGGGCTGGGCGGGTAGAACACACAACCGATGGCAGCGGCCCCGAGTTCGGCGCAGGCGAGCGCTTCGGACACCCGGGTGAGCCCACAGATCTTGACCTGGATTCGGTTGCTGCCTGATTCGGCCGTGCTCCCGGACTCGGCTTCCGAATTTGCATCGCGTGCTTTCAGCATGTCGGCTCATCTCCTGGGTTCCCCGATGGTCCCCTTATACTGTTTTAGGATCGGATGCTTCATTAGAAGAGGCGGGCAAGATGCCCGCGCTCCCGGGAAAGAACCTACACGAAATGAAATTTTTCCCCGCAACCGGTATATCTTCACCCCGCGGTCCCCATGTCCGCACCCGGCGGCCGGCCGAGCAGGTCCCGAAGCGCCGCTTCCGGATCCGGTGACCGGACCAGGCTTTCGCCGATCAGAAAATTATGCACCCCCGCGTTCAGCAGCCGGAGAATATCCGCCCTCCCGCCGATCCCGCTTTCCGCCACCGCCACCGCTCTATCTCCCAGAAGCCCGCGCAGGCGCGCAACGGTGTCGAGATCGGTCTGGAACGTGGCCAGATCGCGGCTGTTGATCCCGATCAGGCGCGCCCCGCAGTGGAGCGCCGTTTCCAGTTCCGGTTCCGAATGGACTTCCACCAGGGCGTCCAGACCGAGTTCCCGGCTGAGCGCCAAGGCGTCGCGGAGAAATTCGGCGCTGAGAGCGCGCACGATGAAAAGCAGCGCATCGGCGCCCAGCACCGCGGTTTCATAGATCTGGTAGGCGGAAAGGATAAAATCCTTGCGCAGCACCGGAAGCCGGACCGCCGCGCGGGCGGCTTCGAGATCCGCCGGGCTGCCGGAAAAAAAGCGCGCGTCGGTCAGCACCGAAAGGGCGGCGGCGCCGCCGGCTTCATAGCTTCGAGCCAGCAGCGCGGGGTCCAGATCGGGGCGAATCGGCCCCTTGGATGGCGAGGCCCGTTTCACTTCAGCGATGACATTGGCGCCGTAGCGCCCGGGCTGGTCCAGAACGCGGCCGAAGCCGCGGTCGGGTCGGCGTGCCTCGGCCCGGCGGCGCAGTTCCGTTTCCGGGACCCGCTGCCTCGCCCGGGTCAGCTCGGCCCGTTTGGCCGCCAGGATGGTTTCCAGAAAGTCGTTTCGGGGCTGTACCTTCGCCTGCATCCGCGCGTCCTTTTTGGGTTATCGACCAGTAGCTTGGGCAAACTGGGGGGTCAGGGGGGCGGTGGCCCGAGTGCACGGCATCGGTTCAGCGGCCGTTTTCCTGAGTGAATCGCGCCAGGGCTTGCAGTTTTTCCAACGCGGCGCCGGAATCGATCGCCCGTTCCGCCAGGGCGATTCCGTCCTTGAAGTCGGAAGCCAGACCAGCGGCCACCAGCGCGGCACCGGCATTGACCAGGATCACATCGCGCCGGGGGCCCGGTTCGCCCTTCAGCACCGCGGTGGTGATCGCCGCATTGGTCCCAGGGTCGCCGCCCAGGAGATCTTGAGCGGAGGCGGTGCGGCCGATGAGTTGCTCGGGGGTGACATCGTAGGTGCGGATCAGGCCGTTTTTCAATTCCGAAACCCGGGTCGGCGCGCACATGGAAATTTCGTCCAGACCGTCGTGGCCGTGCACCACGAAGGCACTGCGAGCGCCCAGCAGGCGCAGCGCCTGGGCAAACATTTCGGTCAGTTCCGGCGCATAGACGCCGAGCAGTTGGCAGTTGGCTCCGGCCGGGTTGGTGAGCGGGCCGAGCATATTGAAAATCGACCGGATCCCCACTTCCTTGCGCGGCTTGGCGGCGTGTCTCATGGCCCCGTGATAGAGCGGCGCGAACAGAAAGCCGATACCCAGTTCGGCGATCCCTTCCTCGACGATTTCCGGCGCCACATCGAGGCGCACGCCGAGGGCTTCCAGCACATCGGCACTGCCGCATTTGCTGGAAATCGACCGGTTGCCGTGCTTGGCCACGACGGCGCCACAGCCGGCCACCACAAACGCCGCGGTGGTGGATATATTGAAGGTCTGAGCCCCGTCGCCCCCGGTGCCGCAGGTGTCCACCACCGTGGTGCTGGCGGCATGGATGCGAACCGCCTTACGCCGCATCGATCGGGCCGCTCCCGCCAGTTCGGTGAAGGTTTCGCCCTTGGTGGCCAGCGCCCCCATCAGGGCCCCAATCTGGGCTTCGCTCAACTCGCCGGCCATCAGCCGATCCATGAGCCGGGTCATTTCTTCTTCTTCCAGGTCCTGACGCATCACGATCTTTTTCACCAGGGTTTGGTACATGCTCTGATCTCCTTCGTCGTGGATTTCGATTTTTTTGAACCGGACGTATTAGCCGCCGCGTTGCCGGCGGGCGGGCCATACACATGAGGAAATTTTCCGGGCGCCGGCAGTTCGGGGCGGCCACGCGAGTGAGACGATTTGGCGCCCGGGAAGACGCCCTTACGGGACGCACTACGAACACCGCGGGCGGATCGAAAAATCGGCTTCATGAAGCGGTCTCAAGCTCCGTCCTGCTCGATGAAATTGCGCAGCAGGCGTTTGCCGACCGGGGTCATGATCGATTCCGGATGAAACTGGATGCCTTCGGTGCGGTAGCGACGATGGCGCACTCCCATCACTTCGCCGTCTTCCGCCTGAGCCGTGATTTCCAGGCAGTCCGGCAGGCTATCCCTAACGATTGCCAGGGAATGGTAGCGCATCGCCTGAAACGGTCCCTTGATGCCGCGGTAGATGGTCCGGCCGTCTCCGGTAACGGTGGAAGTTTTGCCGTGCATCAGGCGGCCGGCTTTGCCCACGGTGGCCCCGAAGGCCAGACCGATGGCCTGGTGGCCGAGGCAGACCCCGAGGATCGGGATGTTGGGCGCGCATTCCTTGATCAGCGCCACCGAAATGCCGGCATCCTCGGGCCGCCCGGGCCCGGGGGAAATGACGATGGCTTCCGGCTGCCAGGAAACCACCGTGGCCACGTCCACGGCATCGTTGCGCACCACCCGCACCTCACTCCCCAACATACGCAGATACTGAACCAGATTGTAGGTGAATGAATCGTAGTTATCGATCATGACGATCATGCTCGTCTCCTTCTCCCGTCTGGAATCCCGCTGCTATACTGGTTTAGGATCAAATGTTTCATTACCAAAAGCGGGCAAGATGCCCGCGCTCCCGGGAAAGAGCACACACGAAATGAAACTTTTTCCCTTAACCGGTATAGCTTCCCGCTTCACCCCCGGGCCAGTTCGATGGCCCGTTCCATGGCCATGGCCTTGTTGACCGTTTCCCGCCGTTCCCGTTCCGGGTCGGAATCGGCGACGATGCCGGCGCCGGCCTGGACCGTGAGTTTACCGTCCTCGATGGAGGCGGTGCGGATGGTGATGGCCAGATCCATGTTGCCGGTAAACGATACGTAGCCGATCGCTCCGCCGTAGGCGCCGCGCGGCCGCTGTTCCAGTTCGGCGATGAGTTCCATCGCCCGCACCTTGGGCGCGCCGCTCAAGGTGCCGGCCGGGAAGGTGGCCCGGAGCAGGTCCCAGGCGTCGCGGTCGCGCATCAGATCGCAGGTGATGTTGGAAACCAGGTGCATCACATGGGAGTAGCGTTCCACCACCATGAGATCGGTCACCTGCACCGTGCCGACTTCCGCCACCCGGCCGAGATCGTTGCGACCGAGGTCCACCAGCATCAGGTGTTCGGCCCTTTCCTTCGGGTCCTGCAACAGTTCGTCGGCCAGCCGTCGGTCTTCCTGTTCGGTGGCGCCGCGCGGCCGGGTGCCGGCGATGGGGCGCAGGGTGGCGACCCCGTTTTCCAGACGCACCATGGTTTCAGGCGATGAGCCGACGAGCACCATCTCCCCCAGCTTGAGGTAATAGAGATAGGGCGATGGATTGACGTAGCGCTGGGCGCGATAGAGGTTCCAGCTATCGGGCGGGGCATCCAGGGTGAAGGGTTGGGAAATGACCGTCTGGATCACATCGCCTTGCTGGATGTGGGTCTTGAT
>MNZR01000141.1:0-731 GCA_001873705.1 Syntrophobacteraceae bacterium CG2_30_61_12
GGCCATGGGCTCGGACCAGCGCGCATTGCTGCGCAACCAGAAATTGGGATTCGTATTCCAGAATTTCAATTTCCACTGGGCAGGGTATAAACCTTCGCCTTTAGGCGGAAAAGTCTTTAGCACATGTTCTTTCAAGGACGAGTGCTTTAGCGGTATACTCTCTCCCGACGACCGGAGGAGAGAGACATGGACAAAGAACGGTATCAGCGCGGGTCTCATACCGTCACTGATCTGAAGTACCACTTCGTGTGGAAGACGAAGTACAGCTACGGAGTGCTGCGCGACGACGTGGCGCTGAGAGTGCGCGACATCATCCGAGAGATCTGCGCGGAGAAGGGGTTGCAGGTGGTGAAGGGCCACATCAGACCAAACCATATCCATATCCTGATCAGTGCTCCGGCATACTACTCTCCCGCAAAGATTGCTCAGTATCTAAAGGGGAAAAGCTTCTACCGTCTGCAAAGGGAGTTCCCCAGCCTACAGAAACGATACTGGGGGCGACACCTGTGGAGCCGCGGATATTTCTGTTCAACCGTTGGTGCTGTCACTGAGGAACAGATCCAACAGTACATCGCAAACCAATCGGATGAGTCCGGGACGTTCAAAGTTTGGGATGAAACCAAGAGCGTTGAAGATACCGAGCGTAAGCTTGAGTCGGATTCATCCGAAAACTTATAGATGGCTTTAGCCTTAACGGGCGTTTACGCCCATTAGCAATCTACCGGCTTTTA
>MNZR01000141.1:751-6461 GCA_001873705.1 Syntrophobacteraceae bacterium CG2_30_61_12
CTCTTTTCCCTTCGCCTTTCCATCGTATTTTATAGTCTCGACTTTGGCCATTTTTATGTTTTTGGATTTCAAGTTGCTCAATGCTTGATCATTTTGGTGTCGGAATTAGGTGAAGTTATGATCGAAATACGAGTTCACCTAATTGCAACTAATGGTTTTCAAAGCCATAATTTCAATTCTCAAGCTTTTCTTGGAAATGGCCAAAGTCGAGATAGTATGAACTCCAAGATCAAATCAGCGATCCGGTCCACTTCGTCCCATTCCAGATAGGGGTGGCAGGGCAGGCTAAAGATGGTCCGGGCGCAACCCTCGGCCACCGGCATATCCCCGGCCCGGTAGCCCAGGTGGGCGAAGGCGGGTTGCAGGTGAAGCGGTTGCGGATAATAGACCGCCGTGGGAATGCCATGATCGGCCAGGTGGCGGCGCAGCGGATCGCGCCGTTCGGTGAGGAGCGAATACTGGGCCCAGGCCGAACGGCAGCCGGGCGGGAGTTGCGGGGGGCGAAGCACGGAAGCGACCGGGCTCAGTGCCTGGGTGTAGCGTTCGGCCACCTGCGCTCTCAGTTTCAGTTCATCCGGAAAGACCGGCAGCTTGGCCAGGAGCACGGCGGCCTGCAAGGTATCGAGGCGGGCATTGAGGCCGATCCGTTCGTTCCAGTAACGGTCTTCGCCCTGGCCGTGGACCGCGAGTGAACGGACGATGGCGGCGGCATCATCGCTGTCGGTAAAAACGGCGCCGCCATCGCCGTAGCAGCCAAGCGGTTTGGCCGGGAAAAAGCTGGTGGCGGCGAGGTCGGCCAGGCTGCCGGCGCGCCGTCCATTCAGTTCGGCGCCGAAACTTTGGGCCGCGTCTTCGATGAGCACCAGATCATGAGCGGCGGCAATGGCTTGGAGCCGCTGGTAGTCGGCGGGAAGACCAAAAAGATCCACCGCAACGATCGCCTTGGGCCGGAGTTCCAGCGGCTTACCGCAACGATCCAGGCCGGAACGGGGCAGCACGTGCCGCTCTTGATCTTGCTCCAGCAACGCAATGATCGCCTGCTCGAGGCTCGCCGGGTCCAGATTGAAGGTGTGCGGATCGATATCCACAAAGATCGGGGTGGCCCCGGTCAGGGCCACCGCTTCCGCCGTGGCGAAAAACGTGAAGGGGGTAGTGAACACGGCATCCCCGGGACCGATCCCTTTGGCCATGAGCGCGAGCAGGAGAGCGTCGGTGCCGGACGAGCAGGCGATGGCGTGCTTCACTCCGGCATAGGCCGCAAGCTGCGCTTCCAGTTCGGCCACTTCCGGACCCAAAATGAACTGACAGTGCTCCAGCACCCGGTCGATCGCGGCCCGAATTTCCGCTTCCCGACCCCTAAACTGCTTCTTCAAATCCACAAACGGCAGCATTGAGTCCCTTTCCTTCCAGTCGCCAGTGATCGGCTGCGAGCTTTGGGTCGCTCTTCACCTCCAGCCGCGGCATATCCAGGTGTCGGCGCAGTTGTTCCAGGTTGCCGCGCCGCGCACCGAGTACTTCGCTGAGTTGCCGGGTGGGCACCCGCAGCACCAGGTCCGCCTGGTCTCCGCGGCGATCGGCCAAAGCCTCGGTCAGCCGGCGGCGCCACCAGAGGACCTTGACCAGGTAACCGAACGCCGGGTGGTACGGACCCGCCGTCACCACCCCGGGGCGCGCCAGTTGCGGGTCGGCGTGGAGCCCCATGCGGGCGACCGCAATCCCAGCCCGGCGAAAGGCGGCATAAGCATCGCAGGCCCGATCCAAGGCCTGCTCCAGGGTGAGCGGTGCGTAGCGCCCGTCGGCATACCAGTCGGCCAGCACCGTACCGGTGAGCACCAGGGTGGGATAGATCCGGACCAGGTCAGGCGCAAGCGCTAGGGTATCGGCAACGGTGGCGCGAAAATCCGCCGCACTTTCTCCCGGCAGGCCGATCATCAATTGAATGCCCAGCCGATAGCCCCGCTCCTTCACTCGCGCTACCGCCCGCCCCACGGTCGCCGCCGAGTAACCGCGGCGGCTGGCGGCGAGCACGCGATCGGACAGGCTCTGCACCCCCAGTTCAATGGTGGTGATGGGGTATGGCGCCAGGGCCTCCAGAATCTCGCTGGCCAGCGCGTCCGGTCTGGTGGAAAAGCGAATCCCGGTGAAAGCACCGCCTTCGACTTGATCCCGAGCGGCGCCGAGGATGGCGGTCATCAGCGCCCGGGGAAGCCGCGTGAAGGTGCCGCCGTAGCAGGCGAATTCGCCCGGCCGGTGGCGCTCGCGGGCGCAGCGGGCGAGGGCATGGACCCGCTCCACCCAGGCGGACCCGCCGACCCCTTGCGGATCAGCGGTGACGGACTGAGTCTGATCGCAATAGACACAACGAAAGGGGCATCCGGCCTGGGCCAGAAACAGCGGGTAGATGATTTGCCTGGGCGCCATCGACGGCATCCTCCGATCTTCTCTCGGGCTGCCGCGGCTCATCAGTGGGCGAGTTCTTGGGCGAGCAGCGCAAGGGCCTTGCGCGCCGCCTGCTGCTGGGCTTCTTTCTTGCTCTTGCCCCAACCCCGCGCCAGCACCCTCTGGTCCAACAAGACTCGCACCAGGAAGCGCTTGTCGTGGTCCGGCCCCTCTTCCCCCTCGATTTCGTAGGTGGGAGTGAGCTTGTGCCGGGCCTGAGTCAGTTCCTGAAGCTGGGTTTTGAAATCCCGATCGAGCGCTTGTAGCGGGTCGTGCCGTGCCGTCTGCTCCAGGTAGCCGCTGAACAGCCGGGCGATCAGGGGGATCACCCGGTCCAGGCCGCCATCCAGGTAAATCGCCGCCAGTAGGGCTTCCAGGCTGTCCGAAAGCAGCGACGCCTTTTCGCGCCCCCCGGTCTGTTCCTCCCCTTTTCCCAACAACAGGTACCCACCCAGGTCGAGACTCGCGGCGATCCGGGCCAGTTCCCGTTCGTTCACCAGGGAAGAACGCAGCCGGGACAGCTCACCTTCGTTGCAGGCGGGAAATTGCTCCAGGAGCAGTTGACTGATCGCCAGCCCGAGCACGGCATCCCCCAGGAATTCGAAGGTTTCGTTGTCGGGCGGCTTGACTTCCGCATGTTCGTGTGCGTAAGAGCGATGGGTCAGGGCGCGGAGCAGTAGACCGGGATCGGTGAACCGGTAGCGGATCGACTGCTGCAGATCTTCCAGATGGGTTGCGTGGGTCATCGCTTTCTGCTACCAATCGAGTCGCCGGGAGAGAAATGGGGATGATCAAACGGTCGGAACATTGTTCCGCCATTTTCCCGGTGATGTCAAGCGACCATAGCTCCCGTACCAGGGCAAGGACCATCTCATGTTGATCTGGATCCATCGCCGCGGCCAGGTTTCCGGGCCGTTTCTGTTCCTGGATCGCGATGGGGTCATCAACCGGGATCGCGACGATTACGTCAAGCGCCGTTCCGAATACGTATTCTATCCGGACGCCCTGGACGCCCTGGCTTGGCTGCGAGCGCGGTCGGTGCAAGTGATCCTGGTGAGCAACCAGTCGGGACTGGCCAGAGGGCTTATCGCCCAGGATGATTTTATGGATCTTCGCGCTCATATGCTGGATGAAATTCGACGACATGAGGGCGATCTCCTGGCGGAGTTCTATTGTCCCCATCAGCCCGACGACCACTGCCGCTGCCGCAAGCCGGAACCGGGCCTGATCCTCGCCGCGGCTCGGATATTTCATATCCCATTGGCCCGCGCGACGCTCATAGGAGATAAGACCAGCGATGTGGAAGCGGCTCGCAATGCAGGCTGCCAGGGGTTTTTGCTGCAACGTCCGGAAGCGCCAGGCCGGCCGGCATCCGACCTGCCGACCCTGGTGCGGAAGTTGTTCGAGTGATTGACGAGACCACTGCCCAACCGCGATCATAGGGTCACCCCAACAACAAGGAGAATCTTCATGGCAGCGCAAGGAAGCAAGCAACAGCACCTATCGGTGCGCGTGGAACAGCAGGGCATCAACCATTGCACTCGAGTGGTTTACAACGCCAACACCCCTGAGTTGTACGAAGAAGCCCTGCACAACTGTGAAGCTCAGTTGATCCACCTGGGACCGCTCCTGGTCCGCACCGGCGCTTTTACCGGCCGCGCTCCCAACGACAAATTCCTGGTCAAGGAGCCGGGCAGCGCCGACCAGATCTGGTGGGGGGAGGTCAACCGCCCGATCGATCCGGACCGGTTTGAACGCCTCCATCAGCGGGTTCTGGCTTACCTCCAGGGGAAAACCATCTACGTTCAAGACTGTTTCGCCGGGGCCGATCCCAGCTGCCGCCTGCCGATCCGGGTGATCACCGAATACGCCTGGCAGAGCCTGTTCGCTCGCAACATGTTCATTCGCATCCAGGATCCCGAAGGATTGGCGACTTTTATCCCGGAATACACCATCATTGCGGTGCCGCGATTCCAGGCCGATCCCGCGGTCGACGGGGTCCACTCGGAAGCCTTCATTCTGGTGGATTTCGACCGCAAACTGGTGCTGATCGGCGGCACCGGCTACGGTGGGGAAATCAAGAAGTCGGTTTTCACCCTGATGAACTACCTGCTGCCCCAGCGCGGCATTTTCCCCATGCACTGTTCCGCTAATGTGGGAACCGACGGCAACTCGGCGATCTTTTTCGGGCTTTCCGGTACCGGCAAGACCAGCCTCTCCGCCGATCCCGATCGCACCTTGATCGGCGACGACGAACACGGCTGGAGCGACAATGGTGTGTTCAACTTCGAAGGCGGCTGTTACGCCAAGGTGATCCGTCTATCGGCTGACGCTGAGCCGCAGATCTATAAATGCACCCGGCGGTTCGGCACGGTGCTCGAAAACGTCGTGATCAATCCGCTCACCCGCCGGCCCGATCTCAATGATGCCGGCATCACCGAAAATACCCGGGCCGCCTATCCCATCACCCATATCAGCAACGCTTCGCCGACCGGCATGGCGTCGCATCCGACCAACATCATCATGCTCACCTGCGACGCCTTCGGGGTGCTGCCGCCCATCGCCAGGCTCACTCCGGAACAGGCCATGTATCATTTCCTGTCCGGATACACCGCCAAGGTGGCCGGCACCGAAGCAGGCATTATCGAACCCCAGGCCACCTTCAGCACCTGCTTCGGCGCCCCGTTCATGGCCCTGCATCCCACCGTCTACGCCGAATTGCTGCGCAAACGCATGACTTCCCACCACAGCACCTGCTGGCTGATCAACACCGGCTGGTCCGGCGGCGGCTACGGCGTGGGCGAACGGATCTGGATCGCCTACACCCGGAAAATGGTCAATGCCGCGCTGAACGGCCAACTGGCCCAGGTGGAATTCGAAACCGAACCGCACTTCGGCCTGAGCATTCCCCGCCAGTGCCCGGAAGTGTCCGACCACATCCTCAACCCGATCAACACCTGGAAAAACAAAGACGCCTACAACGCTCAGGCGGCCGACCTGAAAGCCAGGTTCAAGAAAAACTTCCGCCAATTCGAAGATCAGGCGGAAGCGGCGGTGAAGAATGCCATGTGATCCCGCGTGATCCCACCGGCGGACCGGGCAAGCTCGCAACAGGTAGGGGCAAGGCCCGGGACCGCCGCGCCCCAGCGCGGCGTTTTCCCCACAATCCCAACAGGTAGGTGGCAGAGTCCCGTTCCTGTCCGAATTTTTCCGGCGCCAACGGCAGGTCCTCGCTCATTCCCCGGTTGGCACACCAACCCAAGGAAAAGGC
>MNZR01000287.1 GCA_001873705.1 Syntrophobacteraceae bacterium CG2_30_61_12
CTTGCGTCTGAAATGGGCCACCAAACAGCGATCGCGGCGCGGATCGGATGCGTTACCGCGGGTCTCCGGCGAAATGGTCGCAGATGGATTCCACCAGGGCTTCGATGGTGTAGTGTGAAGGCATGATCGTTGCCTCGAGCCCGAAACGGGCGAGGGTTTCCGCGGTCACCGGGCCGATCGCGGCGAGGCTTGCCGAAGCCAACCGCGGCAACACCTGTTCCGGCGGGAACAATTGAAAGAAATTGGTCACGGTGGAAGAAGAAGTGAAGGTGACGCAATCGAGCTGCCGCCGTTCGAGCAGTTCCAGCACCTGTTCGGTGCGGCTGTGCGGAAGCACCGTCTGGTAGGCGGGAGCGATGGTGACTTCGGCGCCCTGGCGGCGGAGCGTTTCCGGAAGCACATCGCGGGCCGCGAGCGCGCGCGGCATGAGGAACCGCCGGCCGGCGACGGGTTCGGCCGCGAGCCCTTCGAGCAGGGCTTCGGCCCGGTATTCGGTCGGTACCAGATCGAGCCGAAGACCGTAGCGGGTGAGGGCTTCCGCCGTTTTCGGGCCGATCGCGGCGAGCTTCGCGCCGTGCAGGGCGCGCGCGTCGCGGCCGCTCGCCAGCAGCCGCGCGAAGAAGTTATGCACGCCGTTGACGCTGGTGAAAATGATCCAGTGGTAGCGGTCCAGTTCGGTCACCGCCTGGTCCAGCGGTCCCCAGGACGGCGGCGGCGCGATTTCGATGGTCGGGCATTCGAGGCAGCGCGCGCCCCTTGCCAGCAGTTGTTGCTTCAAGTCGCTGGCCTGTTCACGGGCGCGGGTGACCAGAACGGTGCGTCCGAACAGGGGGCGGCTTTCAAACCAGTTGAGGGTTTGGCGGAGCCGCACCACTTCGCCGACCACAATGATCGCCGGCGGTTTGAGTCCAGCCGCGCGCACCGCGTCGGCGATCGATTCCAGGGTGCCGGTCACGGTCTGCTGCCGCGGCGTGGTGCCCCAGCGGATCACCGCCACCGGCGTGGCGGCGGTGCGCCCGTGGTCGATGATCTGAGCGCAGATCTCGGGCAGGTTCTTCACCCCCATGAAGAACACCAGGGTGCCCACGGCGGTGGCCAGTTTGTCCCAGGCGATCTTGGATTCCTCCAGATCGGCCCGTTCGTGTCCGGTGACAAAGGCCATGCTGGCGGTGAAATCCCGGTGCGACAGCGGGATCCCGGCGTAAGCCGGAACCGCCACGGCGGCGCTCACCCCGGGCACCACTTCAAACGGGATCCCGGCCGCCACCAGCCGTTCCGCTTCCTCGCCGCCGCGGCCGAAGACAAAAGGATCGCCGCCCTTCAGCCGCACCACCAGATGGTCCCGGCCCTTGGCCACAATGAGGTCGTTGATCCCGTCCTGACTCAGGGTGTGATCGCCGCCCTTTTTCCCCACGTAGATCTGTTCCGCGGTCGCCGGGGCATAACTCAAGAGGTCCTCGTTCGCCAGGTAATCGTAAATGACCACCTCAGCCTGCTCCATCACTTCCCGACCGCGCAGGGTGAACAGCCCGGGGTCTCCAGGGCCGGCCCCCACCAGATAGACTTTGCCTTTCACTTCCACCGCCACGGTATCCTCTTTCGCGACCATCGCCTGGTCGGTATCCAACCTGAGCTTCTTGACCGGATCAACGCCCTGGGCCGGACAATCGTCCCCCCAACCTAATGGGTCAATCCCGTCAATCCCGTCAATCCTGTCAAATTCCTTCACTGGTGCCGTAAACCGCCGCCAGCACCGCGCCCGCCCCCAGCGCCAGCAGTTCCTCGGCCACAGCGCGGCCCAGCGCTTCGGCATCCGCCGCCGGCGCGGTGCGCGTCAACCGGAACTCGGCGCTGCCGTCCACGGCGGCCACCAGCCCGGTGAGTTCCACCATGCCGCCCTGCCGCAGCCGGGCGTGCCCCCCGATCGGCACCTGGCAGCCGCCATCCAGGCGGAGCAGGAAGGCCCGTTCAGCGGTCACCGTCAGCGCCGTTTCCGGGTCGTGGAGCGCGCCGATCAGTTCCGCCATAGCCGGGTCATCGCGGCGGATTTCGAGGCCCAGGGCGCCCTGGCCGATGGCCGGAACGAATCGCTCCGGCTCCAGGTATTCGCCGATTGCGTCGGTCCAGCCCATCCGGCGAAGGCCGGCGGCCGCCAGCACCACGGCATCGTAGCAGCCGTCACGGACCTTACCCAGGCGTGTATCGAGGTTGCCGCGCAGGTTTTCGATTTTGAGATCGGGGCGTAGTCGCATCAACTGGGCGGCCCGCCGCAAACTGCTGGTGCCGACCCTGGCCCCCGGCGGCAACTCGGCCAGAGTGCCGGCGCCGTTAGCCACCAGCACATCGCGCGGGTCCTCCCGCCGCGGCACGGCGCCGATGCAGAGCCCGGCCGGAAGTTCCGAGGGCACGTCCTTCATGCTGTGCACCGCGAGATCCACCGTGCCGGCCAGCAACGCATCCTCGATTTCTTTCACGAACAGGCCCTTGCCGCCGACCTTGGCCAGCGGCACATCAAGGATCTTGTCGCCGCGAGTTTTGATGATTTCGAGTTCAATGGTGAGTTCAGCATGACGCTCCAGCAGCAGGGCGCGCACCTGTTCGCTCTGCTTGAGCGCGAGCGCGCTCCCTCGGGTGCCGATTCGAATGACTCGCACGATGATTGGGTCCCTTGCAAAGGCTAGGCGGTGAAGGGAAAAATGCCCGGGGTGCCCCGGCCGCGGCTCCAGGTCGTCGGGTCCCGGCCCGTTAAGATATCGGGTCGGGTCGCGGGTGCCGGGCGGCGGCGGCAATCCTTGTTGGGATGCGGAGCGCCCGAAGCCGGCGGGTCAGTGGCAGGAAGCGCAGTTACCGCTGCTGCAACCGGAGCACGACGAGGCGCTGGAACCCATGCGGCTGCTGGCGGCGCCCTTGGCCCCACCGCTCTTGAATCCACACACCGACATCAGCCGTTCGGTGCGGACGCAGCCGCAATCCGGGCAACTCACCGCTTCGTCGGAACGGAACACCAGGGTTTCAAACTGCTTTTGGCAATCACAGCATTGGTATTCGTAGATGGGCATGATGAACCTCGTTTGCTATTGGCTGAAATCACGATCACATCAGTTCGTTGGTTGTCCCGCTGCAATCTAATCCCCCGGGCGGCGGGGTGCAACCCGTGGCCGTTAGCCGGCACCGGATGCGTTCGTGGTGGGTCCCGTCAGGGTGTTCAATGCCGAGCGGTCTGCCGTGGACCGAACTTTCGGATAAGCTGTCAGCGCCTGACGGCGCCACTACAAGCCCAAACGCTCTTGACTACACCCGCCTTGACTTGCCCGCCGGAATCGCATCGATTTGCACCGGCTCACCGTCGGCCACCTGTTTAAAGACCCCAGCGTCAACGAGCACCCGACCGATCAGGTTGACGGCGCTGGCCGGTCGGATCTCATTCCCGCGGCTGATCGGGGTGGGCCCGAAAAAGATGCAAAAAGCCCGGCCGGTCGGCCAGTAACCGAGGTCTCCCGGCTGCACCAATTCTTTTGCATCGGCTTCGAGCGGCTGGTCAACCGGGATGGCGAAATAGATCTCGTCGCCCCAGGTTTGGGCCTCCGCCCGCACCGGGAGCGCGGCCGCGATCGCCCGGGCGGTGGCGGTTTCATTCAGTTCGGCGGTGGCCGTAACCGCTCCGGCTCGGATCAGAATGTGCCGGGTCATGGGTCTAGTCCTCCTCGCTCACTGGATATTCGAGATAGCGGCTTCGTCCCATGGGCGGCGCACGAGATCGCGGCAGCCGTCCCAATGGCACCAGATGGAGCATCGCAACCGTAGGTCAGGGTGGGCGCAGCGCTCCCTGACTGCTGTGGTGAGGCCACGGGTACCGGATCGCGTCAGGGTGCTCCCGCTGGTCGCAACCTGACCTACGGTGGCCATTACGCTGCAGGGGTGGCTGCGTTCCTGCCCCCTAACCGGTCAGTTTTTACGTCGAATATCCTCCTCGCTCAGGCGCTCCTTTACGGCGGCCAGCAGCAGGGGAAACATGATTTCATGATGGCCGATCAGGGTGATCCCGCGTCCGCGACCGGCCGTCGGTCGATCGGTCACGTTCACCTGAGGCCGGTAGTGGCGTTGGAAATCCATATTGATGGTGGTGATGCCGTCCAGGGAGTAGCCGAGGTTGGTGACCACGCTGACCGCCTTGAGAAACACTTCCGGCAGCACCACGGCTGAACCCAGATTGATGTAGACCCCGCCTTCGAGGCTGCTCACCAGGGCCGAGAACAGGCGAAAATCGTGGTAGCTGAGGGCGCCCATGGCGGCCCCGTCCATCCCCGGATGCATGTGGATGATGTCGGTGCCGATGGCGACATGCACGGTTACCGGCGCATCCAAGCGAGCCGCCGCGGCCAGCAGGCTGAGATCGATCCCGGGCGGCTGCCGTGCCAGCAGGCGCCGGCCCACGGCGCGGCCCAGGCCGACCCCGCCGGTCCGGAATCCATCGGCCACGGCGGCGTGGATGAAGGCCGCGGTTTCCCCGGCCATCCCGAACTCGCCCCGGGGCAGTTGGTCGGCCACTTCTTCCGAGGTGCGACCGGCCAGGGCCAGTTCCACATCATGAATGATCCCGGCGCCGTTCAGGGCCAGAGCGCTCAGAATGCCGTTTTCCATGGCGTCGATCAGGACCGGATTGAGTCCCACCTTGATCGGATGCGCGCCCATGCCCAGGAGCACCGCGCGGTCCGCCCGCAGCGCCCGGCAGATGGCTGCCACCGCGGCGGTAAACTCACTGCCGGCCAGGATATCCGGGAGCCCGCGGAGAAAATCCCGGAAGCCGCCGCCGGGCTGCCAGGGCCGGGCGAACTGATCGCGGTGGACCTTGCTCGTCCGATCGAACAGGCTGGTGGTGCGGACCTTATCGAAGGAAAGCGGGGTCCAGGTCTTGCGGCGAAGGGTCACCGGGTCCCTCCCTCGGGGTAGAGCAGTTGTTCCACCAACTGACAAAGAATGTGCCCGACCGTGATGTGCACCTCCTGAATCCTGGCGGTGACGGCGGTGGGCACGTGTAGCATCAGGTCGCAAGACTGGTCCATGGCGGTGGTCCGGCCACCGGCCCAGCCGATGGTGGCGAGCCCGTTTCGGCGGGCCCATTCGAGGGCCAGCAGAACATTCGGCGAGCGCCCGCTGGTGCTGATCCCGAGCGCCACATCGCCGGCCGTGGCCAGGGCCTCGATCTGGCGCTGGAAAATCTCGGCGAAGGAAAAATCGTTGCCGATGCTGGTCAAGATGGAACTGTCCACGGTCAGGGCCAGGGCCGCCAGCGGCGGCCGTTGCAACTGAAAGCGGTTAACGAATTCGGCGGCCAGGTGCTGGGCATCGGCGGCGCTGCCGCCGTTTCCGAACAGCATCAGCTTGTGCCCGGCGCGCAGCGCTTCGGTGATGCAAAGGGCCATCTGAACGATGGCATCCTGCTGCCGTTCGAGCACTTCGCCCTTCAGCCGCAGGCTTTCATCAAACACCTGCCGGATGACGGCGTGGAGCGCATCCCTCGATTGGTTTACCATGGCCTGGCCTTTCCCGTGATCGCTTTGCCGTGAGACTGATGCCGCTAATCGTTTATGCCGGTCAGGACGCCGTCGCCGTGCTGTTGGTCTTCGCGCAGCAGGTCGCGCAGGCGCCGGCAGATCGGACCCGGTTGGCCGTCGCCGATGGCATGGCCGTCGTAGGTCACCACCGGCATGGTATCGAGCGTGGTGCCGCACATCAGGATTTCGGCGGCCTGGTAAGCCTGTTGCGGGGTGATGTCGGCCTGCGCCAACTTCGCCAGTTCACCTTCGGCCACCAAGGTTTCGGCCAGTTCCAGCACCCGCGACACGGTCGTGCCCTGCAAGATCCTTTCAAAACGAGGGGTGAGCAGCACCCGTTCGGTGGTCACCAGGGCGATGTTGGCCGTGGATCCTTCCGCCAGATGACCCTGTTCGTCGACCGAGACGGTAAAATCCACGCCGCTGTCCAGTGCCTCCTTGTGCATCATCACGTTGGGCAGATAATTGCAGCTCTTCACATTGGCAAAGTAGGACTTTTTCACCGGTATCCGGCTGGTGGCCAGGGTGGCCCCCTTCAGATAACGCTCCGCCGGCGGGAACTTGGCCGCCGCGACCATGACATAGAGTTGGCTCGCGGGAGGTTCGTAAGGGTCGGTGGAAAACCCGCCGGGGCCGCGCGAGACAAAGATGCGGATCATGGCATCGGAGAGGCCCGAAGCGCGCACGGTGATCTTGAGGATGTTCACCAGTTCCGACCGACTGACCGGGAGCCGCAGTTGAGCAAAGGAAGCCGAACGCTCCAGGCGGTCCAGGTGGCGATCGAGCAGATACATGTTGCCGCCCAAGCACAGGAAGGCCTCGAATATGCCGTCGCCCCGGTGCACCAGGTGATCGTCAAGCGGCACCAGCATCAGCTGGGGATCGGTGACGATGCCGCCGTACCAGGATGAATACATGGCCCGGTAGTTGGAATGGTAAGGTTTCTTGCCGGCAATCAGACGATCGATCACCGTATCGAAACTGAGCACCTGGATCTGCTGGGACATGCCCCCTCCTTCCGTCGAAACGAAACCAACCGATTCGGGGCCGCGGCGGCCCGCCGGTTATCCACAAGCTTCCCGAAACCGCTCAAAAAACCGCTCAAACATAGCCAAGCGCCTGCTCATGTGCAAGGAAAAAGCCGGGACAGGCTTCCCTCCCGGGACGGCGGTTCAGTCGCCGCGGGAACCGCGAAAACGGTCGCCCCAATGACGAGATCGCTTGACGAGAGCCCGGGCGGCGGTCAGTCTGGTGTTTCCCGATTGGGCCGAGTATTGTGATGGCTTATTAAGCCGCGACCAGGTCGAACGGGTGAAACCCGATCCGGATCACCTGCTCGCGGCCCTGAGCGGGTTGGGTTCTTCGCCCCGGCATTGCCTGATGGTCGGCGATCACCTGCTCGATATCGAAACCGGGCGCCGGGCCGGTACCTGGACCGCCGCCGTGGCCAGCGGAAAGCTCGGCGCGGGGAACCTGGCGCAAGGCGCTCCCGACTGGCTGGCAACCGATTGTGCCGAACTGATCGGGATCCTGAACGGGCAGGCGCGGCTTCGGGGAAAACCGCTCTCACAACCAGCGGCATTCTGATGCGGCGCGCGGCCTCGCCTCGGTTCGCCAGGAATTCCCGGCCGCTCCCGTCGGGTCCGTGCCCGGTTGAAGGGGGCCACGGGAGCGGGAAAGCCCGGCGCTGAATCCCGATCTTCAGCATGAGGTCAAGAGCGATGTCGATCGAGCTCATTTCCAACCCGGGCCGGGCGACCCGGGGCGTTCTGGCCTTCACCGGCCGGCCGGATGCGGGCCGACTCAGCCGCGCGCTGTTCGAAGAACTCACCCATCTGACCGAATACCAGCCGGTGGCGCGCTGGGACCTGGACGGCTACTGGACGGTCGAGGGGGTGCGGCCGCGGGTGGAAGTGCGGCATGGCCAGATCCAGCGGCTGGTCTGGCCGCAATACGAATTTTTCAGCTATCAGGCGAACCCGGAGGAACGGGTCTTGCTAGGGCGCGGTCCGGAACCCGGCACCCGCTGGCGGGATTTCACCCAGGTCCTGCTCAATCAGTTGACCCAGTGGTCGTGCCGCAAGGTGATCCTGGTGGGCAGCCGGTTCGACCAGATTTTTCATGACGAAATCCGGCTGTCAGCGGTGGTGCAGGATGTTCGGGGCTACAACCTGGCCCGGCATTGGCACTGTCAAGCGCTGGAATATCAGGGACCGACCTCGATCCATGCGGCCATCATGGAGGGTGCGGCGGAACGCAACATCTCGACGATCAGCCTGTGGGCGCATCTGCCGTTTTATCTCAAGGACGCCCAGGAACTGGTGATCCACCGCCTGCTCGAGATCATCGCCGATTTCACCCAGCAGCAGTGGCGGCTGGGTCACCTGCTCGGCCGCTGGCGGGAAAAGCTGAGCCACATCGAGGAACTTCTGGAACAGGAACCGGACCTGCTGGAGCAGGTGAAGAAGCTCCAAACGGATGCCGGCGATCGCGTCGCCGACGCCACCCGAGGTGAAAACATCATCCGCATCGATGAATTCCTGAAACGCAAGGGCGACCCGATAGCCGACGAATGAAGAGTGGCCGTCATCAAGGATGACAGCCGCCCCTGTTCATCGGTCCGGGGAGGCGCACTCGCTCATAAGCCGCGGAGCTGTTTGGCCAGGCGCCGGTAATGCGCTTTCTGGAACGCCTGGCCGCCGTAGAGATAAGGTTCCAGGGCCAGCACAAAAGCCAGCGCCCGGCCTTGCAGTGGAGCGGAATCGATCCGGGCGACGAATTCTTCCAGGCCTTCGGACGGCTTCATCCGGTAACCACGACGACCGAGGCGGGCACGGAAGCGGGCGGCCAGTTCCACCGCGGGATCGCGACGCCGGCGGCGGAGCAGTTCCCAGCCGGCCAGCCCGAGCGCCGCTAGACCGACGAAAACCGCCAGAGCGCGGGCCAGGGGCAGCCGCGACAGCCAGGGTCGCCAGGATTGGGTGGTAACCGCCTCCCGCGCCCGATGCAGGAACTGAAGCTGCTGCTGGAAATCATAATCGACGATCAATCGGAACCAGTAATAGTTGAGCACGTCGGTCAGCAGGCGCGCCTGGGTCAGGAATTTCCGCAGGTACAAATCGGCCGGCTGGAGCCCGGCAGCCGGGGTGGGGTCGAGGCGCACCCAATCGAGATCGTTCAGATAGGCTTCGGTCCAGATATGGGCGTGTTTCTGCAGCACCAGATAGTAGCCGCCGGTGCTGTTGTAGTAGCCGCCCTTGTAGCCGCCCACCAGCCGCGACGGGATCCCGCCAAGCCGCAACAGCACCGCCAGCGAGGCGGCGAAGTACTCGCAATTGCCCTGATGATGGCGCAACAGAAAGTCGGCCAGCGGCTGGTCGGATACCGGCAACTCGGAGAGGGCGTAGCGGAACTGGCCGCCGCGAAGATAGCGAACGAAGGCCGCGACCTTTTCCCGAGGCCCCAGACCGGCTCCCAAGCGATCGGCCAACTGCCGGAGTTCCTCGGGGATATTCGGGGGCAACTGGAGGCCGTAGTCCTGGTCCGGATTTTCGACCTGCATCTTCGCGCCGACCATCGAATCCACCTGGTAGCGAATCCTTTGGAAGATCCCATGCCGCTCCTGGTAGGTGAGATCTTCACCGCGGGCGGCGGACCGGCCCTGGATCTTGATCGGTTTGTCCAGACCGAACAGGAATTTATTGCCGTAAGGCTCGAGGTAGATGGTTTGCTGGACCGGCCGACCGTCGACCCGGACCGCTCCATACGGGCGTTCGGCGCTGTCGCTGCGGGTCCAGGCGACCCCGTCGAAGTGATCGAGCACGATCCCGCGCCAGTACAACTGGTCGGGATCGATCACCGCCATGGCGGCGCGAAAGACCACGCTGTTGTCTTCCTGGATCGCCGCCACCTCGCCCAGTTGTACCCGTTCCGAAAAGCCGGTGTGACCGCTGCCGGATTGATTGAGAAACATCAAGATCGGGTAATTGGTGCGGGGCAGGATCACGAAGATCACCACCATGATGGGCACCGAGAGCAGGCAGATCAACCCGGCCTGCGCAAATATTTTCAGCACGGCCGGCCGCGGCAGATGAGGGTCCTGGTCGGCGGCTTCGAAGGTGAGGAGAATCAAGGAGACCGTCAGCAGGAATGCGAGCGGGATAAAGAACAGCAAGAACACCATGCTGAGCGAAATCAGAGCACTGCCCAACAACTGGAACACACAGAGCGCATGGATCTGCAGGTAGTCTCTCGGCAGCCGGGCTTCCAGCAGCTTGATCGCAACCAGCAGCAGGATCCCTTCCAGGATCGGTTCCACCAGGTAATCGGGGCTCACCCTGAGCGCTGAAACGACCACCACCAGCACCGCCAGGGTGTTCAGGAGCCACCGGGCCGGCTGCCGGGTTCGGCTGCGACGCAGCAACCAGGCCGCCACGCCGAGGCCGATGAAAGCCAGCGCAGCGTACGGATGCACATACCGGCAGACGGCGCCAAAACCGAGCAACACCGCCGCCATGGTGACCCACTGGAGGAGATCTCTAACCCTGATCATAGGTCGCCAGGACCCTCAGCAAGGCCCGCTTGTGAGCGGTGGAACGACGCGGCGGGTAGAGCCGACCACCGATCAACAGCCCGAAGGCCCGAGGGCCTCGGGCCAACTGCAGCAGGCGGAAGGTGACACAGGAAATCCGCTGTTCCAGGTCCGGCACGGGAACCTGGTCGAAGGCGATAACCAGATCGGGTTCGTCGACCGCGGCGAATTCCTTGGTCTGGATCCGGCCGGTCTTGGCGGTGGATTTCCAGTGGATGTGTTTGAGCGGGTCGCCCGGGAGATAGCTCCGAATGGCCAGGATATCGCCGGCGTCCCCCAGTCGGTCGACCGATTGTTCGCCGCCACGGCGGTTCATTTCGACCCTCGCGTGAACTTCGGCCCAGTTCCTGGGCTTGGGGAAAATCACCAGTTCCCCGGGCTGGTCAAGGGTCCGGAAACGGGTGAAGAAATTGAACGGGAAGGGAGAGGCGAGCCGGATCGGGTCGATTGGGCAGCGGCCCCGATGCGGGAATGTCACCTGGATCACGGCATCGCTGCTGCTCGCCGCCGCCACGTAGGGAAACAACACCGTGCGCCCGGTGGTCACCACGCGGATCAGCATGGCCGGCAGGAACCTTCGCGGATTGGTGAGACGCACCGTGATCGGGGTCGGGGTGCGGGCGTAGATTTCTTCCGGAAACTCCACCTGGATGGACAGGGCATGGATATTCCCGCGGCCGAAAATGCCCGACACCAGCATGTAGCTCAGCAGGGCCGAAGCCAGAATGTAGATCAGGTTGTTGGCGGTGTTGACGGCCGCGAAGCCCACCACGATGGTCAAGACAATGTAGATCCAGCCGGTCTTGGTGATCTTGATCACACCGGAGTTGGAACGCCTTCCAAAATCGATTGAATCACCTCCAGGCGGTCGATGTGTTCGTATTCGTCGCGGAACAGCACCCGGTGCGGCACGACGTAGCGGGCCATGGCCTTGATGTTTTCCGGAATCAGGTAATCCCGGCCGCTGAAATAAGCGTGGGCGCGGGCGGTTTGCAGCATGGCCAGGGCGCCGCGAGTGGAAAGGCCGGCGCTCAGATATTCGCTCGAACGGGTGGCGGCGATCACATCAAGGAGATAGTCGTAGATCCTTTCCTCCACGTGGACACCGTTGCGAATGGTGTCCTGGATTTCGATCACTTCATTTTCGGACAACACCGGTTGCATGCTGTAGAGTTCGCGACGCTTGCTACCGCCGCGCAGAATTTCCCGCTCCGCGGCACGCCCGGGATAACCGATGCTGATCTTCATCATGAACCGGTCCATCTGGGATTCGGGCAGCGGGAAGGTGCCGAACTGTTCGGTCGGGTTCTGGGTGGCGATGACGAAAAAGGGGCGCGGCAGGTCCAGGGTTTTCCCTTCGATGGTGACCTGTTTTTCGCCCATGGCCTCGAGCAGCGCGCTCTGAGTCTTGGGAGTCGCCCGATTGATCTCGTCCACCAGAATGATGTGGTTGAAAA
>MNZR01000288.1:0-5882 GCA_001873705.1 Syntrophobacteraceae bacterium CG2_30_61_12
GCAGCGGGCGGTCGAACACCTGCGCAAACAGTTCGCTCACATGCCGCCAGGCGCCCATATTGCGCGGTTCTTCCTGGACCCAGCAGAATTCTTCCGCCGTGGGGAAGCGCGCGGCCGCCGCCTGGAGCTGTTCGGGGCGGAGCGGGTAGAGCTGTTCGATCCGGACGATGGCCGCGTCCGGCTCCGACTGTTCGCGGCGCCGCGCCAGGAGATCGTAATAGATTTTGCCGCTGCACCAGAGCAGCCGCCGGACCTTCGGCGGCGGTTCCGGATCGGTGATGACGGGCTGAAAAGCCCCATCGATCAGTTCATCCAGGCGTGAGACCGCCAGGGGATGGCGCAGCAGGCTTTTCGGGGTGAGCACGATGAGCGGTTTGGGCTTGCCCTGCTTCGCTTGCCGGCGCAGCAGGTGAAAGTATTGGGCCGGAGTGCTGGGCACACAGACCTGGAGATTGTCTTCGGCGCAGAGTTGGAGGTAGCGTTCCAAGCGGGCGCTGGAGTGTTCCGGCCCCTGGCCTTCGAACCCGTGCGGGAGTAGCAGCGCCAGGGCGCTTGGCCGCCGCCACTTGGCTTCGGCGGCGGCGATGTATTGATCGATAATGACCTGGGCGTTGTTGGCGAAATCGCCGAACTGGGCTTCCCAGAGCACCAGGGACTCGGGCGCGGTGAGGGAATAGCCGTATTCGAAGCCGAGCACGGCGTTTTCCGAGAGCGCGCTGTCGAACACCTGAAACGGTGCCTGGTCCGGTGCCAGGCGGTTGAGCGGGGTGTCGTGGGCACCGCTCACCGCATCGGTCAGCACGCTATGGCGCTGGCTGAAGGTGCCGCGGCGACTGTCCTGGCCACTCAGGCGCACCGGGGTGCCTTCGGTCACCAGTGAGCCGAACGCCAGCAATTCGGCGTTCGACCAGTCGATTCCGGCGCCGGCGCGCACGGTTTCCAGGCGCCGGAGCAGGATCCGTTCCAGCTTGCGGTGGATGGTGAAGCCGGGTTTGGCGGTGAACAAAGTGGCGGCTATCTCCAGCAAGCGGTCCTTGGAAACCGCGGTCGTCACCGTACGGTCGGTAACGTCGGCGTCGGCGTCGGTGCCGGTACCGGTACCGGCCGGCGGGTTTCCAAGGTCGTGGAAATGCGCTTCGGGAGGCCTACAGGTGGCGCCGCGGGCGGCTTCCAGGGCGTGTTCGAGGCAGGTCTGGATGCCGCTTTTGATGGCGGTCAGCTGGTCGGCGCTGATCATGCCGGCGCTCAGGCACTGGTCGGCGTAGAGATCATGCACCGGCGGCCGCCGGCGGATCCGTTCATAGAGTTGGGGCTGGGTGTAGGCCGGTTCATCGCCTTCGTTGTGGCCGTAACGACGGTAGGCCACCAGATCGATCACCACGTCCTTGTGAAACCGCGCCCGGTAATCGAAGGCCAGCCGGGCCACGGCGGCCACCGCTTCCGGGGCTTCCCCGTGGACGTGGAAGATGGGCACCATGAGCATCTTCGCCACATCGGTGGAATAGCGGGTGGAACGCACGTCTTCCGGCAGCGCGGTGAAGCCGATCTGGTTGTTGATGATGAGATGGATGGTCCCGCCCGTCCGATAGCCTTCCAGTTGGCTCAGGTTGAGCGTTTCGAACACCACTCCCTGGCCGGCGAAGGCCGCGTCGCCGTGAACCAGGATCGGCACCACCCGGTCGCTTCCAGCCGCCCCGAACAGTTCCTGACGGCGCCGCACGATCCCTTCGGCGATCGGGTCCACCGATTCCAGGTGACTGGCGTTGGACGGCATCAGCACCGCGAGCGGCCGGCCGTGGCGGGTGGCCAGTTCGGTGTAGTAGCCTTGGTGGTACTTGACATCACCGCTGCCCACCAGGGCGTCCGGATTGTAGCTGTCTTCAAAGCTGCAGAAGACCGCTTCATAGGGCTTGTCGAGCACGTTCACCTGGACGTTCAGGCGGCCCCGGTGGGCCATGGCCAAAACGGCTTCCCGGCAGCCGGCGCGGGCCGCGTGATCGAGCAGCAAATCGAGAAAGACCACGGCCGATTCCGCCCCTTCCAGGGAAAACCGCTTCTGGCCCAAATATTTCGCATGTACGAACTGTTCGAACAGGGTCGCCTGGCACAATTTGTTCAGGATCCGCAACCGCGTTTCCGCATCCAACTGGGGCCGATTACGGGTCGATTCCATCCGCTCCTGGAGCCAACGGCGCTCGTCCGGGTCCTGCACATGGAGGTATTCCACCCCCAGGCCGCGGCCGTAGGTTTCCCGCAGCAGCGCAATCAGATCGCGGAGCGCCACCGGTTTTCCGGAACCGAATCCGGGGATGCTGAATTCCCGGTCGAGGTCGTCCGGAGTCAACTGGAAGGCTTCCAGGCTGAGCAGCGGATGGTCGGTGGGGCAGGCCGTCAGGGGATCGAGACAGGCGAGCAGATGGCCGAGGTCCCGATAGCGATGGATCAGTTCCGCCACCTGCAAGTGTTTCACCAGCATGTCGCGGTCAAGAACCGCCGCCGGAGCGGGCTCGGCAGGGCCGGAACCGATGGTGAAGCCTTCGAAAAAGAACCGCCATTGTTCCGAAACCGCGGCCGGGTCCTGCCGCCAGAGGCGGTACTGGCGGTCGATGAAATCGGTGTTGAGATCGAGCGAAAGGGTCATGGCGTCTCCTTTGCGTATCCCCGCGGTCTTCAAGATATGACAGCAGGTACCACCTGGCACCTCCTTGGTCCCATGATAATCGAGTTGAATCAATGCAGGCCAACCGGGCTTGTGATTTACTTCGAGCGCTCACAAACCGAGCTTTTCACCGCAAGGGCGCAAGGAAACGCAAGGACCTAATCTTTCAATAAGAACCTTTGCCATTCTCTGCGTCCTTTGCGTCTTTGCGGTGAACTAGAATCGACAATCTGTTCCCGTGCGTAGTATAGCACCAAATCGACCCTTTCTCCTTTGCCAGTTTGAATCCGTGAGATTCCAGCAGGCTGATCAGTTCAGTGAATTTCACCTTGGCATCCCCGAGTAAACTGGAGGGTGATTCCGGGGCCGGGCGGCAACGGGATCGACCGCGGGACCCGGGATCGCGATCGCGCTTACGCTCCGGGCCGGATACCGCGGCACCATCCGTCCCGGCTCGCACGCACCCCCGCGGCGATGTGGGAAGCCTTTCACCGGCGCTTGTCCGCCGCGGCGGAGTCACTCCATGATCGCGCGCCTGGAAAAACTGTTCCACACCATTCTGGCCCTGGAACAGCCCGGGGCCCTGCGGGTCTGGTTCACGTCCAACGCTTTCCATGCCCCCTGCTTTCGGCTCAATTCAGCGCTTAAGCGCCATCAGCCCCGGTTCGGTACCATCCTCGATGTCGGCGCCAACACCGGCCAGTTCGCGGTGGCCGCGGCGCTCCATTTCCCCGACGCCCGCATCTATTCGTTCGAACCGTTGCCCGAGGTCTATCGCGAACTGTGCCGAAACATCAGCAAGCGCCGTAACCTTCGGGCCTTCAATTGCGCCCTGGGCAGCACCGGCGGGCGCCTGGCGTTCAACCGCAACGCCTACAGCCGGTTGAGTTCGGCCCTGGCGATCGCCTCCGGCAACCGGTACCCGCGCTACCGGGAGCGGAACACCAGCGCCATCGAGGTGGCGGTGGAACGGTTGGATGATTTCGCCCGCCGCCTCGACCTGGTCCCCCCGGTGCTGCTCAAGATGGACGTGCAGGGCATGGAACAGGCGGTCCTAATGGGGGCGTCCCGGACCCTGGAACGGATCGATTTTCTGCTCTACGAAACCGCCCTGGTGCCGCTCTATGAAAACCAGCCCCTGTTCGATGAGATGCATCGGTTCACGGTCGATCTTGGCTACCGGCTGCTGGCACCCATGCTTCTCAACAAGAGCCGGTCGGGAACCATCATCGAGATGGACGTCCTGTACCAAAGAGCCTCTCTCGGAAGCAGGGCAAGCCGCACTTGCTGGGTTTGATTGGAGACGATCTTTGGCATTGTCGCAGACCGCCGGGGTGTTGTGCGGTTGCCCCCCATGGGTCAAAAATCACTTCCGCGGTTCGAAATTCAGCGTTCGATGTTCGATATTCTTTCTTTCGCTTCTCGCTTCTCGCTTCTCGCTTCCGGCTTCCCGCTTCTCGCTATTCTTTTTTCATCAGGTGCAGCGCCTGGCGGGAAACGGCGATGCGGGTGCGCGAACCGACCGGAGGAGGCGACGGCTGCAGGGGCAACTGGAACACCAGCAGCGAACCGTCATCGAGGGCCAGGGCCAGGCGGTAAAACGGGCCCTGAAACAGCCGTTCTTGCACGGTCCCTTCCAGGATCAGGGGAAACTCGCCGGGGTCTGCCGCCGCGGTAACCAGGCGGCCGCCATCGGGGCGTATCAACAGGGTGACCGATTCCCCGGGACGGTGGGCGGATGCCTCCAGAAGGATCGTCCCCAGCACCGTTTCAATTGCTTGTGCTGATCGCACCCGCGCCGGGAGCAGATTGGAAAAGCCGAGAAACCTTGCCACCTCGGCGTTTGCAGGTCGAAGATAAAGCTGTTCCGGCACCGCCACCTGGGCCAGGTGGCGGTCTTGAAGTACCGCTACCCGATCGGAAAGCGCGAACGCTTCCGCTTGGTCATGGGTCACCGATACCGCGGTGGCCCCGACCGCTTTCAAGATCCGCCTGAGTTCCAGCATCAGCCGCTCACGAAGGGAGCGATCGAGCGAGCCCAGCGGTTCGTCCAGAAGCAGCACCGCGGGGTTCGGCGCCAGGCTCCGGGCCAGGGCCACCCGTTGCTGTTCGCCGCCGGAAAGGGCGCTTACCGGGCGCGCTTCAAAGCCGGCTAAACCCACCCGTTCCAGCATCTCGACCGCTTGCCGTTGCACTTCCGTTTGTTTGAGCCCTAGCCGTTCCAGCCCGTAGGCCACGTTTTGCAGCACAGTTTTGTGCGGGAACAGGGCATAGTCTTGAAACATCATGCCGATCCGCCGGCGGTGGGGCGCGGTCCGGGTGATATCGGTCCCGTTCAGGACCACGCGTCCCGCGTCGGGTGGTTCCAGACCGGCGATGATTCTGAGCAGCGTGGTCTTACCGCAGCCGGAAGGCCCGAGCAGGCCGAGGATCTCGCCGGGAGCCACCCGCAGGCGCACGTCCTGGAGCAGGGGATGGCGGTCGAATTGCTTGCTGATGCCTTCGATCACGAGCACGCTGGGACCATCCCCCTTTACCCTGATTGTCGAGGCTTCCGCAACGCCGATGGCCGCGCGGGGGCGCGGCGGTCCCGGGTGGGCTAGAATTCCCGGTGGGAGAGGGCCGCGACCCGCTCCAGGAAGAGAAAGCCGCCCACGGTCACCAGCATCAAGAGACAGCTCATGGCCATGGCCTGACCGTAGTTGAGTGACCCCGGCTGGCCCAGCAACCGGTAGATGGCGAGAGGCATGGTCGGGGTCTGGGGCCGGGCGACGAACACGGTGGCGCCGAATTCGCCCAGACTGATCACCAGGGAGAACACCGCCGCCACCAGCAGCGCTCGGGCGAGAATCGGCAGGTCCACGGTTTTCCACACGGTCCAGGGACCGGCGCCCAGGACCTGGGCGGCTTCCCGCAAACCGGCGGGAACACTGCGCAGCGCCGGAAGCAGACTGCGGACCGCGAACGGGAAGGCCACCAGGCTGTGGGCCAGCGGCACCAGGACCCAGGACGAACGGAGATTGAGCGGGGGGCGGTCGAGGGCGAGGATGAAGCCAAAGCCCAGGGTCACCGCCGAAGTGGAAAGCGGCAGCATCAGCAGCGGATCCAGCAGGTGAGCGAAGCGCCGGAGCGGCTGCGCCAGATAAATCGCCGCCGGCACCGCCAGCGCCAGGGTACAGATGAGCGTGGCCAGGGCAAAGGCAAGTGAATGCCTGATCGCCTG
>MNZR01000288.1:5896-6386 GCA_001873705.1 Syntrophobacteraceae bacterium CG2_30_61_12
AGAAAATGGAGCCGCTGGGATTGTCGCCGAGCGCCCGGTAGAAGGCCAGGGTCCAGCCGTCTTCGCCGCTGACCGAACGGACCATGAGCGCCGCCAGCGGCAGCAGAATCAACAGGGTCAGCAGCGCCAGCACCAGGCCGATCGCCAGCTTTGCCGTCCGGGTCTCGGCCCGCCGCCCGCCCGCCGCCCGCGACCGCGGGGTGAGCGCTACCGAGGTCCTGCGCTGCAACCCCGTGTACACCCACATCACGGCCAGGGAAAACAGCACCTGCACCATGGAAAGTGCCGCCGCCATGGGCAGATTGAAAAGGTGCACCGCCTGCCGGTAGATTTCCACTTCCAGGGTGGCGTAGCGGGGCCCGCCCAGAATCAGGATGATGCCAAAACTGCTGAAGCAGAAGATGAACACCAGCAGTCCTGAAGCGTAGAGGGCCGGGGCGAGCAGCGGCAGGGTCACCTGACGCAACGCGGCCCAGGGGGACGCTCCGAG
>MNZR01000294.1 GCA_001873705.1 Syntrophobacteraceae bacterium CG2_30_61_12
CACCCCGACCCTCTCCCCCGAAACGGGGGAGAGGGGGTCCCCACTCGTTCAATTTCACGTTAATCCGCGATGACCCGATATTCTTTGATCCTCTGTGCCCTCGGTGCTCTCCGTGGTGAAAAACTCAGCCAGTTCGTCGGGTAGCTCCCGATGGTCGCAACCCGACCTACGGACTCACTCCCCGCTTGGGTTGCACCCAACCATGGCGAGATCGAACCGGCAAGGCGATTCTTGCCGAACCCGAGGAAAAAATTGCCGGTTTCCGGTTGCCTTGAAGGCGGTGCGCGGTCACAATGGTTTATTAGAAGCGCCTATTCATAAGGCCCTGCTTGACCAGTCGGAAATGCCGGACCAATTGGCAGGGGGTTTGCTTAAGCACCAAGCCGGCAGGAACAACGATCACCCCCCGGCAACGGAGCAAGGCAACATGAAAATCGACGAATTGATCGGAAAACCGACCCTGCCGCCGGTAACGGCGGTCAGGAAGAACGCTCAACCGGAACAGGTCTTCAGCGATTTGTTGGCGGAGCGGTTGCGAACCTCCACAACAGGTCCCACCGGACAGGTTGCGGAAGCACAGGGTGCCGCTCCGACTCCATGGGCACCCACCGGGGCGACCGTGGACCCGGCCGCGGCCGAACGCGTCGCTTGTGATATCGAAACCGCTCTGAATCAGTGGGCGGATATCGGGGAACTGGTTGCCGCGCCCGATGGTTCATCCAAGGAGATTCAATCGCGGATCGAAGCACTCATGGATTCCAGCCGGACCCTGCAAAAGAACCTGGAAGCGTTGCCGGATGAGCATCCGTTGCGCCGACTGGCCGATGAACTCAGCGTTTTTTCCAGCGTTGAATCCACCAAGTGGCAGCGTGGCGACTATGTTTGAGCGTGAATCCCAACCGCGGGCCCGCCATGGATCCGGTTGATCCCATGCCTACCCGCGCTCCGGTTTTTTCTAAAGGGATCCCCCCGAGCGGCCGACTACAGGTAACAAGAGGCCGGATTCGCGCTCCTTCCCGGTTTGCAACTCGGCGAACCGGTACTTGTCCAGTGGGGGACCCATGGATACACAGCTTTCGGAACAGTTGTTTACCAAATACAGCCATCTGGTCTATCAGCAATGCGGAATCAATCTGCACGACGGCAAGAAAGCCCTGTTGCAGGCACGGCTCAACAAGCGCCTGCGACTGACCGGGTTCCGTTCTTATAAAGACTACTACGATTTCATCACCCAGTCGGAAAATGCCGAGGAAATGGTTCATTTCCTCGACGCCATTTCCACCAATCTGACCTATTTCTTTCGCGAATCACAACACTTCGATCTGCTCCAGCAAAGTCTGCTGGAACCGCTGCTGGAAGAAAAGCGTCGTCTGGGCAACCGCCGCATCCGGATCTGGAGTGCCGCCTGTTCCACCGGAGAAGAAGCCTACACGCTCGCCATGTGCGTGCTACCAGGACTCGGCGATTTGAAGCAGTGGGATTTCCGGATCCTCGCCACCGATATATCCACGCGGGTCCTCGAGGTCTGTGCCCGGGGGGTCTATTCGGCGGAAAAACTCGAGAAGGTCCCCGCCAATCTTCGCCGCCTCTATTTTCACGCGCATCCCAGCGGGGATCATGAGGTGGCGCCGCTGCTGAAGGAAGTGGTGACGGTGCGGTATCTGAACCTCCAGACCCCGTTCCCCTTCAAGGGGCTGTTCGACTTTATTTTTTGCAGAAACGTGATGATCTATTTCGACAAACCGACTCAAGAGGTGCTGATCAACAAGATCTCACAGTTCTTGGCCCCGGGTGGATGCCTGTTCATTGGGCATTCGGAGAGTCTGACCGGTTTGAAACATAGTCTCACCTACCTCAAACCGGCCGTCTACCGCAAATGAACCGGAGGGAGCGCGTGTTGCGACGACAGCGGGTCAAACTGGAATGGCCGGCGGCAGATCGAGTGCCCGTTGCGGCCGATCGGGACCTCCACTACGCAGACAAGGAGCCGGCGTGAGAACGGTTGTTGGAGTCGCTGACGTCGCGGTCAGCAGCAATCCGGAAGATACCCTGATCACTTACTCGCTGGGCTCCTGCATCGGAGTGGTGATCTATGATCCCGCGGCCAAGGTTGCCGGCCTGCTCCATTATATGCTGCCGGAGTCGACGGTGGACCCGGAAAAGGCCCGGTTGAAACCAGCCATGTTCGCCGATACCGGGGTCCCGCTCCTGTTCAAGGCCAGCTACCAACTGGGAGCCAAGAAGCAGAACATGATCGTAAGAATCGCCGGCGGTTCGCAAATCCTCGACGACAGCGGCGTGTTCAATATCGGTAAGCGCAATTACATGGCCCTGCGCAAGATTTTCTGGCGCAATAACGTGCTGGTGCAGGCGGAACACATCGGCGGCAGCGTCAATCGCACTGTTCGTATCGACCTCAAAACCGGGACCGTCATCCTCAAGGTGTCCGGACAAGGTGAGCTGGAACTGTGAACGAAGGGGAGATTGTTCCATGGCTTATAACATATTGATTGTGGATGATTCAGCGTCCATGCGCAAGATCATCCGGAAAACGCTGAGCCTTTCGGGGTTTCAGGTGGGCGCATGCGTTGAAGCCGCAAATGGTAAGGAAGCTCTGGAGATCCTGCAACAACACCCGGTCGATCTGGTCCTGAGCGACATCAACATGCCGGAAATGAACGGCGTGGAGTTTCTCTGGCAACTGCGCCAAGACCCCCGCTGGAAGCAATTGCCGGTGGTCATGATCACCACGGAAACCAGTGAGGAAATCGTTAAGGAAGCAATTGAACTGGGGGCTCGCGGCTATTTGCGAAAACCTTTCAGGCCTGAACAGATCCGTTCATGCCTGACCGAAATCATGGGGGGACCCGATGCTGAAGACCTGGCGAGAAACGATGAAGGGTGCGATTTCTGAGGTCCTGGAGACGATGTTTTTCACGCCGGTGGAATTCATCGGCGAGCTTCAGCAGCAGCCCCTTTGCGGCTGCCGTTCCGTGATTGTACTGAAGAATGAGAAGATCTACCAGGCGGCTTTCTATTTCGTCGATGCCCATGCCCGGATGATCACCGCGAATTTTCTCGGGAAAATGGAAGATGAAGTGAGTTCGGACGAGGTCATGGACACGCTCAAGGAAGTAGCCAACATGATCGGAGGAAGCTTCATTTACCATGGCGAGATGGAAGACTACAAACTCGGTATTCCGGCTTTCGCCTGGCTCGACGATCAAGCACAACCGAACCTTCAGGACGGATTGCCCTTCTTTCTGGATGGGGATTTGTTCGGGCTGGCCGTCCTCACCCAGGGGTGACGGCATGGGACCGGCCGAACCGCCGCGCTATCCGGTGGTTCGGGACCTGGCATGGTTTTGGCTCTGTAATGGACCCGACCGGCCGGCCCCGATCGCGGGGAATTTGTTCAGTACCAACTGAAGGAACCGGAGATGAAGCAGATCAAAGTGCTGGTGGTGGATGATTCGGCCATAGTGCGCAAGATTTTTGCCAAGGAACTGTCCAGGCATCCGGATATCAGCGTCATCGGCACGGCCCAGGACCCTTACGTGGCGCGGGAAAAGATCGTTCAGCTCAAACCCGACGTGATCACCCTCGATATTGAAATGCCGCGCATGGACGGGCTGACCTTTCTGAAAAAGCTGATGAAGTATTTCCCCATCCCCACCATCATCGTCAGTTCGTTGACGCCCAAGAACAGCGAAATGGCCCTGGAAGCCATGGAATGCGGCGCCATGGAAGTGATCGCCAAACCCGGCGGCAGCTATTCGGTGGGAGACATGAGTGAACAACTGGTGGAAAAGATCCGCGCGGTGGCATCAGCCAGTTTCAAGCCCCTGCCCTCGGTGGTGCCGGATAACGGGGCCAGGGCCCAAGCGATGGGTGCCTTGGCGACTCGAGCCTTGCGTCAGACCACCCACAAGGTGATCGCCATGGGCGCATCCACCGGCGGCACCGAAGCCCTCAAGGCGGTCCTCACCCAGCTCCCGGCCAACAGCCCGGGGATTGTCGTGGTGCAACACATGCCGCCCAAGTTCACCACCGTTTTCGCCGATCGGTTGAACACCCTGTGTCGGATCGAGGTGCGGGAAGCCAAGGAAGGTGATACAGTCTCCCCGGGGCTGGCCCTGATCGCGCCCGGCAATTTCCATATGACGCTCATGCGGAGCGGCGCCCGCTATTACGTGGAAGTGAGAAACGGTCCCCTGGTCTGCCATCAGCGGCCTTCGGTGGATGTGTTGTTCCGGTCGGTGGCCCAATACGCGGGGGCCAATGCGCTGGGGGTCATCATGACCGGGATGGGCAAGGACGGTGCCGAAGGCATGCTGGAAATGCATAAGGCAGGGGCCCACAACGTAGCTCAGGATGAAGCCAGCTGCGTGGTGTTCGGCATGCCGCAGGAAGCCATCCGGCAGGGCGGAGTTGACCAAATCGTCGGTCTGGAACGAATCCCTGACGCTCTCATGAATGCCTTGGGCGGTTCCTGAGCCGAATGGGGCAGGCCGTGTCGCTGCAGGAGAGACTTTGTTGACGCCGAAATGCTGCGTTGGAGACCCATCAGAAAATCAAAAGGAGATCGGCAGTGGCTTACAAGAATCTCAACGTGCTGGTGGTGGACGACTTTTCCACCATGCGGAGAATCGTCCGCAATATCCTGAGGGAATTGGATTTCAAGAACATCTTCGAGGCCGAAAACGGCAAGGCCGCGATCGATGTTCTTTCCGGTCAGAAGATTGACCTGATCGTGTCCGACTGGAACATGCCGGAAATGACCGGCCTCGACCTGCTCAAATACGTGCGCTCGAACGACCAACTCAAGGGGCTGCCGTTCCTCATGGTCACGGCCGAAGCGCAGAAGGGAAACATCATCGAGGCGGTCAAGTTCAAGGTGAGCAATTACATCGTCAAGCCGTTCACGGCGGCGATCCTTGCCGAAAAACTGGCCAAGATCTTGCCCGCGGAATGATCCGCACCGGTTCGAGAAGCTTGCGGCGAAGCCTCGGCGGTCTGATTCCGAATCCGGAAACCGAGGGATTCACTTCACCGATCGACGGTATCATCATCAGGGATAAGGATATAGCTCATGTCATCGTTTCCGGCTCATCCAGAAGATGCTCGCGGTCTGATCGAAACGCTGTCCTTCGGGGTGGTCGCCGGCAGCGATGATCTGGCCGGTTTGGGCGACTGCCTCAATCTTCTGGACCAGGTGGCCAACGCCGATCCGGCTACGGCGGCACGGAAACGGGGCAGCCTAAAGTCGGTTGAAAAAATCATCAACCGAATCATCCTGGAAGAATCACCGGACCTGGAACGGGACTGGAAAACCATTCGCGCCCTGGTGGGCGAACTGGTGGGAAAGCCGGAAGCCGAGTCGGTACCGCCGGTACCGCCGGCCGCCGCGAGTCCGCCGGTGACCGCGAGTCCGGTCCCGGTCGGCCGAACCCGAGAGCAAACCGAAGCAGCGAACCCGGCGACCCATGCGATTCCACCTTCGGGATTGACCGAGGAACTGGTGGATCCTGAATTGCTAGGCGATTTCATCGAGGAAGCCAGGGAAAACATCGCCGCCATCGAACTGAATGTCCTCTCTCTCGAAAACGATCCCCAGGACAAGGATGCGATCAACGCTGTCTTTCGCCCCTTCCACAGCGTTAAGGGGGTTTCCGGGTTCCTCAATCTCACCGACATCAATCGCCTCAGTCACCAGGTGGAAAACCTGCTCGATGCCGCCCGCGCCGATCAGCTACCGGTAACCCCGGCGCTCATCGATGTGGTGCTGCAGGCGACCGACATTCTTAAAGAACTGGTGCAGCAATTGGAAACCACCGATCCCCCGGCCCGGCTTGCGGTGAGCGGTTCAGCGCTGGTCGATTCGTTCCTGGAAAAACTGGAATGCCTTGACCGCCCGCAACCGGACCTGGAGATTCCGGCCGTACCGGCTGCGGCGGTCTCGCAACCGACCGGCGCGGCGACGGCGACGAGCGAGCGCGGCGCCGCTTCCATGCCGCCCTCGGCGCCGGCGGATCAAGGAGCGGTCCTGGGCGAAGCCATCGATCCGGAACTGCTAAAGGAATTCATCGAGGAAGCGAAAGAAAACCTGGCCAGCATTGAACTCAATATCCTGTCGCTGGAAAGCGACCCGGAAGACAAAGACGCGATCAACGCTGTCTTTCGTCCCTTCCACAGCATCAAGGGGGTTTCCGGGTTCCTCAATCTGACCACGATCAACCACCTCAGCCATCAGGTGGAAAACCTGCTCGATGCCGCCCGCGGCGGGGCGCTCGCGGTGAGCGATCGGCTGATCGATATTGTGCTGAAAGCCACGGACATCCTGAAAGAACTGTTGAACCAACTGGACCAGGCGCCGGACCCGAACGCGCTGGCCGCTGCCGACTCCCCCCAGGCAACGGCATTTCTTCAGCAGATCGCCGACTTCGACCGCTCCGACCGACCGCAACTGGTCAGCGCCTCGCGTAAGGTCGGCGAAATCCTGGTGGCGCGGGAAGTGGTTCCGGAACAAGTGGTGCGCCAGGCGGTGGAAAAAAGCCGCGAGCAGCAGCGTAAGATCGGGGAAGTGCTGGTGGAAGAGAAAGCCGCCCCGGTTCAGGAAGTTTCCGGCGCGCTCCGGCAGCAACGCCACGCCCGGGAGAGTGTGGCTTTTGTGCGGGTGGCCACCGACAAACTGGACAACCTGGTGGATGGCGTCGGCGAATTGGTGATCGCTCAGTCCATGGTGTTACAGAACGAGCAACTGCATGCGGTAAAAGACCAAAAGCTGCAAAAAGACATCGTTCAGCTCAGCAGGATCACCGCCGAATTGCAGCGGATCAGCATGTCCATGCGGATGGTACCGATCAAGAACACGTTCCAGAAGCTGATCCGGCTGGTGCGTGATCTGTCCAGGAAGGCCGGTAAGGAAATCAGTCTGGAATTGCATGGCGAGGACACCGAAATCGACCGCAACATGGTGGAAGAAATTTATGAACCGCTGGTCCACATGATCCGTAACTCGGCCGACCACGGCATTGAAAGCCCCGAAGAACGGGAGCGCCTGGGTAAGCCCCGCGGGGGAACGATCCGGCTGGCCGCGGAACAGAGTGCCGGCAGTATCATCATCGACATCCAGGACGACGGCAAGGGCCTGGATCTGGATCGGATCCGGCAGCGGGCGATTGAGCGTGGAATCATTCCGGCCCAGAACAATCTGCCGGAAAGCGCCTTGTTCGAGATGATCTTCCATCCCGGTTTTTCCACCAATGAAAAAGTCACCGATGTATCGGGGCGGGGCGTCGGCATGGACGTGGTGAAAAAGACCGTCGAACAGCTCAAGGGCAAGATCGAAACTGCCAGCACTCCCGGTAAGGGGTCCCATTTCCAGCTAAAACTGCCTCTCACCATGGCCATCATCGATGGCATGGTGATCAAGGTCGGGGAGCAGCGTTACGTGGTCCCGACCATCGCGCTGAAGGAGTCCCTGAGACCCGGCCGGCAGGACTATTTCACCGTCCAGGGCAGCGGCGAAATGATGAAAGTTCGAGACTCGCTCATGCCGCTGGTGCGCCTGCACCAACTCTTCCGGGTGGAGCCGCGCCATCCGGATCCATGGGAAGCGCTGTTGCTGGTGGTGACCGAGGGCGATCGTTCATTTTGCCTGCTGGCCGACGAAATCGTCGGCCGCCAGGAGGTGGTGATCAAGGGCCTGGGAGCCGCAATGAAGGACCTGGTCGGGATTTCCGGCGGGGCCATCCTGGGCGACGGTCGCGTGGCACTCATTCTCGATGTGAAGGGCGTGGTCAGCCTGCACGAAAACCGTGTCGCGTGAGACACTCAAACTATTCCGAGGACAGAAAATCATGCGAGGAGCCGTTGAAGGATTGAGCAACGCCTTGTCTCAACTGGGCGAGAGCAGCGACAGCGATCGGCTGATGGAAGCGGTCCGGGGGCCCCTGGAATCCCTGCGCCTACGCAGCACCGAGCTGGGTTTCGGGGAAGTACGCCAAGCGGCCTCCGGGCTGAGGCGCTATCTCGACATCCAATCCGGCAGCCCGGTCAGTGTCGATTCCATGATGGTGTTCAACTTTGCCCTGGGCACCCTGCTCGAGGCCATGGGCAACGGGGACCTCGGGAGCAGGGCGGCCGCGTTCCGTGCCGATGAGGTGTTGGGGATCCTTGAGCTGCCTCCGGAGCCCGCCGGCGCGGCGGAGCCGGGGCCGACTTTGGCGGCGGCGGTGAGTTCCGACCCGAGCGCGGCCGCTTCCCCGGTCCTGGATTTCTCCCGGTTGAGTCATGTGGTCGGGCAACTGGGAGGCACCCTCGAAATCAAGGCGGAAGCCGGCGCCGAAGCTCGATTCACGCTTTCTTTCGCCGCCACGACCGCCAACCTCAATCAAGTGGAAACCCTGTTCTTCCCACTCGATGCGGAATTGGGAATCGCCCCGCAACTGGCGGAGCAGGACGACCGCAACAGGGAAATGCTAAATAAGATAAAGGATTTCATGCAGGCCATGGCAAGCGCGGACCTGGGCCGAGGCCAGGAGATCCTGGCGGAGATCGCCGAACAGAAACACCAGGCCGGGCTGTACCAGGAAATCGGCAGCATGGCCCGAGGGCTGCACAATTCCCTCAAGGAATTCGCTCAGAACCTGGACCCGGCGCTGAAGGACATGGTCCAGGAAAAGCTTCCGGATTCCGGCAGCCGCCTGGAACACATCATGAAATTGACCGAAAACGCGGCCAATATCACCCTGGACAACGTGGAAAAGATGCAGCGCGACAACCAGAACGATCATCAGCGCCTAGCCCGACTGGAGCAACTGGTCGGGCAACTGAAGGCGATCGGGGACCCGGCTCAGCAGCGGCTGACCGACGGCACCGGCTTGATCGAGGAACTCCGGGCATCCGCCCAAAAAACCCACGACCGTCTGATCACCGTGCTCACCGCCCAGGACTATCAAGACCTCACGGGTCAGGTTATTCTCAAGATCATCAAACTGCTGAATGAACTGGAAGGGAAGCTGGTCCGAGTCATCAGCACCTTTGGGGTGAAAGTGGAAGGCAAGGCCGAGCCCACCCTGAAAGACGAACTCTATGGCCCGGCCCATGAGGGCATGGCCAACGCTCTCAATTCTCAGGTCGATGTGGATTCGCTGCTGGCGGAATTCGGCTTCTAGCCGGCGGAGGCGAACTTCGGGCGCGAGGCCGGGCAGGTTGCGAGATAACATGGTGGATGATCATTACAAGCTGATTTTTACCGGTGCGGTGGCTCCGAACACTTCTACCGCCTTGGTCGGGGATGACCTGGCGGCGCGCTTCAACTTGACCCGAGTGATGATCGATCGGTTGTTTTCCGGTGGCGATGTGGTGCTGAAAAACGGCGTGGATTACGCGACGGCCTCCAAATTGAAGCGCGCTTTTGAAAATGCCGGGGCGATCTGCCGCATTGAATCCAACCGAGCGCCGAAGAACATCACCGATCTGCCGGCTACGCCCCAGGTGGCCAAACAGGTGATGGCCAAGGTGGCCGATCCGGAAACCCGGGTGGAAGACCTGCAAAAGGTGTTGGCCGCCGACCAGCAACTGACCGCCAAGATCCTCCGCATCGCCAATTCTTCCTTTTATGGCGGCCACCGTTCCGTATCGAACTTGTCCGATGCCATCGTGCGGCTCGGCTTCAAGACCATCAAGAACCTGGTGATCGCTTCCGCCGTGAAGAGCCTCTCCGGCAAGAGCGGGTTTGTGCAAGACCTGCTCTGGCAGCATTCGATCGGCTGCGCCATCGCCGCTCAGACCATCGCCCGCAAAGTGAACTACCGACAATTAGAGGAAGCTTTTCTGGTGGGTCTGATGCACGACATCGGCAAGGTGGTGTTCCACCTGCAGGCCCCCGATGTGATGCTGGCCGTCACCCAGCAACTCTACAACGAACCCCATTGGGATCGGGATGAAATCGAACGCGAACGGTTCGGGGTCGGCCACGCCGAGGTCGGACGGCAAGTGGCTGAGAAATGGCACTTCCCGGAAACCATCGAGGAGGCCATCGCCTGGCATCACCAGCCTCGACATGCATCCCGGGAGCCGGTCCTGGCGCAAATCACCCAGCTTGCGGATGCGATCTGCCACAAGTTGGAAATCGGCCCGATCCGAAAACCCGATCTGGACCTTGCCGGCCTCGCAAGCGCCGGCGATTTGCAACTGGGCGCCCAAGATCTGGACGAACTTGCGGCTCGGATCGGGACCACCTACGAAACGGAAAAGAGCGCCTTTCTGTTGTGAGAAGTCAGCAGGAATGATTCGGGGGCTTCATGGTCCGAGCCAGCCATGGACCCGGTGAGCTGTTGCACCCATTCCGCTCGACAAGTTCCAGAGTCCCACTAGGAAAGGCGCTAGGCGGAAGCCTGCTCGGATAACGGACCCACCCATGGCAACCCGGGAAAACGGTCGGCAACCAGGTGACTACCAGCTTCTTGGCCTGGCGCCGGGAGCCGATATCGTTACGATCAAGCAGGCGTACCGGAAACTGGCCAAGCAGTGGCATCCGGATCGTCACCGCCTGGCCGATGCGCATCATCAAGAATTGGCGGAACGGCGCTTCCGAGAAATCACTTGCGCTTACCAGCGTCTGCGCCATGCGTTTCCGGAAGACGCGGCAAGCCAATCCCATGATCAGCGGCTGAATCCGGAATCGCCCTCAGCTTCCACCCAAACCGGTCCCGGCAGCCAGGGTGAATCATCCCCGGCGGACTCCCGCACGGCCACCAAGGGTCCCCCATCGAGCGCCATTTTCCGAGCGCTTTTTGAACGCCGGCGCTCCTGGCTGGGCCTCGGCTTGGGTCTCGCGATGAGTCTCGCGGTGTTGATACTGGTCTCCCAACCGCCGCCGCCCCCTCCCCGAACCGTAATTCCACCCTTGGACGAGGATCGGTTTGTGCTGACCCTGCCCAATAGCCAAGCGCCTGTCGGACGCGCTGAACCCCTGTCTGGAGATCGATCGGATCGGGGTCAACTTGACGATCTCGAGGGTCTTGATGCGCTCGGCGCGGAACCCGGTCACTTTTCCCTAGGTGCCGGCCCGGATCAAGTGCTGCGCGCTCAGGGACCGCCGACCCGGATCGTCGGCGGTACCTGGTCGTACGGGTTGAATGAAGTGCAATTCCGTCAGGGACGGGTGCAAAACTTCAACAACTTTGACGGTCGCCTGCGGGTGAAGGTCGAACCGAGAGGCCCATGCGACCACCTGACCGGAACATTTTCCCTAGGGTCCGGAATGAATCAGGTCCTTTGCGTTCAGGGCACTCCCAGTAAAGTGGATGGGAACCGCTGGTATTACGGGTTCGATATGATCCGTTTCAAACACGATGAAGTGGTCGAATACAGCAATAGCTCCGGTGGTCTCAAGGTCCACCTGGCTCCCAATACCCAAACCGGAGGCGGGCAGCGGCATTTTCGGATCGGCGCGGACAAAGACCGGGTTTTATCGATTCAGGGAACCCCCATGGAGATTCGCAACAACATCTGGTACTATGACTATTCCGATATTCAGTTCGCTCACGATCGGGTCAGGTGGGTGAATGATCCGACCGGGCAGATCAGATTCATGGCCGGGGCCGAATCACCTTAAAGGGTATAAAGTTGCGTCGCCGGCATACCGAATGCTTTTATGGCAACTGGTTCGTTGGTGGAAAGGATCGGGGCAGCGCGCGCCGGCGTTGAACCAATCCAACGATGAACCGCAAGGACGCGAGGAACGCCACGGCGACCATGAATGGTCCATGGGATAAAAGGGCAAGGGACTTCGATGCAAAAATTACCGCTGGCTCTTGGTCAGGAAATCACCATTCGGTCGCGCGATCGCGAATACTTTCAGGTGAATACAAAGGTCTTGGGAGCCAGAACCGGGGAATTTATCCTGCTCGATAGCCTTGTCCTGGAAATGAACGATCGTCTGTTCGTCCGTCTTCAGGGCGACATCAAGTGCACCACCATCCTCCAGGGGACCGCCTACGTTTTTGACAGTGAGGTTTTGGATACCCTGTCCCACGATATGAGCATGATCCGCTATCCCCAATCTTACCAGTCGAAATCGCTCAGGAAATACACCCGGGTGCGGATCAACCTTGCGGTAACCTTGACCCTGGAGGGGGTCGATACCCAATGCCGGGGACAACTGATCGACCTCAGCGATGGCGGCTGCCGGGTGATCGTGGATAAGGTTTTCTATGTGGACAATAAAATGCATTGCCGGCTGGATTTCGCCATCCCTAGCGGACAGGCGGTGCAATCGCTAACGGCCGCCATCCGCGCCATCAACGTGAGCAAATTGCGCCGGACCACCGACCTGGGCTTGCAGTTCCTGGGTCCCAAGGAGGAACTGGGAAAGGTTGGCGCCTTTTGTGAGTTCTGCCGAAGATTCAAGCTGTGATCAAAACGGGGGTCCATAAAGGGCAAACGCTTGCGAGTGGCGCGGCCGAGCCTTCGGTCATGGCATCCCCGGGGAGGCCGCATCGCCTGCCTGCCCGTGGCGACCCTAGGGTTCGGCGACCGGCTCCGACTGGTCGAGAGCGGTGGGCGCGGCACGCCGAACGGCTGATGCCAGTTTGACCCAGTGCTCGCCGGTCTTGGCCGGTTCCGGCTGAACACGCGCCGATACCGTTGGTGGTGGTGAGTTAGGGACAGATGCTTCGGCAACCGAAGCGGTCGGCGGAGTTGGCTCAAGCGAGCCGCCGGCGTGGAACACGGTCATGAAAAATGCCGCCAGCAGTGCCATCGTACCACAACCCAAGATGGCCTTGCGGCGGGCATGGCGGGTGGCGGCCGATTTCACGGGATTGGATTGGGGGGTCCGGTCTGCTCCGAACACGGTGGCGGAACAGGGACCATTCGGGAATAATACACCGGCGGCGACGGGTGTGTTCATGGTGCGAGGATCGTCCTCGACGGGAGCGCCGACAATGGTCCCCAGACCCATCATGAAAGCCGGGAGATCGACGTCATAGACTTGACAAACGCCCTCGATTCGAGCCGCGGTGGTCCCCTGGGGTTGCTGCAGCCCCGCATACAGGCTCATGGCTTCGCGTAACAAATCCACCTCCTGGTCGACTCTCTGCCGCAATCGAGCTGGATTCGGTTCGGTGGCCACCAGGAGCAACAGACGGTGGAGGGATTCCCTGGCTTTCGAATCGGGGGCGACAAACATGTTCGGCTCTCCTGATCGGGGATTGATGGATTCGTCTTGGTGACAAGCAAGATCAATACCATTGTCCCATGGCGAGCGGCATGAACCGGCAAGCCGGTAGACCCTGGGCGGCCATGAATCGCGCTTTTGGGGAACAGTTCTGGTTGACGGGATAATAGGATGGACAGGCTGGTGCATTGAACCTGGGGGCCTTGGAGATCGGTCGTGACAATGGAATCGCTTCGGGTCAAGAAAGTCCGGTTGACTGAAACCGGAACGGATTTCCATGAACTGACGAAGGGGTTCGTTTCCATTCGGACCCGGAATCTTTTTCCCGGTTCGGTGGTGCCCTGCGATCTCTATTTTCCTTTTCTGCATGGCGGCCAGGCGCTCTCGCCTGAAAAAGCCCTCGCGAGCGGCGACGAATACACCGCTGAGTTCCACGATAAACTGATCAGCCACGGCATCCAGACCGTTTACATCCGCAAGGAAGCGGAAGCATCCTTTTCCGACTACTTCACTTCCAAGCTTCAGCAAATTATCAACTCTCCGAACACTCCGAGTGAAGTCAAGACTCAGCTCATCTACGACGACGCCGAAAGCATCGTCAAGAAAGTGCTGCGGGAACGCCCCGACCAGGGTAACATCAGGTTGGGTCGGCGCTTCGTCAATTATTTCGCCATCCAACTGGCCGCCGATGAAGTCACCGCGGACGCTCTTTTGGTCATCTTTTCCAAGGATTATTATACCTTCACCCACATGGTTCAGGTCGCTCTGTTGGGCATGGCCTTCTGCCGGTTTCTGGGTTGGAAGGAAGACGACCTCAAGAGCTTCGGCTTCGGGGCCCTCTTCCATGACGTCGGGAAATCTTCCATCGACAACGCGATCCTGAATAAGCCGGGGAAACTCGACGCCGACGAATTTGACCTGATGAAAGCCCATCCGCGGCTCGGGTACGAACGGGTCAAGAAGACTCACGTCATGACACCCGATCAGTTGAGCGTTATTCTGCATCATCATGAAGCGCTGGATGGGTCAGGCTATCCCGATGGTTTGGAGGGCAACGACATTTCCCTTTATGCTCGAATCGCCAGGATCGCCGACTGCTTCGACGCCCTGACCACGAACCGGCCGTACAAGAGTGCCTTGCCGCCGGCGAAGGCGATCAAGATCATGACGGACGAGATGGGGCACACCTTCGATCGGGAGCTCCTGGCTCGATTCGTTCAATTTCTCGGCCTGGAGGAAGCGGATCAACCGGCCTCCGGTCTACGTCTGCAAATCGATCTCGGGATCAAGGTCCTATTGGAACTGGAAAAGCAACCCGAGAAATGGAACGGACTGCTGGTGGGGATGGAACCGGAGCGCTACCTGATTGTGCGGGTGCCGGCCCTGGCCGCCGCCAAGAACCATCTCCAGCCCGGTAGCCATACGGTTTGTCGTTATATTTGTCGGGGCAACGTGGTCCAGTTTCGGACCAAGGTCCTGGGGCATGTGCTGCACCCCGTGAAGTTACTGTTTCTCAAATTCCCTTCCGGGTTTCAGGTCCTCAATCTGCGCAAAAATCCTCGAATCGAGTGCTTCTTGCCGGCCGACGTCGACATTGAAGGTCGTCATTATCCGGGGACCCTTCTCGATATCAGCATCGGCGGATGCAAATTCAGCTCCAGGGGTGTCTCATCCGACATTTCTTCACAGCTTCCGGTCGGCGCCTCGATCACCCTTTTTTCCACTCTGTTCAGTGAACCAAGCCCATTGCCCTTTGCCGGTCTGGTGAGACACGTGGAGGTCGACCGGGACAAATTCATTCTGGGTATCCAGTTCGAGCGCCTTGACGGGGTTTCTCACCAGAAACTGAGTGCTTTCCTGGAGAACATGCTGGTCCTGGTGCGGTGAGCACCTGGAAAAATCGATAAGGCCGGAGGGAGGAGCATGATGAAAGCCATCCGATCGCGATTCAAAATGGTTCGTGCCGGCGCTTTGCTGGCAGGGCTCTTGTGGGCCGGGCCGGCGATCGCGGGCGGAGGTGCCGCGCATTATCAAGCCGGCAACCTGTCCGGCTATCCTTCTGGGGGCCCGACCCAAAATACCCGGGAATCCCCGTGGCAGGACCAATCGGGCACTCACTATCACGGCGGTCCTCCCAAGGGAAGCTGGCGGGTCCCGTGGATCGAGGAACAAGAACGAGAAGAGCGGTCCTGGAACATGCTCGATAACATGATTCTGGATGTCTCTCCAGGTTCGAAACGTCCAAAATCAACGGTACCCGACGATCCGTCCGAATCGGAATGAACCCGGCTTGGGGCTAGCCCGCGCATCCGAGATGAGCGTGACCAGGGAGGTGCTCAGCTCCCCGTAATTTTATGAATTCCATTGATCATCATGGATCTTGACCCGATTGCGGCCTTCTTCCTTGGCGGCAAACAGGGCCTGATCCGCCCGCTTGAATAGATTGTCGGCATCGGGGTCGCTCTCGCCAGCCTGGGCCACCCCCATGCTGAGGGTCAGGGGAATCCTCTTGCCTTCATAAAGGAACCTGATCTGCTCCACCAGGCGACGAATTTTTTCCGCCACCTTGACCGCTTCGCTGCCATCGATGCCGGGTAATATGAGAACGAATTCATCGCCCCCATAGCGGGCGAGCGCATCACTTTTGCGGATCACCGGCTGGATGTACGTGGAGATGACCTTGAGGCACTTGTCTCCCGTCTGATGCCCGAATTGGTCGTTGACCCGCTTGAAATGGTCGAGATCGAACACGATCACCGACACCATGTGTCGGTACCGTTGATAGCGTTCGAATTCCTGGGCAATCCTTTCCTCGTAACCGCGACGGCTGAGCACCCCGGTCAGGGCATCCTGCTGCAGTTGCTCTTCCAACTGCCGGGACTGCTCCCGAGCCATGGTCACCTCCTGGCGCATTTGCACAACGTTGCGCTGCAGGTCATCCAGCTTCTCGGTGGCGCGAGCCAATCGCCGCTCATCATCCCGGTGCTTGCTTTCCAGTGCCTGGCGCAGAAAAGCTAGTTTCGTCACCACCACCTGGCGCAGTTCATTCAGGTCCTGACTCGCCTGCATGGAAGCGCTCATCTCTTCCATGCCCTGATTCATTTGCGCGGAGAGATCGGTGTTGGACTCAACCATGGCGCGAGCCTGTCCCAGGGAGTCCAGCAGGTTCTTTTCCATTTCCTTCAAGTTTTGATCGATTTCCTCGATCAGCCGAACAAACTGGTCCCGCTCTCCCTGCACGCTCCTCACCCCCAGTTGAGCAAGCCGAGACAAGGGCTCGCGCAGGTTCAGCAGGTCATCATGGGTTCGGCAGCGTGATATCAAGCCCTTGACCAGGGCCACCTCCCGGTTTCGTGAATTCGGCACCAATGGCTCGAATTCGTTAATAAAAACAGTCAACACTTGATTCAACGCAGGAAGCCGCTCATCCCGGTCGGCCGCTGCCTCGTGATCCGGTTCCCGGCCCTTGGAGCCGAACCAGTTCCTCAGGGAGAACTTCGCTGCCGTTGGCACGTCCCCGTCACCCATTGCCGCTGGGTTCTCCTTCAGGATTTGATCCTTGAGGGAAAGGAAGGAATCCTCGATCCCGGCAAGATTGTCCGCCTCCTTGAGGCGAGCCTTGAAGCGTTCGATCGCGCCGCGGAATGGAGCATGTCCGGATGACAGTTCCAGCCAGGCTGTCAAGGTGAGCAGCGCCCCGGTGGTGAATTCCCAAAGATGCTCTTGCTGTTCTTCCAGTTGGGTAACATCCCCGAGCAACCGTGCCTTCTGCTGGCCGAGGACACGCAACTGGGTTTCCAATTGGGTTGTGTCGGTTGGGGTCGGCGAGGTCTCGGGTGGACTCGGAAGCAGCGCTTCATCTCGAAGCAACCGGCGCAATTCGGTCCGATTCTCCAGGCAGCCTCGAAACGTGTTCGCCGTGACCGGTTGACGCTGCCGGCGTAACTCCCGAACGGCATCCACCATCAGCTCCGACAACTGTCCCAGGACATCCACCGTTGCATTCCGTTCATCGCTATCGGCCATCCAATTGATTCTCCATTGGCGGGAAGAGGACGGAGTGCCTTGGGCAAACCAGTCCCAGTAAAGGAAAAATCGACAGGGAGCGAGGGAAATATTTTCCCCACCGGCAGCACCATGGGGCCCCCGGCGGTCGGCGATCTCCCCGATCGGCATGGACCCGAGCCGGAGAGGGCAGCGGCAGCGGTCGGGAAAATTGATCAGGATCAATGGATTAGCTCGATCACCCGAGGCCCCGTGGATGGTTTTCCGGACCATCGGCGACCGTTATTGCAACAGGCCGATCCATGGCACGCAGTTTGCTCCTCCCCAGCAGCAGATCGAAGGGTGAAGCGATCGAGCAAAGCGGCAAGAAGGAGGACTAAAATGAACTATCCATGCCCGGGCATTGCTGTACCCAACGTGATGGCGGGTCGGGCGCAATCGCGCCGCATCGAGCCCGGCATTGCGCCGGAATGGCTCACCGCATGCAGCTACTGCAACCAAGTGTTGGTTGTCGATGAACAATTCGGACCCCAATGGATATCCCGGGAAGCGTACTCCAGCAATGGTCGAGCGAACGGGGTTCAATTGACCCATGGCATATGCCCGGACTGCTATCACAAGATCATTTTGCCCGTGCTGGCGGGGTTGCGTCGGAACGCATCCGGCACCCGCGGGTTACCGACCGCGCCTGAATGATTCCTCCCGATCGAGCGGATATCCGCGCTCCGCGCGGCCAGTCCGCTCATCTTGCGGCAGCCTAGCCAAGGGTCGTTCGATTCCTGCCTTCGCATTTGCTCCGATACATGAGCCGGTCAGCGCGCTGGACCGCCTTTTCCAGGTCGTCGTCCAGGGTCATGATGGTCACCCCGACCGAAACGGTTACGGAGAGCAAACTGCTAGCGGCCGCAACCTGAGTGTTGGCCACCAGCATTCGTAACCGATCCGCCAGGAACAGCAAGGCGCTCTCATCGATATTGCGGATGATTCCCAGGAATTCTTCCCCGCCCCAGCGGCCGAACAGATCGAAAGAACGGACATTGATGGCCAAGGTCCTGGCCACCGCCTTCAGCACCTGATCGCCGACATTATGCCCATGGTCGTCATTGATCCGCTTGAAGTGATCGATGTCGGCGAAAATCAGGCCGGATTTCCAGTCGTAGCGCTTCAGTTCCTCGATTCGCTGCTGGATTTCCTTGGCCACGTAGCGACGATTGGCCAATTCAGTGAGAGCATCGACGTAGGCCAGTTTTTCCAATTCGCGAAAGCGTTCCCGGATGGCGATGGACGAACTGACATCGTTGAACAGCTCGGCAGCCCCCACGATTTGGCCGGCGGCATCGCGAATGGCGCTGACTCGAATGGCCACCGGCACCCGGTGGCCACGGCGATGGTGGAGGTAGACCTCGGCTTCGCGCGATTGGCCGTCCACCAGGGTTTGTGCCAGCGGACAGGAACCACGGCACAAGCTGTGACCATCGGAGTCGATGTGCGTCAAAATGTTGTCGGCACAACTCCGGCCCAGCACATCGGCCACGCTGAAGCCGGTAATGGCCTCGGCCGCATGGTTCCAGTAGGTGATGCGGCGCTGGTTGTCGACAAAATAGACCCCATCATAAAGCTGATCGAGCAACTCTTGAAAGCGACCAAAATAGGCGTCCATGACCTGGATATCCTCTCGCCCGGTTTGCGTATCGGCTGAAAATACTCTCCAACGCCAAGAACGGTCAACCGGTAACCGCTCGCCGTCGCCGCTCGGCCGCTCAATGACGACCAGGCGTGGGGCCACTTGCCGATCGCCGAGTCATCGGGAAGGTCCGCGGCGTTTCAGACCAAATCGGTGGTCCCGGACGGCACTTGATCCACTACTTCCCGCAGTCGATCCGGCGCTAGTCCCAAGGCTTGCAATCGGCGGTCCAGATCGGTGGAATCGATCCTTTCCAGTTCATAGCCGGGCGCAAACCGAGCCATGATAAGATCGGCCAGGTGAATGAGCCGGACCAACGGTTGCTGGTGCCGCGCCCTTTCGGGCGCGTGGTGATGAAGCACCACTTCCCGCAGGCTGTCAGGGAAACCCCAAGAGTCTCCAATCATGGCCCCCAGGACGGTGTGATCGATGCCGATCAATTCCTGTTCCACCTCGACCGCGGACCGCCGCCGGCTGATCACCTGGCGGTAGAAGAGCGGCCGTGATGCCGCCACGAACTGGTCCAGGGCCACCTTGCCGATGTCGTGAAGCAACCCGCCGGTGTAGGCCAGATCAGGGCGACTCACGCCGGTGAGTCGGGCCAGCCGTTCGCCCAACTGGGCCGTGGCGAGCGCATGGTAGTAAAGGCCCCCCTTGCAGATGGAATAGCCCCCGGCCGTGGAAAAAAGGAATCGTTCCAAAAATGCGGAAACGATAAACTTGATCAGGTTCCTCTCGCCGAGAACGGTGAGCGCCCGCTCGATCGAATCCACCTTGCGGCCCCTCCCGAAAAAGGTGGAATTGCAGATGTGCAGCACCTTGGCGCTGATGGTCTGATCCTGCTTCACTTGGTCGGCGATGTCGGCGAATCGGCAGTTCTGATCGTCGATCATTCTGAGGATCTTCAGGGCCACTTGAGGGATGGGCTTGAGATGGCGCATGAGATCGGGAAAATCTCGGTCCAGCTCGAACGGCCTTGGTTCGGTGCGCTCGGCGCGTGCAAAATCCTGATCCATGACCGGTTCAATGCTGGTCTTGAAGTTGCTCAGATCGAGGCTCATCTTGCAGGTGAAAAAGCCGCCCGTTTCCATGCGGGCGATGGGGATTTGTTGTTCGGAAAGGATGCGTTCCACCACCGCCGAAGTGCGACCGCCGATATCCAGGTTCAGATCGAACGCCGATACTTCTCCCACCAGAGCGCCTCCGGCAACGCAAGCGCGAAGATGTTCTTTTCGTGCTCCGGCCCGTACCAGATCATCCAGGAATTTTGGCAGCCCGGTGCTGGCATAACGCGAGGCATAGAGACTCATCGTCGGGGAAATCGGTTCAGGAAGCAGGAAGTGAATCATCCCGCCGAGTTCGCGCTCAGGATCGCACAAGGTCACGCCGACACAACTGCCAAGAAACGCTTCCAACACCCGCCGGCATTTTCCGGACAATCGACGTTCGCCGGAACCGATGATCTCCTTTTCGATCAGGGCGGGCGTCGATCCGTGCTGGGAATCGGCCGCGGGCGTGCTAACGAAATCAGCTTTCATGATCCATCCCGAGCGCTGGTGTCGTGACTTTCAAAACCTACCATGGTGGGCGTCCGGGAATCCATCGGCGAGCGATGACACGATCCGGATGGACCCGGGCACATCAAACCTCCGCATGAGCCCCTCGAGCATTTCTCCCAAGGAAGCAAAAATCTTGCCGATCAAGCAAACAAGGATAGAATAAACTCGATTCGCCGGACCGGTGATGTGATCCATCCGGCGTGTTGAATCACGGCGGCAACCGGCGCTGGGCGGACTGGCTATTCCGAGGGGGAGATTTTGCTCAAGTGAACCGATTCCAGTGTCGATCATGATCATGGGATGCATTCAAAATCCCATGACCGACCACTGGTCCGCCGGCATGACCGCTGCTCGATTGCGCTCCGCCAGGGGCCTAACGCGATTTTCCACCGCGGACACCCGATTCGTATCCGGCAGTTGGGTGAGTGGTAGCAGATCCCCGAGCGGGGAGGTTGCGGCCAACATTCCGCGGACCGCCCGAACGTTCTAACTTGGGAGTGAGTCCCGCATGACTTCGATCGATGCCATTGTCAAGCAGATCAAGCAACTCGAACCGCTGCCCCAGGTCACCAACCGGGTCATGGAATTGGTGCAAGACTCGCGCAGTTCCATGAACGATCTGGCCAAGATTGTCGGTTTCGACCAGGCACTCACCGCCAACATCCTGAAGGTATGCAACTCCGCCTACTTCGGCCTGAACAAACAGGTGGAATCGGTGCAGCAGGCGATCGTGTACCTGGGCATGGACCAGGTGGTGGATCTGGTGCTCATGTTCGGGGCTTCCCGCAACCTCAATGCTCAGCACAAGGGCTATGATCTGGGTGCGGGAGAGCTTTGGAAATATTCGGTTTCCTCGGCCATCCTGGCACGCGAACTGGCCCTCAAGCTGGGCGCCGACAACAAGCAACTGATTTTCACCGCAGCCCTGTTGAAGGACATCGGAAAAGTCGTTCTGCAACAGTTCGTGGCCGAGTCCTTTCGAGACATCAACGAACTGGTGGCTCATCAGGGCTATAGTTTCCGGGAGGCGGAGAAGGAAATCCTGGGCATCGACCATGCGGAACTGGGTGGGCTGGTGGCCAAGCAATGGAATTTCAGCTCCGCCATGGTCGAGATCATCGAAAACCACCACCTGTCGCGAGACGTCGATGTACCTGGACGCGACACGGCGATCGTCTACCTGGCCGATCTCATTTGCATGATGATGGGCATCGGGGTGGGCAGTGACGGCCTGGCCTATCGCTTCCACAAGAAGGTTGTGGATGACTTGGGGTTCAGCACCAAGGACCTGGGCGAAGTCATCGCCGGGTTCGGAGCCAAGTACGAGGAAGTGGAAGCGCTGGTGAAACAATCATGACGCCCGCGCTGAGCTCGATTTCCCGGGTGATCGGTCGCTGACGGTGCACGCCGTTTGGTCGGATCGACGCGGACGCCGCCGGCAAACGCAAAGCCAAACTCGCGGCGTCCCCCCCTGTTTACGCTCAACCCCAGCCTCGATAATGGCTGAGAGCTTCGGTCACGGCATTCTGGAGCGTTTTGATTTCCATCGGTTTTTCGAGAAAATCCCGAGCCCCCAAACGGAGCGCCTCGACCGCTCCATGCTTATCGCCGGAGCCGGTGATGACGATCACCTCGGTATCGGGATTGACCGCCCGGGCCCGCTTGATCAATTCAAAACCGTCCATTCCGGGCATTTTTAAATCGGTTACCACCAGCGGATAGGGAGCTTTCTCAAAAGCCTCCAGGGCTGCTATCGGGTCCCTAAAGGCCGCCACTTCCAGACCTTCCAATTGTAATACCTCGGTCACAAAATCCAGCATCAACGGCTCATCGTCCACCACCATCACCCGATTCGCCTCGCGTCGCAGCAGTTCCAGATAGGCATCCACCACCCGCTTGTCGTAACGGTCACCACGTCCACCTCTGATTTCTTCCAATACCACCTTGAGCGGCAACCGCGGCCGGTAGGGACGATGGTTGCTCATGGCGTCCACCACGTCGGAAACCGCGAGAATGCGCGCCCATAAATGGATTTCTTCCGCTTTCAGGCCGCGCGGATAGCCGCTGCCATCGAGTCTTTCGTGATGCTGATACACCACCTCCGCCACCGGCCAGGGAAAGGGAATGTGCCGCAGGGCCTCGTATGCCTTGGATGGGTGCTCCTTGAGCATGCCCCACTCGTAGGGCGAAAGCCGGCCGGGCTTATTGAGGATGGATGAAGGTACCGATGCCTTACCGATGTCATGCAGAATGGCGCATACTCGCAGCCCCTCGATCTCATCCTCGGCCAGGCGCATTTCTCCGCCGATCCGCGCGGCTAGTTTTGCCACGCTGCCCGAGTGCCCGGCGGTATAGGGATCACGCCCCTCCACCAGATCGCTCAAAGCCCGGGTGATGCCACTGAAGCTCTTGGCCAGGGCCAGATTCAACCGCTGCGCCTCGCGTTCGTGTTGAAGCTTGCGGGTCTGGTCCTGGATCACGATCGCAAGGACCGGCTCATGCCCTGGGGGAGTTTCCAGCCTGGACACCATGATTTTGAAAAACCGACCAAGATGAGGTTCTTCCGTCTCTTCAACGACCCATTGTGGGCCGGAGCCTGAACCGAGAGCGCTCAAGTAGGCAGGCAGGCTCGATGAGCCGTGTACTATTTCATAATAGGGGCGATTCAAGAGGGTAGCGGCATCGCAACTGAAGCCCTCGAGTGCCGCTCGGTTGACGTGGCGAATCCTGAAATGCTCATCCGCCACCAACACCATCTCTTCAAGGCCATCGATGATCGCGGTCCAGCCCGGAGCTATGTTGTAGTCCAACAATGCCGGGGGTTGATCCGCACCGGGCGACGGGATGGTCAGCATCCGCAAGGTGTTGCCCTGCCACTCGATCGACTCCACCTCCACCTGGATTGAATGCGCGGTACCATCGGTGCCGGTCCAGTCAACCTGCCGAGGAAATTGGGCGATGCACTCACCGATCGGAACCGGCAGGGTACCAATCGGGTCATGACCGAATACCGTCCGTGCCGCTCGATTGCAGCACAGCACCTGACCTTCCGGTCCAACCAGCAGAGCAGCCTGTGGAATTCTCTCGAGCAACCGGTGCACGGAGTTACCCTCGCTTGTGTGATTGAAAAGGCCGATCGCGCCATCCATCGGCCCCTTGCCAATGACTGATGCCTGGTTCATGCCGTTTGCCGATGTCAGGTCACCCGATCGGTTTATCCTTAAGCAGGATTCGTGCCGGATCCCTGAACCAGCGGAGGTACCAATCCGATCCGCGTTCACCGCAAGGTTGCTCGGGGTTATACCACGCACAAGAACAGAAATGTTTGGGTGTAACCCAAGTCGACCGAATTCGACGATGATCATCGATTCGGCCACTTTGGCGCACCATGGCTTTGAGCCCATGAACGAAGCAGGGGCGACCGGTCGGTCGCCGCTACAGCCTGTTGAATGAATCGGACCACTTGGCCGAAGCGATGATCATGGTCCCGAATTCGTAGGTCGGGTTGCGACCGGCGGGAGCTACCCGACGGACCGGCACCGCCCCCAATCCGTGCCCCCACAATGGACCGTCAGGGAGTGCTCCGCACATTCCCACCTCCACTGATTTTTCCATTCCATACCGGTTTAGGATGGGACCTTGCATTACCAAAAGCGGGCAAGATGCCCGCGCTCCCAGGAAAGGGCCTACACGAAATGAAGGTTTTCAGCCTTAACAAGTATATTATACCTTTTTAGCTTGAGAAGTTACGTTTTGTGTTCCCGCGGAGGCGCTGAGAGCGCGGAGAAGAGCCCTGAAATCAACCTCCGCGTCTCTGCGTCTCCGCGTGGAAATGAAACTTTTAAGCCTTCACAAGTATAGTTGCACTGCCGCTGATTGGCATGCTCCTGGCTACACCGGTTCGGTGAACGCTGCATTCACAAAGTCCGCGGATGAAAAGTCGGCGGATCACCTCTTGGCGCCATGCCTCACCCAGCCATCCCCAGGCAGGCACGGGAGCGGTGGTGATTGTGACCGGATCGGAGGGAGGGACCTGGGCCATGCCCTATGTATTGTGGAGCGAGATGTTCGAGATCGGCGTTCCCGATATCGACGCTCAGCATCGCCAATTGCTTGACATCATCAATCACTTTCATGGCGCGCTCAAGTCCGGCGAAAGTCCGAACCATGTCTTCGCGACCCTGAACGCCCTCATTCGCTACACTCAGGCTCATTTCGCCGGCGAGGAGGCGATCATGGAGCAGTCTTCATATCCGGCCGAAAAGGTGGAACAACATAAGAAGATCCATGAACAACTGGTGACCGACATCTTCAACCTTCAGGAACAGCTTGCCGGGAACAGCAAGAGCATCGTCCATGATATTGAAACCTTTCTCAATGGTTGGCTGATTCAACACATCCTGTTGGTGGATAAGCGACTCGGGGCCTACTGCGTTCCAGGACGTGGCGCGCCGGCTGCCTGATCAGCTTGCCGGTCGGCAAGGAATTGACACCCCGGAGTCAGAAACGGTGAAGCGCGGCGGAAGGTGGTTAAAGAGAACCGCGGCCAAGGCAAACGATTGATCTTGGGCAACCATTAACCGGACCATCCATATTGATCGCCAATACACTCTGAACATTCGACTTCATCGTGCTTATTTTGTGATTAAAATTGACAACTCCAGGGCGTGCGATGAATATACTTTACAGTCAATACTATCTCAGCTATTAAATAGCATGAAGGCGCGTTATCGAGCGGGCCGGAGTTTTTTTGCGCGAGGATCCGAGGACGGTATCGCATGTCCGAGAAGTCGATCATCGAGTTTGCCCGGTTCAAGCATTTCCCCAGCCTGCCCCATGTGCTGCTGAAACTCATGGAAGTATCCGCAGATCCTGAAGTCAGTATCAAGGAAATTTCCAATATCATCGGCAAGGACCCCGGGCTTACCGGCAAGCTGCTGCATCTGATCAATTCGGCTCACTTCGGGTTTCCGAAAAAAGTCGGCAAACTCGATCAAGCCGTGAACCTGCTGGGGATTGAAGCGATCCGCGGCATCGCCATTTCCAGTTCCATCCACGAAGCTTTTCAACACGCGCCGCAACAACCTGGTTTTGAGCTCAAGCATTTTTGGTGGCATTCCTTGCGCTGTGCGTTGCTTTCCCGGTTGCTGGCGCAGTCGGCCGGTTATCCCAATCCAGAGGAAGCATTTCTGGTGGGGTTGCTGCACGATCTTGGACGCTTATTGCTGTGGATGAACTTTCCCGGAAAATATGGCGAACTGGTGGCGGTCTATCAGGATCGCCCGGAACTCATGGTGGCCGCCGAAGACCGCTTGATCGCCGGGCATCCGGCGCTGGGTGCCGGTCTGCTGGAACACTGGCAACTGGGGTCCCTACCGGCGGACGCGGTACGCTATCACCATGAACCGCCGGAACGGATCCGCAATGCGCTGCCGTTGGTGCAAATCGTGTATCTCGCCAATGCCCTGTCGGGCTCGGCGGAGCCGCTCCCCTGGAACCGGCTGGGGCCGATCGCGGCGATCTTGAACCTG
>MNZR01000342.1 GCA_001873705.1 Syntrophobacteraceae bacterium CG2_30_61_12
AATTGGCACCGCCGGCTCCAGGGACCCCGAATGGTCTGTCATATATTCTTGACAATCAAAATTTATCGCCTTAAAGTTCTGCCTAAAATAAGGAATATAGAATGATTGACGAAACAAATCTAAAAATACTGCAAATACTTCAGCAGAAGGCGCGGATCCCCAACGTCGAGGTAGCGCGCCAGGTGGACATGGCGCCTTCGGCGGTGCTGGAACGGATCCGCAAGCTGGAACGGGAAGGCATCATCGACGGCTACGAAGTGCGGTTGAATCCGCTGCGTTGCGGCCGCAGTCTGGTGGCCTTCGTTTGGGTGAGCGGGGGGGAGGTGGCCGGGGATGCGGCGTTGGGGGTTCGTTTGAGTGCCATCCCCGACGTTTTGGAGGTGCATTACCTGGCGGGAAACGATGGCTATCTGGTAAAATTGCGGGTGAAAGACGCGGGCGCTTTGGGCCGAGTGGTGCGGGAACGGATTCAGCGTCTCGCCGGGGTGAGCGCCACCCGCACCCAGGTGGCCCTGGAAACCTTCAAGGAATCGGTTCAGGTGCCGCTGGATGCCATCGACTAAACCGGCCGGGCGGCCGGGGCGATTCCGACCTTGGGCCATGGGTCGTATAGGTCGTATAGGTCCTATAGGTTTTTTTTAGGCTGTGCAGTGGGCGTTGTGACCATGCAAAATTCCAACCTGTTGATTCAACCTGGGCTGATCAACCTGGGTGCCGAGGTGACACATGCCGATGGGTGACGGGTTCAGGCAGCGGTTGCTGCCGCTGGTGGCTGAGGTTGCGGACCATTACGGGACCCCTTTTCACATCTACGATGAACGGGGGATCCGGGAAACCGGGCGGGCGCTTCAGCAAGCCTTCGCGAATCTGGAGGTGTTTCGCGAATACTATGCGGTGAAGGCCCTGCCCAACCCGGCGATTCTCGCCATCATGCGGGAACTCGGCTTCGGTTTCGATTGCTCTTCGATCGCCGAACTGGAGTTGAGTCGCCGGATCGGGGCGCGCGGCGACGACCTCATGTTCACCTCCAACAACACCAGTCGGGAAGAATTTCTGGCGGCGGCGGCGGCCGGCGGGTCGATCCTCAATCTGGACGATCTGACGCTGGTGGACAAGGTCCCCGAGATGCCGGAGCTGATCTGCTTTCGGTACAATCCCGGGGCGGTGCGAACCGGCAACGACATCATCGGTAAGCCGGAAGAAGCCAAGTATGGGGTCAGCCGCGACCAGATCCTGCCGGCTTACCTGCGGGCCCGGGAACGCGGGGCCCGGCGCTTCGGGCTCCACACCATGCTGGTTTCCAACGAACTGAACCATGCCTACATGATCGACACCACCCGAATGCTGTTGGAGCTGGTCGAATGGTTATCTCCCCAACTCGGTGCTCCGTTTGAATTCATCAATATCGGTGGCGGTCTGGGGATTCCTTATCAGCCGGACCAGCAGCCGCTGGACTTGCCTGCGCTGGGGCGGGGCATCGGGGAACTGCTCGAACGGTTCCGCCGCCGCCACGGCACCATGCCGGCGTTGTTCATGGAAAGCGGGCGGTTCATGACCGGGCCGCACGGGGTGCTGGTGACCCGGGCGATCAACCACAAGGAAATCTACCGCACCTACGTCGGCGTGGATGCCTGCATGGCGGCCCTGATGCGGCCGGCGCTCTACGGGGCCTATCATCACCTCGAAGTGGCCGGCGCCGGCAAGGACGGCCCCGAGGAGCTAGTGGATGTGGTCGGTTCGCTATGCGAAAACAACGACAAGTTCGCCATCCAGAGGCTGCTGCCAAAGATCGAAGACGGGGATCTGGTGCTCATCCACGACACCGGCGCCCACGGCCATTCGATGGGTTTCAATTACAATGGCCGCCTGCGGACGAAGGAATTGCTGTTGCGCTGCGACGGCTCGGTGGAACTCATTCGGCGCGAGGAAACCCTGGCCGACCACTTCGCCACCCTGGAATTCCCGCCCGATCTCTTGCGTCCGACGGCCGGCGTGCGATGAACGGCAGCGCTGCCCACCCCGCTTCGGTGCCGCCGATTTCTTCCCGGCGAGGTGAACCCCAAGGCTGCACGCGCCCCTCGATCGTACCGGCGGGTCGGCCGCCGGCGAACGACCGGGGCAGCCACGGGGGCCAACGTTCCCACCGCTCCCGCGCTCTTGGCATTCGCGCCATAACCGCGTAAACTGACTTCAAATCCGGGCGGATCATAGCACAATCGCCCGGTTTCGGGGAATATCGCGCGTGGTTAAAAGGTCCGGACGAGGATTTCCGGGCCGGGCGCGGCGCGTCTTGGGGAAGCATGGAGCGCCTCCCCGCGGGGGCTAACCCTTCGGAACAACAACTTCCGAACAATAACAAGGTGGGACCAGCATGCGCGCGGGGGAGATGGAACAATTCGTCACGGTGATGAAAGCCCTGTCCGATCCAAATCGGGTTAAGATATTGAAAATGCTTCAGAAGCGCAGCCTCTGCGTGTGCGAACTTCAGGCTGCGCTGAACCTGGCCCAGCCGACCGTGTCCAAACACCTCAAGGTCCTGGAAGGGGCTGAACTGGTGACCTTCGAGAAAGACGGGCTGTGGGTCAATTATCAACTCGCCGCCGGCGACGGCAGCCCGTTTGCCGCCACCATGCTGGGGAACTTGAGGCACTGGCTGAATCGCGATCCCGAAGTGATCCGGATGTATGAGGCGCTCCCGGGAATCCAGCGCGGCGCGATCTGCCGGAAGTGACCGCGCGGAGCCTCGATATTCGTTTGTATACCGGTTAAGGGTAAAAAGTTTCATTTCGTGTGTGCTCTTTCCCGGGAGCGCGGGCATCTTGCCCGCTGATGTGGGGCCCCGGATACTTGAGCCAATCGAGAGCGACCGCTGGAAAGTTCTTGGGATCGACCAATGGAAGCGATCGTCGGGGCCGACGTTCAGGGGTCGGAACGCTCCAGCGACTGTTCGAGTTCCGCCAGTTGTTGCCGGGTCGAAGCGGTCGGCAACAGGACCTCCATGCGCTCGGTGTAGCGTTCTTTCTGTACGTTCAGGACCGCCACCAGGGCGTTGCGGTAGCGCTCCGCCAGTTGCCGTGCCACCCGCTGAATTTCTTGATAGGCGAACAGTTCCACGGCACCTTTGGTGACAAACGGCGCCAGGGCCGAATCGAGGGCGGCGTCGATCACCGTGAAGCCGCCGCCGACCGTGGTTTCGAAGGCGAGAATCAAGATGCCCCAGACAATCGAGGTGGAATAGATTCCCCACTCCTTGGTCTTGGAAATGCCTCCGGCGAGATCCTTGAAGGTTTCCTCCAGCCATTCAACCAGGCGCTCCTGTTCCCGCCAAACCAGTTGCCGCACTTCGGTTTCGGTGAGCGCGACCGGCCCCCGACGAATTTCTCGGAACAGGGGCGCATCCTTGGCGGCGGGGGACAGCTCCTGGAGAACCGAACGGTTGAAGGCGACCACGGCGCTCTGAACCGGGGCCAGATCGATCTTATCGCGTACTCGGCGCAGCGCTTCGCGGCCGTCGGAGCCCGGTTGAGGACCGGCGATTCCCAGCAGGCGCAGAGGCGCCAAAAAGAATTCACGGAGCAGTCGACGCGGTCTTGCCAGCACATCGTAGCGGGCAAAGAGTCTTCTGATTTCAGCCTGGAGATATTGACGGCTTTCCGCGGCGAGGTGCTGCCGCTGATCATCGATGAGTGCCCGACAGGCGCTCCGATACAGGTCCTCGAGGCGCTCCAGCCAAGCCGCGGCAGCGCTCTGTTCTTGAGCCAGCAGGGTCTGCAAGTGATTGATCCGCCGGCGCACGGTGGCTGCCTGCCGGGCTAGCCGCGGCGCTCGGCGCTCGGCGCTGCCGTCGCCGCCGATAGTGCTCAGGAGCGTTTCCTTTAGGTGGCGAAAAGCCGGGTGCTGAGCGATCCACTGTTCGGGCCGGTAGGGCGCGAACGGGATCAGCCAGACCTGGGCGGGCGCCGGTGCCGGGCCCTGGGCGCGGAGCGGTTCCAGCAACTCGGTTGAACTGAAGTTGGGCTGGGCTTTGTTGAGAATGAAATACAGGGGTTTGCGTTCTTCGAGGACGCGAAGGAGAAACCCGTAGGGGACTTCGTCGGCGTATTTCTCCTGGCTGCTCACAAAGACCACCACATCCGCCAGCAGATAGAGGTCTTGGGCGGCATCGCGATTGGCCGTGGCGACGCTGTCCAGATCGGGGGTGTCGACCAGAATCAGATGTCGCCAGTGAGGGCGCTCGTGTTCGATCACGGTGAGGCGACCGCTGCTTCCGGACGAGACGGGTTCGGCTTGAGGCGAAGCCGGTTCAGGGGGACCCGGATCGGCACCGAGCAGCTTGGAGACCTCGGCCCCGCGGGGAGCGAACAAGATCGGCCCCTGGGTCTTCGGCCGTTCCACTCCGGCGGCGCTCAGGTTCGAGCCGCAAAAGGCGTTGAACAGCGTGGATTTACCGGTTCCGGTGCCGCCCATGAATAGGACCCATTCGAGCGCCGGCCGGCGCTTCAAGCGCAGCACCGCCGCCCCTTTCGCAATCCGCTCGGCGAGTTGCTTGATTTCCGCGGGGCTCACGGTGAGTCCCGGGCAGCGGAAAAGATCCGCCAGGCGGCCCAACTCCGGCAAGGTAGCAAAAAGGAAGCTCTGGGTTCGATCGCTCAAGTTGGTTTGGAGTCCTTTGGGGCATTGAGCGCGGCGGTAGGAAACGTTCGGGCCACGCCGGGTAGGAACTGCACGCTCCAGGTGGCGTGATCGCCGGTAATCACCAGTTTGCAGAGCAGTCGCCCGGGATGGGACCGATGCCGGCGGACCTCATCCAACCCGAGGCAACGATGCCGATAGCCGCCGAGGCGCCGCTGCAGGCAATGGATGTTCCGGTTGGTGATCACCACTTGGACCTTGGCGGAACGCGGCAGACCAGGAATGCGGCCGACGTAACCGGGGCCGACCCAGGATACGGACTCGTCACCGCCGCGATGGCGATCCAGGAAAGCTTCTTGAGAAGCCGAGAGTTCCGCACCGACCGGAGGATCGCGGCGTCCTCCCAACAAGCCGAACAGCTTGGCCAGGACCGCGGCAAGAAGCATCCTCAAGGTTCGCAACAGGATAGGCAAGGTCACCACCACCAGCCCCAGCAAGATCAGGGTAATGAAAAACGCCGCCAGCGGATGGGCGACACTCAGATAGGCCAGGCCGACGGCACCGACATCCTCACCCACGCTCACCACGAAATTGGATACCGGTTCGGGGCTGGCATTGACCAACAGGCGGAAGCCGGCCTTGGTGAAGTGCGCGGTGGATGCCAGGCTCGCGCCCAGCAAGAAGACGATCACCCGCGCCGCGGGACCCGAATCCCCCACCTGCATCAAGGCCAGCAACGCGCCGCCCAGGGGGCGGATGAAGGTGTGCAGGGCGTCCCAGGCGGTATCGAGACCCGGGATCTTGTCCATGAAAAATTCAATCAGATAAAGCAGCACCGCCACCGCGATCACGGCGTCATTGGCTAGAATGCCAAGATCCGGAGGCAGTCCGGACACCAGCCCGTTCTTGATCGCCAGGCCCGCCACCGCCACGGTCGCATACAGGTTGATGCCGGAAATGAAGCTCAGTCCCAGCAAGGTCCCAAGATGTTGGATGATTTCCATCGTTTGATCACGTCCCTCAGGTTGCCGTCACTGGTGGTCATTGGCAGCCGCTTGATATGTTATGCGGGTCCGTATCGGCTCCCACGAGCCATAAGGCATGCGGTACCGAGATGACCGAAGCCTTGGGTGGGGATGGGTGTGGGTGGCGCGGGCAAGTGCCGCGTGGCGCCTGCCTGCGCGGTGGGGGAAGGTGTCCGGGTGGCGCGAGGCGCCGCGGCCGGCGCGGCTCAGAACTTGCCTTGATGGGTGAACTCGGCGATTTCACGCCGTTTGGGGGCGGCCGAGATCTTCGCCGGATAGCCCAGGGGCACCAGGGCCACCAGTTCGAATCCGTCGGGGACGGCGATCACCCGGCCCGCCGCGTCATGATCGAACAGGCCCACGACCACGCTTCCGAGCCCGGCGTTGTGGGCGGCCAGGCACAGGTTCTGGGTGGCGATGCCGAGATCGAACAGCATCCAGTCGCCGAATTTGGTGGTCACCTGGCCCTTGTAGTAGCCCGAGCTTTCGCGCTTGCCGCAGACGGCCACCAGGATCGGCGCTTCCACCACCGCCTTGGTGGATGGATTGCCCTTGCTGAGCGTTTCCTGAAGCTTCTGTTTGGTTTCGGCGTCCCGGATCAGCACCAGTTCCCAGCACTGGGTGTTGGCCCAGGACTGCGCCCACTGGACCGCTTCCAGGACCTGCTGGAGGATTTCGGCCGGGATTTCCCGGTCTTCGTACTTACGGACACTGCGTCTGCCTTTGATCACATCGAACAATTCGGCCATGGTACCGGCTCCTGTTTCGGGTTGATGGTTGGTTCGTTCCAACTTAGGTTCTGTGTACCGGGCATCGTGGGCAGCGGCGGAGCGCCCA
>MNZR01000176.1:0-1874 GCA_001873705.1 Syntrophobacteraceae bacterium CG2_30_61_12
ATCTTCAAGAAACGGAAAACCACACCCCCATCCCGACCGCGTTATACTGGTTTAGGATCAGATGTTTCATTTTCAAAAGCGGGCAAGATGCCCGCGCTCCCGGGAAAGAGCGCACACGAAATGAAACTTTTTACTTTTAACCGGTATATCAGCCATGGTGGCATGGGCCCGTCCTCGACCTGCTTTTCAATCCACTCTCAGGCCGTTCTGCAATGTCAGGAGATAGTGGTACAGGCCGCGTTCGGCCAGTAGTTGGTCGTGGCTGCCCTGTTCCTTGATCCGGCCCTGGTCCATGACGATGATGCGGTCGGCGCGGCGGATGGTGGACAGGCGGTGGGCGATGACGATGCTGGTGCGGTTGGCCAGGGCGCCGGCGATGGCCCGTTCGATCAGGAGTTCCGTTTCCGAATCGATGTTACTGGTGGCTTCGTCCAGAATCAGCATGCCGGGGTCGCGGGCCAGCACCCGGGCGATCGCCAGCAACTGCTTCTGGCCGGCGGACAGGTTCTGACCGCCGTCGCCGATCCGGGTGTCGAGTCCCTGGGGGAGAGCGGCCACCAGCCGGTCGAGCTGGGCCATGGCGAGGATTTTTTCGAGATCAGCCGGCGGCAACTGCTGATCCAGCAGGATGTTTTCGCGGAAACTGGCCGGGACGATAAAGACGTCCTGCATCACCAAGCCGATGCGCCGACGCCACGCCTGGGGGTCGAGGCGGCGCAGATCGATGTCGTCGATCCGGATCGATCCCCGGTCCGGATCATGGAAGCGTTCCAGCAGGTTGATGATGGTGGTCTTACCGGAACCGGTGGCACCCACCACCGCGAGAGTTTCCCGCGGCCGGACCCGCAGGGTGAAGTCGTGGAGCACCGGGTGAGCGGGATCATAGCCGAAGGTCACGCCCTCGAGCGCGATGGCGGCCGCGGAATCCGGCAGCTCCGCCGGCTGCTGGGGCAGCGCCAGAGCGGCCCGAGTGTCCAACAGCTGAAAAATCCGTTCGGCCGACGCCATGGCCGACTGCACAATCGAATATTTTTGCGACAACTCGCGTAGCGGTTGGAAAAACAGGCGCATGTAGGAAAAGAAGGCCACCACGATGCCCACCGTGAGTTCCCCCTGGAGCACGCCGCGGCCGCCGATCCAGATGATGATGACCAGAGCGGTCGCACTGAGCACCTCAATGAGGGGAATGAAAAACGCGAACACCTTGATCTGATACAGAGTCTGCTTGAAATAGGCCTGGTTCAGCTCGACATAGTGTCGCTCGGCGTCTGGCTGGCGGGCGAACAGTTGGATGATGTCCATCCCGGACAGGGCTTCCTGAAGGTAGCTATTGATCCGGGCCAGGTGGGTGCGGATGCCGCGAAACGCCCGGCGCGCCAGCCGGCTGAAAAACGGGGTGGCCACCAGCATGGGTGGCAGCAGGGCGCAGAGCAGCAGGGCCAGCTTGGGGCTGACATAAAAGAGGATGATCAGGATGCCGACGACCCTCATCAGATCGTTGAACAGGGTAACGATCACCGAAGTGAACATTTCATGCATGTTCTGGATGTCGTTGGACAGGCGGGTGACCAGTTTGCCCACCGGGTTGGCGTTGAAAAAGCCGAGATCCAGCCCGATCAGGTGAATGAAAAGATCCTGGCGCATGCGATGCATGATCCGCTGGCCGGTCCGTTCCAGAATCAGGACCTGGTAAAAATTGGCGGCAAAGCCCACCAGGATCATCGCGACAAACAGGGCCCCGAACCGCGCCAGGCCGGCGCTGCGCGCCGCCGCCGGCAGTTCCCGATTGGTGATGGAGCCGTCGATGGCCAGCCGAATCAGATGCGGCAGCGTGAGATCGGCGGCGGAAATCACCAGGGAGAGCAGGACCGCCG
>MNZR01000176.1:1885-6499 GCA_001873705.1 Syntrophobacteraceae bacterium CG2_30_61_12
CGAAATCGGCCATCCGCCCGAGCTGCTCTTCTTCAAAATACCCGTACCCGTACCTCATCTCACCTCACACCCCTTCACCCCTCGCCGCCGTTTTTCCATTTTCGCTTTTCTATTTTCGTTTTTCGCTCTCCCCCATTCCCTCCGCTTCCCGCTCCGCTATTTTCGTTTTTCCATTTTCGCTTTTCCCCCATTCCCTCCCGACTCACGACTCGCGCCAACCTGATGCCGATAAATACCCGCGTAATAGGCGTTGCGCTCGATCAGCCGGGCATGGTCGCCGCGATCGACGATGCGTCCGTTGGCCATCACCAGGATGGTGTCCGCATCGGCCAGGGGCGCCACCCGGTGACTCACGATCAGACAGGTTCGGCCGCGCAGAAAGTGGCGGATGTTGTGGATGATGGCGTGTTCGGTTTCCAGATCCACGGCGGACAGGCCGTCGTCGATGATCAGAATCGGCCGTTCCAGGAGCAGGGCCCGGGCGATCGCCAGACGCTGGCGCTGACCGCCGGAAAGCTTCACTCCGCGTTCGCCGATCCGGGTTTCGTAGCCGTCCGGCATGGCCAGGATTTCGTCATCAATGGCGGCCACCCGGGCCACCGACGCAATCGCATCCAAATCCGCCCGCGGCCGGCCGAAGGCGATATTGGCGGCGATGGTGTCGGAAAACAGCACCACTTCCTGGGGCACCAGGGCGACGGCGTTGCGCACCGAGTCCAGGGTGAGCCGATTGACGTCACGGCCGTCCACCAACAGGGTCCCGTCCGGTACCGGGTAGAAACGGGCCAGGAGATGGCAGAGAGTACTCTTGCCGCAGCCGGTCCGGCCCACCAGCCCAGTGGTGGTGCCGGGTTGCAGATCGAGTTGGAGCCGATCGAGGGCCGGTGCCCTGGCCCGGGGATAGGTGAAGCTGAGGCCCTGCACGGCGATGGTTCCGACCACGCGATCGAGCTGGATGGCGCCGGCTGGTTCCTCGATATCGGTGCGTTCTTCGAGCAGGCCTTCGATCCGTTGCAGGGAGGTGGCGCCGCGCTGAAACAGGTTGACCACCCAGCCGAGCGCCATCATGGGCCAGGTGAGCAGGTACAGATAGGCAATGAAAGCGGTGAGGTCCCCCACCGTGATGATGCCGCCGACGGCCAGGCGGCCGCCGAAAAACAGCACCAGCAGCAGGCTGGTATTGGCGATCAGGCCGGAAAAGGGAAACAGCGTGCCCTGAATCACCGCCAGCCGGATGTTGTCTTCCACGTATTCCCGACCCATCCGGTCGAATTGGGCGGCCTGGTAGGCTTCCTGGGTGTAGGCCTGGATCAGGCGGATCGACGCGATGGTCGAGCGGGCGAACTCGGTGATCCGCGCAAACTGTTCCTGCACCTTGCGGAACCGCCGGTGCAGGCGGCGCGCCAGGATCCGGGTGAGGACCGCGAGCACCGGCATGGGCGCCACGGCGATCGCGGTGAGCCGCCAGTTGAGAGCGGCCATGAACAGGATCGCGGCGATGCTCATGAACACGGCATCAACGCAGGCCACCAGGCCCATCCCGCAGGACAACTGAACCGACGCCAGGTCGTTGGTGGAAAGCGCCATGATGTCGCCGGTGGAACGGCGCCCGAAAAAGGTCCGGTCCATCCCCAGCAGGTGCAAGAACATCCGGTCTCGAAGATCGCGTTCCAGCATCCGGGAAAAGCCCAGCACCAGATAGCGCCAGCCGAACCGGAGCAGGGCGATGGCCAGGGCCAGACCGAAAATGGCGCCGCCGGCTCGGATCAGGCCGGCTTCCGTGGCGGTTCCCCGCGCCAGGCCGTCGATGACCTGCTTCATGATCCGCGGGATATAGAGCTGCACCAGGTCCACCAGGCCGAGAGCGGCAAAACCGGCGGCGATCCGCAAGCGATGGCGCCTGAACAAGGGCCTGATCAACCGAATCGATTGCCGGCCTGACCGGGAAGCCGCCGGCTGTTGGCTGAATTCCTTCAACCGCTAGCCTTTCGCCGGGGCTTCCAGGGCGGGCGACAGCCGGCGCCGGCGCAGCAACCAGACCGTGGCGTAAATCACCGGGGTATCGAGCAGGGCAATCACCAGCTTGATCGCCCATTGCCCGAGAATGAGCGGCACGATCGGCATGACGCCGAAGAAGGCGATGGTGATGAACACCACCGAATCCAGCAACTGCGAAACCGCGGTGGAAAGATTGTTGCGGAGCCACAGGTGGCGGCCGGCGGTGAGCTGTTTCAGCCAGTTGAAGGCCCAGACGTCGTGGTATTGGCTGATCAGATACGCGGTGAAGGAAGCGACGATGATCCGCGAGGTACTGCCGAGAATCGTGTGAAACGCCGGATCATGGGGCCAGAACGGCGCCGGCGGCCAGGCCAGCGCCAGCCAAACCAGCGGAAACGCCGCCAGCAGGGCCACGAAACCGGCCCCCACCACCATGTTGGCATGGCGTTCGCCCCACAATTCGCCGACCACATCGGTCACCACGAAGGTGATGCAGTAGGCCAGGACCCCGGCCGGCACCACCAGCCCGAATACGGTGATGATCTTGCTGGCGAGCACGGATGCGATCACCAGGGAACCGACAAAAATCCCGGCGAGCACCATGAACGCCCGCTCTTCCCGCAACTGTTGTTCCATCTCGTTCCTTTCACTCAGGGTTACTCAATCAGGATGAAATCCTTCACTTCGGGTGGACTCCTTCCTGGGAGCGCGGGCATCCTGCCCGCCTTTGTTAATGAAAGCTCTCATCCTAACCAGGTCATAGCCATGGTCGACTCGATGGCCCTTGCTTGATCACCCGTTCAATCCCCGGTTGGTTTCAGCACCGCTTCGGCGAAGGCGATGCCCTGAGCACGGGCTTGTTCCAAATATTCCGGGTGCTTCGCCACGTCCCCCTGAAAATCCAGCCCCCGACACAGCAACCGGCCCCAGGGCTCGGTATCGATGGCATCGAAAAAATAGTTCACCGTCAGCAGCACTCCGTCGAAGAGCTTGTTGCCGTGAGTGGCGCCGACCGCGATGAACAACCCTTTGCGCCGGTAGCGCTTGACCTTGAAGGGGACCTTGTCGATCCAGTATTTTTTCACCCAAAAAGACTGGCAGCGGTCCATCAGAGCCTTGGTGTGAGCACTCACCGTGTAAAAGAAAATCGGCGACGCCAGCATGATCCCGGAGCTGGCTTCGATTTTGTCATGGATGGTCTGGAAATCGTCCTGGATGGCACAGCGGCCGGTCTTGCGGCAGCCGTAAATTTCCAGGCAGGGCGACAGTTTGAGATCGCGCAGTACGATTTCTTCCACGTCGGCGCCGGCCTGGCGCGCTCCCGCGACCGCCTGCCGGAGCAGCGTCGCCGAATTCCCCTGCCGCCTGGGACTGCCGTAAAAGGCCAAGATTTGAGCCATGTCCGCTCCTTGTTCGCTGGTTCCGGGGTGGTCACAACGGCCCACTATAGCAAGATGGCCGGCGCCCGACAACACGCGGGAGGATGGTTTCCGGGAAAATTCAAACCGACCGCCACCGGCCTTGCTCGGCATCTCCCCCTGCCGCCCATTGTTATCGGTATCGCTATCGGTATCGGTATCGATTCCGAATTCGATTGCGACCCCGAACCCGATGAAAAAACAATTCCATGCCGCAACGACGCGGTATAATGGAATTGGAAAAGATGTCTCTGTTATTGGGTGGCGACGATTGACCCGAAAGGCGTGACCCGCAACCCGCAACCCGCAACCCGTGACTCGTAACCCATGACCCAAGACGCTCCATCACCACAGCGAGTTTCCCTGGGTAAACGGCTGCGTCGCTGCCGGTCTTTCGCCTGCGCCGGGGTGTTCGCCAATTGGGACGATTTCCCCGAATCGGTCCAGGCCCGCATCCGCGAAGCTTCAACCATTTACTACCCGTCGCGGCTCTACCAGGACCTGTTTCTAGCGGTGGGTAAGGCGGTTTTTCCCCGCAACTACTACCGCTTCATGGGTGATAAGATTCGTCAGACGGAACTGTTTCAATTTCTCGATATTCCCCATCCCCGCACCCGCATTTATCCGGGGAAGAAAATCCCGGATGCGATCGAACGGGATTTCCCTTACCCTTTCGTGGCCAAGGACCCGATCGGCTCGTCCCAGGGGCGCGGAGTCTGGCTGATCCGCACCCGGGCCGAACTGACCGCCTATCTCGACCGCCCGCACCCGGCCTACATTCAGGAGTATCTCCCGCTCACCCGGGACCTCCGGGTGGTGCTGGTGGCCGGGCACGTCATCCACGCCTACTGGCGGATTGCCCAGGCCGGTGAATTCAGAAACAACGTCAGCCGCGGTGCCGCCATCAGCTTCGAAGGCATCCCCGGCAGCGCCCTGGAATTCGCCATGGAGGTGGCCGCGCGCTGCCGCTTCGACGATGTGGGTCTGGATATCTGCTGTTGCGGGGAGCGCACCTACGTGCTGGAAGCGAACATGGTCTACGGCCTGGAAGGCTTTCGGGCCCTGGGCCTGGATCTCTATGACCTGTTGGCCGAACTGGATCGAGGCGGGCGGTTGGGGGGGGGTGAATGGGTGAATTGGTGGTGCGCCGGTAAAACCGGTGAGGAGTAGTGAATGAAAGAGTCATACAGCGAAGGCT
>MNZR01000268.1 GCA_001873705.1 Syntrophobacteraceae bacterium CG2_30_61_12
GGCGGTTCCGCCTCGGCCTGAGTGGGCTCCGTTGCCCGCGGCGCGGCCGAGGCCGCGCCCGGATCCTGGTTTTCCGTCCCTTTGCCGGTTTTCTTCCGTGACGCCATGGCCCACCTCCCGGGTGAAGAAATCAAGCAACCGCAACCCATACCGGTCGAGGACGAGAGTTTGCCCCGACCGCCCGCGGTCAGGCTACCCGAGCTCCCCAGAAACGGCCCGGGCGAAGGGGGAGCATTTCATCCTCGAAGATCATCCATTATAACACCATGCTGACGAGATGAATATCAAACGGTGCTGAAATGCTCCGCCAGCGTGATCGACTCATTACCGGGCCGGCAGGGCACCCCACCGACTTCCGCCTGATGGACTTCCGGCGGGAAGTGCTCTAATGGCTAGGCCCTCTTTTCGGTCAGACGGCCTGAAATATACTTGTGGAGTATGCTTGAAATAAGGGTTTGGTAAGGGATTCCTTCCTCCAGGGCCTTCTTTTGGATGGCCGTCAGATCTTTTTCCGACATACGAATGTTTACCCGCTTATCTTTTTTGTATGTCGCACTGGCGTATTTCCGATATCGGTCGGCCTCGGCTCTGTGGTCCGAGACAGATTGCCATTCATCCCTTTCATAGGATTCCAGGAGTTGTTTCTCTTCCGCATTTAGGTCCTTCATTTGTTCTTCCCTTTCAGGTATTTCTTCGTTGCTTTACGACTGGGAATGATGGTCTTGAGAAAGACTTCCTCTTCCGCTTCAATGAAGGGGACCAGATAGCCGTAATTGTCAATGTCGATAATGAACAGGCGCTTCCCTTGATATCTCTCCTGATTTTGGTGCTCAACAACATCGAGTAGATCGCCATGCTCGATGTGAAAGACGACCTCTTCGAAGGAGACGTTTCGTTCCCTCTTGAGCTGCTCATTCTTTTCTTCGTTCCACGAGAAGTATTTCATGGGTAAATCATAGTTCAATGTGTGCCTTTCGGCAACAGGAGAGAACCTGCCGATCGCGAGTCTGGCGTCATGCATCACCGGCGGGAGACAGCGCGTGCGGTGCATGCAATGGTTGGGTATTTCCATGGAACTGCTTAGCTGTTTCAGTAATCCGCATGATAAATTCAATCTCAACCCGCGGGTATGCGACGCGATCATTTGGGTCTGCACATCAGTAGTCGTGTTTCCAGTTGAGTCCGACGCCGGCTTCGGCCTTGTCGGTGATTTCGCCGTCGATGGTGATGTTCGGCAGGACTTCCAGTTCGACCCGCACTCGGCCGGTGTTTGCGCCCTGTTCGAGATCGAGATAGAGATCGTCGGTGAGGTACTTGCCCACCCCGACCCTGGTGCCTTCGCCGTCCTCCCCCTGGCGCAGATCCAGTTGATCGACGCCCAACAGCTTGCGAGTGCGTCCCAGCAGATTCATGGCATTGCCGCCGCCGGCGAGGGTCCTCAGAGCGAGCGCGATTCTTACCGCCTGGGTGGCGCTGACCCTGGCAGCGCTCCTGCCGAACAAGAGATGCGACATGATTTCGTCTTCCGGCAAGGGGGGGGCCGATTCCAGTCTGATTTCGGGAGCGGCGGCGGTACCAGTCACCAGGATCCGCGCGGTCACATCACTGGCAACGGATTCGGCCTTGATATTCAGGAGCGGATCTGGGGGATCGGCGCCAGTGAATTGGATGCGGCTGTCCCGGAGGTTCAGACGTTTTCCCATGAAATCGAGATAACCCCGGACCAATTCGAGGTTGCCAACCACAACCGGACGCGAGGCGGTGCCGCTCACCTTGAGCCGCCCCGTCCATTCTGATTCCAACCCGCGGCCGCGCACGAAGACCCGATTCGGCAGATCCAGGAGCAGTTGCAGTCCCAGGTGAAAAGCGGTCGCCGTAGCCGCCTTTGCTTCCGGGCGCTCGCGGCCGCCCGGCTTATTGATTTCGATCACCCGCAGCTGCGGCAAATCCTGCCCGCTGGTTTCGGGAATTCGGGCTTCGACCGGCGCCAGAGCCAGCTCGCCCGTCAGTTCCATGGCCTGCAGATCGCCCTTGAGTTGGAGATTGCCCGCAGCGGTGGCGTCCAACTGATCCGAGTGCACCAGTTTGGCCTGATTGAGCTGCACATCCAGCGCCAGGGGAAAGTGCCGGGCGGGCACCAAGTCGATGGCTCCCTGCGCGGTCAGGGTGCCGCCGCTCCCTGCCGCACCCTCGAGCTTCCGGATGACCAGCCGATCGTTTTCGATCGCCAGATCCCCGGTAATCCGGCTGAGGACGGTGCCGGCATCGAGGTTTTCATAGCGGCCGTTGCGCAGTTTGGCACCGCCGGAAAACCGCGGGGAAGCGATTGAACCGCCGACGGCGAGATCGGTTTCGAGAGATCCGGCGACCAACTGCTGCTCAGGAAGAAACAGAGCCGCCAGGGGTTCCAGCTGCAGTTCGCCTTGCAGCCCAGCCTGCACTTCATTGGTACGGGACACTTCAAAGCGGCCGGGGCGTAGCGACAACGTCAGTGGCACCGAACACTGTGCCAGCAGCGGGCGGGCGGTAAGGCCACTCAGGCGTGCGGTCGCGGTCAGGCGGCCGGCGGCGATTTTGCCGTCCACTTCGAGAGCGGCGGGCGGCAGTTGTTCCAGCCCGTGGCGGGTGATGCGCAGACGGTCCGCCCGCGTTTCGACAGTAAGGGTTGGAGCAGCCGGCGACCCGGACAGCCTGGCGACCAGGTTCCATTGTCCTTCCAGATCCGGCAAGCCGAAATCGTGCAGCAGCGCCAAATCCAGATTGCTGACCCGGATTTCGGCCGCCGCCTGCTGTTGCCGGAGCCGAGCTGAACCGGAAACCCTCCCCTGCCCCAGGCGCAGTTCCAGTGGGCTGAGCGCAACTTCGGAGGGGCCGCCGCGGTCGATCGCGGTCGGAGCGCTCAGCTTGAACGGGAGCTTGCCGTAGCGGCCTTCCAGTTTAGTCAGATCGAGCCGCTGACGCTGGTCGGTAAGGGTCAGGCGACCGTTGGCTTCGAGCGCGAATGGGTCCCTGAGACGGCCGCCCATGCGGCTGGCGAATTCCAGCGCACGGCGATCGCCCCGGAGTTTCACCGTGGCCGTATCGACCTGGAGCGGCTCCAGGTCGAAGCCTGCCGCGCTCAGATCAGCCTGCCCTCGGGGCTGGCGATAAAGGTCCTGGAAATCCGCGCTGAGGGAAAATTGCCGCAACCGCGCCTGGTCCGCTTGCAGGCCCCGGCCCTGCGCCCGCACGACCACTTGCTGCCGGCCGTTGTCCCGATTCAGGCCGGCATTCAGGACGACGTTGCCCTGGAGCCGCCGACCCAGGATCCGGCCGAGACCCGAGAGGTCCGTGATGTTCCCCGCCAGGTTCCCGTCCAGCAGCCGGTTCTTGAGATCCATCCGCAGGTCTCCGTGCAGATCGCTCTGGGGCGCGGAAATCTTCAGGTGAGTCAGGCCGAGCAGGCCCGGTTCGAAATGGTAATCGGTCGCCGCCTCAAGCCGGTCCCCTGCCCGTTCGATCTCGACCCCGAGATCGCCCCGCGGTCGCTGAGGCAAGTCGCCGGCGCTCAAACGAATCCGCAGCCGATCAAAATTCATGGTCCCCACCGCCACACCCTGGCCGCTCAGGTCCAGGTTCGCCTGGAACCGGTCCCAGGGACCGGATGCGGCGGCCGTAACAGACAGCCGCCCGGCCAGGGGTTGGGCCACCAGTTCTTGGACCGCCTTGAGGTCCGGAATATCCACCCGGGCGCTCGCATCCAGATTGCGGCGGGCGAAGTCCAGCGCGGCGACGGCTTCGACGGCAAAGTGCCGACCGCTCACCCGCAGCGCATCGAGGTCGAGTCGCAAGTCTTCGGTGAATTGCGCTGCCAGATTCCATTCGAGCTCTCTTTCAGGGAGCGGATCGATTCCGGGAATCCTATCGATCTCGGCGCGACCGTCCCCATCGATTCGATACCGCGGCCGAGCCAGGCGGCTCCCGGCCAGGGCCGTGGCCGTGGTGCGCAGATCCAGAGCGGTCAGCCGAGTTCCCTGATAGACCAGATGATCGAGATGGAGAGCGAGGTCCCCGGCAGGCTGATCGAAGCTGCCGGCCAGCGCCCCGGTGATTTCGGCGCGGCCGCTGACGCCACCGTTCAAGACCGGTTCCAGTCGGCTCAAGTCGTCCAGCCGCAAGCTGAATTCGACCTGGAACGCCTCCGCTCCCAGGCTGGTTTCGCCGCTGAGTTCGAAACGCTGCCCGGCTCCTTCGAGGCTCAGGGCGGTAACGACGAAACGATCGAAATCATCCGAGCTTCCCTTCAGTCTGAACCGCACGGAGCCATCGCAGACCGCGGCCCATGGGCCCGGGAGCAGCTTCGAGCCGAGCTGCAGGGAACCGTCCAGAGCCAGTTCGCGCCGCTCACCCAGATCCACTTGAATAGCGCTCCGCACGCGACCGAAACGCTCCGCCTGGGCGTCAAGCTCCCCCTGCCAGTTGCGCGGTGGACCATTGCCGGTGAGCGTCAGGCGCAGGGCCCCCGCATCCGGCAGGCGAGCAAGGGCTGCCAGCAGACCGTCCGGGCTTTCTTCCAGGTCGACGGCGGCGGTCAAGGTGTCGGCCTCGGCCGCCCATTCGAGCCGGGCGCCGAGGCGGGTGGATGGCCCCTCATCGGTCCGAAGGATGTTCAGTTCGGCGGTGTTCGGGGTTGCTCCGGAACCGCCGGTCAGGCTTCCGGTCACGGCCAGGACCGCGCTTTGCCCCAGCAGTTGGCGGCCCAAAACGAGCTGCTGGATCTCCATGCGCTGCAACCGCAAGGCCCTGAGATACCCAGGGAACTCCAATGGTTTTCCGGGGCGTTCCTGGGGCTCCTGGGGTTCCGAAGATCGCGGCGGGCGAGTCAGGGTGACGGTTTTCGCGCCAAGTTGCTGGATCCGCACCGTTCCTCCGAGCAGGTCCCAGGGTGACCATTCGAATTGCAGATCTTCCAACTCGAGCCAGGTCCCCTCCTGATCGGCAACCGAGCAGCGGGTCAGGGTAAGCTCGAACGGGAGGCGCCCTCGGAGGCCTTCGAGGGTGATCCGCCGCTCCGGCCCGCTGCCGAGGAGGGAACTCAACCTGGCGGCCAGTACCGTCTTGGCGGTCTCGGTCTGGATGAGCAACAGCAGGCCGCCCAGAAGCAGCGCACCGGTAGCGGCGGCAATCAAGCTCCAACGAATGACGCGCTTCACCCCACTCCCCTAAAACGGCGCCACGGTTGAGCGCGGCTGGACCGATTCGGTCGCCGTCGAGCGTTAAAAAGCCTGGCCCAGGCTGATGTAGATCTGAAAACTGTCATCGATTCCGTCCCGCCGATTGAGCGGGATCGCGAAATCCAGGCGCAGCGGCCCCACCGGCGTGTGATAGCGCAGTCCGGTCCCGGCACCCCAGCGCAACGCCTGGTCGAACGCCGGGTAGGAATCGGCGAAAGCGCTGCCACCGTCTAAAAAAACCGCCATGCCGATGGTTTCGGTCAGCCGGAGACGGGCTTCGGCGTTGACCAGCACCAGCGAATTGCCGCCCAGCGGATCGCCGTCGGCATCCAGCGGCCCCACCGACTGGTAGGAATAACCGCGAATGGAACCGCCGCCGCCGGCGTAGAAGCGCAGATCAGCCGGCACCTTGTCCCAGTTGTTGCCGGCAATGCCGCCGAGAACGGCCCGTGCGGCGAGAATCACTTGCGGTTGCTCAAGCACCGCGAGGTAATGGCTGTAGTCCAGGTAATTCTTGAAAAACAGGAGCCGATCGCCGACGCAATTGAGGTAAGGGGCCGTTTTCACTTCCAGACGCCCACCGGCGCTCGGATCAAAGCGGTTTTCGGTGGTGTCCCAGGTGAACCGGGCGGGCACGTAGACCAGGGTGAATTCATCGCGTTCCACTTGAGTGATGGTGGAATAGCGCAACCCCAGGCCCAGGCTCAGAAACATCCGATCGATCAGGTTCCGTTCCACCATCGCCTGACTTTCGATATGGCTGCTGTCGTAGGCGTCCGTGGTTTCGTCGGCGACCTGGAAATCGACGATGAGGGCCTGGCGCTCGCTGTAAAAGTTGGGTTTTCTCAGTTCGCTATCGATCTGGCGGATCAGCGACGAGGCGTTCCCTTCGACCCGCAATCGTTCCCCGCGCCGCCACAGGTTGCGGTGTTCCCAACCGAGCCGGGCGCCGATCCCGGCATCGCTGCCGTACCGAAGACCGCCGCGCACGGTCCGGGGCTTACGTTCGCGCAATAGGACGGTGATGGGAAGGCGGCCATCGGCGGTCAACTGGTCGGCGTGACTGACTTGAATGAGGCTGAAGAGATCGGTTTTCACCAGGCGTTTTCGCGCTTCATTCAATAGATCGCCGTCGTAGCGGTCGCCTGACTGCCAGGGCAATTGGGCCTTCAGGAAATCGAGTGCCACCGATTCCACACCGGTGAAGGTGGCTTCCCCGAAACGCGCCAGGCGATCGGGGTCCACCACCAGGGTGATTTCGGCGCGCTGCCGACGATGATCGACAATCACC
>MNZR01000074.1 GCA_001873705.1 Syntrophobacteraceae bacterium CG2_30_61_12
CGTCCCCGGAATAGGGCGCCCGTGAGGACGGGTGCGCGGGTGCTCCGTCAGGTTTCGGTAGTGCGTCCCGTCAGGGCGTTCTTCCATGTTGGTAGTGCGTCCCGTCAGGGCGTCTTGGTTTGCGGTGGTTCGGAGCGTGCGGAGGACAGGACCGCGGGTTGGGAAGCGCCGCAACGCCTGACGGCGCCACTACCAACGCGTCCCCGGAATAGGGCGCCCGTGAGGACGGGTACGCGGGTGCTCCGTCAGGTTTCGGTAGTGCGTCCCGTCAGGGCGTCTTGCTCCTGGCGCGTCCCGTCAGGGCGCTCCACCGGTTGCCGAACTCCAGCTTGAATGGCTACTTGGCCTGTTCCATGGGGTACTTGGCGCCCTTCCAGGCGAACACCCCACCGGGGTAGCGGTAGACGTTCTGGTAGCCGAGTTTCTTCGCCCACACGGCGCCGTTGTGGCTGCGAGTGCATTTGACGAAGCCGCAGTAGATGACGATGGTCTTGGTCTTGTCGGGGCCCAGCAGTTTCACGAAGTCGTCCTGGGTCTTGCCGGCGGTCTCCTTCAGGTCCCACTCGGGCATGTCCGGGATGGGAAACAGGAACTGGACCGCGCCCGGCACATGGTTCACCTTGTAGCTGTCTTCATAAGGCATGGTGTCCACGATCACCATGTCTTTACCGGCATCGATCCAGGCCTTCAATTCCTCGGTGCCGACCAACTGGTAGCCGCCCCTTTGCGCATCGCGAACCAGCTTGATCGCCTCGGCTTCCTTGTCCACTTCCAGTTCGAATATGTCCTTGGCCACAGCGGGTGCGCTGATTCCGAACAGGAAAATCGCCAGCATCATCAGCCTCAACGGTATTGCAATTGCACGCATGTTTTTCTCCCTCCTTGTTAGAATCGGTTGACCAAAGCGCGCAACGCTACCGGTTCGATGGTCCGATAGCGCCGCCACCCATACAGAAAAGCCGTTACGCCGAGCATCGCCAGGTCGCGGTAGAACGCCGGTTTGAGACCATGAAAGGCCTTGGCTTCCGGGTCCTCCGGACCGAAGCAACCACAGTCCACATCAAGTCCCATGCCCATCCCGTAACCCAGGATGACCAGGAACAGAACCAGTAAACCGACCACCGTGGTGAGACTTCCCTTGATATCCAGAATCAGACCGATGCCCGCGGCCACCTCGAACGCCGGCAACACAACGGCGATGGGCGTCAGCAGTGGGTCCGGCACCAGCCCATAGGCGTCGATCAATACCGCCAGGCTCCCGGGGTCAGCCAGCTTGAGGCCGCCGGCATGGACGAACACCGCTCCGATCACCCAGCGCGGCAGTTTGTAAATCCAATCGATCAGGGTCATGGTCACGTGCCTGCAATACGTCGTGACGGCGTTCGTCGGTTCGGCAAACACCCCGGGACCGAGGCTGAAGTTTCGCTTCCGCGTCCCTTGGTGGCAACGCCCGGGTCGCCCTCCGGCTGGTCGGAGCCGTTTACCAATCGGAAAAGTCAGATGCAATGCGGCGATTCGAGCCGAGCCAAGTTTGTTCCACGAATGGGGTGCCGATGGCAAATAGCTAATTTCAATCGGCGCACGGCCGCCCATCGGGAAACCCAATCGGTTGAGTGCCGAGGGCAAGTGCTCATCATAACCATCGTCCTTGAATCAGCGCCATCGATCGGGTTCGCCTGGCCCAGTTGGTTCCAGCCGGGAGTGCGGCCGATCGTGGGGCCGGCGAGTTCCCCCTGATACCGGGTTTCCGCAGTCCCTCGATTTATCGTTTTATTTCAGCATGGGAGCGTGTTAAAAAGAGCGGAATTGCAGCATATCGGTTGCGCCCCGGATGATCAGGCGGACCCGTTCAGGCTGAGCGGCTGCAGTTGGAGGATCGTTATGGTGGTTCAGGACATCATCGTCTGGTCGAAGCGGATGGAAGAACTGGCCGGCGAGGTTTACCGAAAAGCGGCTGAGGAGTCCCGTTACTCCGGGCCATTTCGGGAATTCCTTCGGCGGATGGCGGAAGATGAAGCCGGGCATGCGGCGCGACTGGCCGAGGTGCTGGACGTTGCGGATCGTTGTGAGCAATTCCAGGTGGATCAGGTGGTGATGGATCAGGAACTGCGCCGTCGGATTGAACAGAGCATCGAGGACCTGAAGCGCCGGCTCGAACAAGGCGTCCTAACGGAAAGGGAAATGATTCAGGCCATGGTGGACATGGAGTTTTCTGAACTGAACCCGCTTTTCCGTTATCTGGTGGACCGCTGCCAGGGCTGTTCCCGAACGCTGCAGAAGGCCGCTTCCGAGATCCAGCAGCATGAAGACCGACTCCAGCGTTTTGCCGCCGATCTCCCGACCCACCTGCAGCCCAACTGGCATGGTCGGAAACTGCCCAAACTGCGGGAGCGAACGATCCTGGTGGTGGACGATGAGCCTGCCCTGCTCCTGCTCTACCAGCAATTGCTTTGCCGCTACGGCCAGGTGACGAGCGCTCGCAACGGCCGCGAAGCCCTGGATCTGATCCGCTCCACCGCCTTCGATGCGATCCTCACCGACGTGGACATGCCGGTGATGAACGGGCTGGAGTTATTCCACCAAGCCATCGCGTTCGACCCCGACCTGGTGAATCGCTTCGTCTTTTACACCGGCACCGTGGCCGAACAGGAAGAAGAACTGGCCCGCCGCTACCCGGTAACGGTCCTGCCAAAACCGGTCAACATCCGGCTGATCATGGCCTCGGTCGAGCGCCTGTTGGAGGGATGAGGAGGGGCGGCCAGGATGATTTCGATCCTCGCCCATGGCCCGGGGGTACTTGCGGCCCAGGTGGGTGCGGCGTATTTGAAGCCGCTGCCGATAAGGGGGGCCGTCGGCAGGTCGGCTGACCCGGTTGGGCCGCTTTGGGATGGGGTTTTTCATCAGCCGTTGCGGGCAAGATGCCCGCGCTCCCAGGGAACCAGATGCCCGCTATCCCCGGACAAAGCTCACAAGAAGTGAAGGAATTCAACCTCGATAATCCTACGTGCATCTACGATATCAGTCTGGCGCTTGACCGCAACACGCCGGCCTATCCAGGGGACCTGCGTTTTCTCCGAACCGTTGCTCTGAGTTTCGATCAAGGCGACGACTGTGAGCTTTCCAGCCTGGCTTTGAGCGCCCATTGCGGCACCCATCTGGACCTGCCGGCGCACTTTATCACCGGCGGCAAACGGATCGGCGACTACCCGCCGGAGCGCTTCATGGTGCCGGCCCAGGTGGCGGTGGTCGACGATCCGCACCGTATCGATACCGCTGCCGTCGCCGCCGGTGGGTTCGAACCGGGCCGGGCGCTGCTGTTCAAGACCCGCAATTCGGCGGAGCGCATCCTGTCCGCGCGGGAGTTTCAGAGCGATTACGTTTATCTCACCGCCGCCGGCGCCCGCGCCTGCGCAGCTCTCGAACCACCCCTGGTGGGAATCGATGCCCTGTCCATCGACCCTCCCGATGCCCCGGATTTCCCCGCGCACCGGGAACTGCTCGGTCGCGGGATCATCATTCTCGAAGGCATCGATCTCGCCCTGGTACCGCCGGGGAACTACACGCTGCTTGCCCTGCCGCTGAAAATCGGCGGCGGCGAAGCCTCTCCGGTCCGGGCGGTGCTCCTGGGCCGAGGTGCTGGGCAATAAACACTCGCCCATCCATCTATCCTGCCAATCCTGCCAATCCTGTTAATCCTGTTAATCCTGTCAAAAAAATCCTCTACCGCCCCCGCCCAATCATGGCGCCGGCGGCGGCGGCTTCACGCCTCACTTCATCGCCATCCAGGGTCAGTACCCGTCGGTCTTGCACCACCCGGCGCCCGTCGATCCAGACTTGAGTCACATCGCTCGCCCGGGCGCAGTAGACCAGATGCGACACGGGATCATAGAGGGGCGTGAGGTGCGGTTGGCGCAAATCGAGCGCCACCAGATCGGCCTTTTTCCCCGCTTCGATGCTTCCGGTCAGCTCGGCCAAACCGAGTGCCGCCGCGCCTCCAAGCGTGGCCAGGTGGAGCACCTGCCGGGCCGGACAGACGGTGGGGTCGCCGCTCACCGCCTTGTGCAACTTCGCGGTCCGATCCATTTCCCGGAACAGGTCCAGGGTGTTGTTGCTGGCGCAGCCGTCGGTGCCGAGTCCCACCGTGATGCCGGCCGCGATCATGGCCGGGACCGGCGCCACCCCGGAAGCCAGTTTCATGTTGCTGTGCACGTTGTGGGAAACCGCGGTCCGGCGCTCCGCCAGCCGTTCGATTTCCTCCCTTTGCATCCAGACCGCATGAGCGCAGAGGGTGCGGTGATCGAGGACCCCCAGTCGGTCCAGGTAGAGGGTCGGGGGTTCACCGTGTTCGGCGGTGAGACGCGCCGTTTCGTCGCGGGTTTCGTTGAGATGGATCTGAAACAGCCAGTCGCGCTCCCGGCAGATGCCCTTCACCCGTTGCAGGGTGGCGGGGCCGCAGGTGTAGGGGGCGTGGCAGAACAGCCCCGGCTTGAGCCGCCCGTCGGCGTGCGGAAAGGCTTCGGCGAAGGCGCTCAGGCGGTCCTCGAGGCGGCTCGGATCGGCCAGGTCCGGGGCCGGAAAATCCACCACGCCCTGGCCCAGGACCGCGCGCATCCCGGTTTCCTGAAAGGCCAGGGCCGCCGCTTCCTCAAAAAAATAGCCGTCGCAGCAGGTGGTGATCCCGCCCTGAAGCATTTCCAAGCCGGCCAGGAGCGTTCCCAAATGCACCCGATCGGCGTTCATGTGGCGGCTTTCCGCCGGGAAGATCACCTCGAACAGCCAGCGCTCAAGCGGCAGATCGTCGGCCAGCCCGCGGAACAGACTCATGGCGGCGTGAGCGTGGGTGTTCACCAGTCCCGGCAGCAGCAGGTGGCCGGTGAGCGCAACCCGTTGGGCGGCGGCGAAGCGGGCGGTCAATTGATCGGTCGGCCCCAGCGCGACGATCCGATCGCCCCGGATCGCCACCGCACCGCTTTCGATCACGGTCATGGCCGGGTCGCAGGTGACCAGCCAGTCGATATCGGTCAGGATCAGATCCACCGGTTGAGGTGTAGCGGCGGCGGAGCGTGGCCCCGAGTCAGGAGCGAACGATGCGGGCGATGCGGCGGGCATGATGGAGCACCTCTTCCAGGTCGAGGGTTTGGATGACCCGATCCTTCAGCACCACCCGGCCGCCAATCACGCTGTGGCGGACATCGGCGGGACCGGCGGCGTAGACCAGATGGCTCACTGGGTCATAAACGGGAGTGAGGTGGGGCTGCTGGAAGTCCACCGCGATGAGATCGGCCAGCCGCCCTGGCTCCAGGGTGCCGACCGAATCGCCCAGTCCCAGCGCCCGGGCGCCGCCGGCGGTGGCCAGGCGCAGCACGGTGGGCGCCGCCATGGTGGTGGGGTCGAGGGTCGCTACTTTGTGGAGCTTGGCGCAGGTGTCCATTTCGCCGAACAGGTTGAGGTCGTTGTTGCTGGCACAGCCGTCGGTTCCCAGCGCGACATTGATCCCGGCGGCCAGCAGCCTGGGCACGGGAGCGATCCCGGAAGCGAGTTTGAGATTGCTTTCCGCATTGTGCACCACCTGCACCCGGTGTTCGGCCAACAGGTCGATATCGTGCTGATCCAGGGCCACGCAATGGTCCGCGATCAGGCGCTCGTGGAGCAAGCCGAGTTCGGCCAGGTGCGCCACCGGGCGGCGGCCGTAGCGGGCAAGGATCTGGTCCACTTCGGCCTGGTTTTCGGATAGATGGGTGATCAGGGGCACCTCATGATGCGCCGCCAGGTCGCCGCAGCGTTGCAGCAGCTCGGGCGAACAGGTGTAAAGCGCGTGCGGTTCCACCGCGATGCGCACCAGCGGGTGGCCGTGCCACTCGCGGATCAGGTCTTCGGTGAAGCGGAGCCCCTGATCGATGGGGCCGTAATGGGGCGACGGGAAGTCGTACAGCACTTCCCCCACCAGGGCGCGCATCCCGGCGTCGCGGGCGGCTTCGGCCACCCGGTGTTCGAACAGGTACATATCGCAGAAGGTGGTGATGCCGGAGCCGATCATTTCGGCACAGGCCAGCAGCGTGCCCCAGTAGACCCAGTCGGCGGTGAGTTTGCGTTCGGCCGGAAAGATGTGGCCCTGGAGCCAGTCCATCAGCGGCAGATCGTCGGCCAGGCCGCGAAACAGGGTCATGGCCGCGTGGGTGTGAGCGTTGATCAGCCCCGGCAACACCACGCAGCCTGCCGCCGAAAGGGTTGCGGCCGGATGAAATCTTGGCCCCAGGTCGGCGGCCGGGCCGACATCAACGATTTTTCCCAAATCGATGGCGACGGCTCCCGGATCGAAGCGCCGGTCCTGCTCATCCAGGGTCAGAACCAGACCGCCGGTGATGAGAAGATCGCAGTCTTGCGGTTGCTGGTGGGCTGATTTCATGCCTTCGCCTTTCCCGCGGCGGTCCCGGGGACGGCAGGCAGCATGTCGCCGATCAGTCGCATCAGCTTTGGACCCGCTTCGGCGGCGGTGGCGATCACCTGGTCCAGTTCGATCGGCTGAAAGCAGTCGGGCCGATTGACATTGGCGATCACTGAACAGGCCAGGACCTCGAGACCGGCGTGAACGGCCGCGATCACTTCCATGACGGTCGACATGCCCACCGCGTCCGCTCCCAGCA
>MNZR01000126.1 GCA_001873705.1 Syntrophobacteraceae bacterium CG2_30_61_12
CGCGATCGCCAAACCAGTCCCGGCACCGCCGCCTAGCAGTCCGGCCCCTGCTCCACCGCCCGTGCCCATCTTGGCCTGGGTGGACCGGATCTCAGCGCCATCCTTCAGCACCTTGGTACCGTTTTCGCTGCTGACTTTTGCCGTGCCCTCGACGATATTGAATTGAGTGTCCTTGTCGGTCACCGTGATGGTGCCGCGCACCACCCCCTTGTCATTGGCCGCGAAAACCGCTTCCTGAATATCGATGACATCGTGCGGCGTATGGAAGGTCACCAGTTTGGAGTTGCTCGATAGAGCAAAATCGATCTGGCCGGAATTGACCGTCACGCCCCATTTTTGGGGCCCCTCGGACACCCCGAAGGTGGCATCGTTCTTAGCCACCAACTGAAGCCCATCGGCCCGCACCAGACATTGCCCCTTGCACAGCATCATCACCCCGTCCGGCAACGGCATCTCGGAACCGATCTGCTGGGTCGCCACGCCGTCCTGGAGCAGACTCACCTTGCCCATGGGGATCAACCGCGCGGGAGGCCCGGCCACGCTGATCACCGGTGCCATGGCCATGGCCATGCACAAAATAACGATAAGCCCCGTACTCTTCCGCCTCATGACTTCCTCCTTTGTTGTGGTTACCGCAAACAAAATTGCTTAAACATATCCGCCGTAAAATAACCGCTGGTTTACCTGACGCCCCTTGCGCCACGGCGGCCGTTGGAAGAGCGGACACCGCCTTCATCCCTGACGAATGGTGAACTCACCTAGAAGTCTGAACTTTAAACGCGAACTTTAGCCGTGAACCCGAGACGATTTTGCCTGCCAACGAGATGCTCCGCTTTTTACTCCCGCTCTTGGCTAAACTGTGTAACCGCACTTTTTCGGCGTGTCAAGCATTTTATTATTTGCGCAACTCCACCAGGCTCGGTACTCGGTGACAAGGTCCCAGGACACCCTCCATGCCCCCACGCCGCGGGCATGAGGGAGCACCACAATGGTAGGTCAGGGTGCGCGCGGCGCTCCCTGACTTGTGTGGAGCGGCCACGGCGTCAAGATCGTCAGGGTGCTCCCGTTGGTCGCAATTCGACCTACGGCGGGAGCGCGGGCATCATGCCCGCATTTGGTAATGAAAGCTCTCCTCCTCAACGGGTATACTCCGAGCGGTCACAAACCGAGCTTTTCACCGCAAGGGCGCAAACAGCCAAGGCAACGAAAGGATCTAATCTTTCATTACAAATCTCTGTCACTCTTTGCGTCCTTTGCGTCTTTGCGGTGAACCAAAATGGGCACTTTGTTCCCGTGCGTGGTATATACGGCAACTCATCGGCATCGGGCCTGGCCGGAGGCGATTCACCAAAGCCGCGGCGAGGTCCGATGACATGAGGCATTGACATCTATTCGCTAGGGCAGGTATATCCGAGACCAGCCGAACGATCCAACGACCCGTGGAATCGGCTGATCGCGGGGGGGATCTTCGGTCATGGGCTGAAGTCGATTCATTCCAAGCCTCCCGGGACCAAACGAACGTGGCAGCCAGCACGGGTTATCGTCGTATCCTCATTGTTCCGCCCACCGCGGCCTTGCCTTTGGTTTATGGTGGGTCGCACGAAGCTTTTTGGGCCCCGATCGTCGGCTGTTTCCTGCTTCTGACCGCCCTCTTTATCTGGCTCGATAGATCGTTCACGGTGGCCGTTCCCAGCCGACGCTGCCGATGGTTCGTGATGCTGCTATTGCTCATCCCTTTGTTGCAGATCATCCCGTTGCCGGCTTCCTGGCTGCGCGTGTTGAGTCCGACCCGGGCCGCGCACCTGGGTCAGGCCGGGGCGGTCATCGGACTCGGCCTGTTTCCCAACACGCTCAGTTACGTACCACTCAACACCTTGTTTCAAGGACTGTTTTGGGCGTTTCTGGCGGGCTTTGCGCTGCTCCTGCGAGGTGCGCTTGAAGATCGCCGCACTCGCATCTGGTACTGCAATCTGCTGCTCGCCATCGGCACCCTGGAAGCCTGCTATGGTTTGTTGCAGGTATTGATCCCGTCCCTGGGGGTGCTTGGGGACACAGCCGCCTCCTCGGGCTTTGCCCGCGGGACTTTCATCAACCGCGACCACTACGCCGCTTATCTGGGTCTGCTGTGGCCCCTGCTGCTGGGCTATGTGATGAGCTTCCCGCAAGCGGGCGCGGATGCTTCTCGACGGCGGCACGCGAATATTCAGGTGATGCGGGAACAGACCCGGCACAAGCAGATCTTGTTCGGTTTTCTGATTGGGCTGATCCTGTTGGCCCTGTTCTTTTCCGCGTCGCGCGGTGCCATTTTGAGTTCCATGGTGGCCGCCACCCTGTTTGTGGTCCTCAGCGGCACGCGCCGACGCGCCGCCCTGGCGGCGGTCGCCGGTTGCTGGCTGGTGATGTTGGTCTACGGCGGCATCCTCGGTTTCGATGAAATCGTTGCCCGTTTCAATACGCTCGACACCGGCGCCGAAGGCCGCTTCCAGATCTGGCGCGAAGCCTGGATCCAGGTGAGCGATCATCCGCTGACCGGCACCGGGCTCGGCAGCTTCCATGAAGTTTATCGAATCTATCAGGGGCACCTACCCGAAACCATGTACACCCGCCATGCTCATAACGATTATCTGCAACTGGCGGCGGAAATCGGGTTACCCGCCGGCATCGGGGTGATGCTCATGATCTGGGCTTGCTGGTGGCGGTCGGCGCTGCGGGTATTTCGGACCCGGTTCGCCTGCCGCCCCGAACAGCGCTATGTGGCGGCCGGGGCACTGGCCGGAACGGCCGCGGTGCTGTTGCACTCCTGGCTGGAATTCAATTGGCAGATGGCGGCCATCGCCCTGCAGTTGGTGGCCGGTTTTGTCTTGATCCAAACGTTGAGCGCCGATCAGCCCCACGCTTGAGACCGCGGAAATGACTTCCGGATGATATAAATTCCGGCTACGATTCCCGTGGTCTTCAGTCGACGCGATCGAGTGCAATTCGATAGTCCAACTGACGGCCCATAACCCCGATCGGGTTTGCGTTGCTTTCTCAAGACCGGAGTTGAAGCATGACCAGCATTACCGAAGCCATTCCCAAACCCGTCGATCTGCCCGCGCTTTCGAGAAGCGATGCGTATTTGCCCTCGACCGAGCTGCAAGATGCCGTGCCGGACTTCGATGAAAGCGTCGATCTGCGCGACTATATCGAGGTGGTGCTGCGGCGTAAATGGCTGATCCTCACCTTTCTGGTGGCCATATTCGTCACCACTCTGTTCGTCAGCCTGAAAATGACCCCGATCTTCAAGGCCGAGGGGCGTCTCGAATTCAACACCCGGGCCGCCAACGTCACCAAGTTCGAAGACGTGGTGGCGAACCAGATGCAGACTCGGGAATTTGTCCAAACCCAGGTCAAGCTGCTGGGCAGCACCTCGCTGGCTACCCGCGTGATCGAAGCTCTTAGCCTGGACCAACACCCGGATTTCAATCCGGCCATCGCCGCCGATCCGGACAAGCTGTCCATCGGCGCATGGTTAAGCGGCTTGAGGAAGGCCATCAAATCCCTGTTTAGCAGCGATACCGATACGGATCTGAGTGACGAGCAGAAAAAACTCGTCCTGGATCAGGCTATTTTGGGCAAATATCAAAAGAGCCTGGAGGTCCAGCCGGAACGCGACACCACCATCGTGTCCCTGGCATTCAGCGCGGCCGATCCGGCCCTGGCGCGCGACGTCGTCAACACGCTGCTGCGTCAGTTCATCGACTGGCAGATGGACAAGAAGCTGGATTCCGCCAACAGCGCCAAGCAACAACTGGAGAAACAAATCGAGGTGGCCCGGGTGGATCTGGAAAAGTCCGAGGTGGCGCTCAATAAATTCGCCCGCAAAGCCGGGATCGTTTCGCTCGATTCCAAAATGAACCTGATTTACCGCCAGCTCGAGGAAATCAACAACGCCTTGGCCGTGGCGGAATCGGAGCGAATCAGCAAGGAAGCCCTGTTCCAACAGTCGCGGCAAGAGGGCCCGGACTCACTGCCCCAGGTGGTGCAAAACGAGCTGATCCGGAAGTTGCGCGAGGAATACATCAAACTCCTCGGGGAACTGGAGGAACTGCGTGAAACCTTCAAGGACGGCTACCCCCGGGTCAAGAGCTTGCAGGCCAAGCTGACCGAATCTCAAAACAAGATCCGGGTGGAGGAAGACCGGATTGTTCGCTCCATCGAGCGCGATTACCTGGCCGCCCGAGAACGCGAGCGATCGCTTCGGGAAACGGCGGAAACCAAAAAGGCCCTGGCCATGCAGCTCAATGATCAGGCCACTCAGTACAAGATCTTGGAACGCGAAACGGGCACCAACAAGAGCATTTTCGATAAGTTGCTGGAGCGTTCCAAGGAAATCGACGCCAACGTGGGCAGTGAAATCAGCAACATCCAAATCGTCGACTTCGCCAGTCTGCCGTTGCAACCCTACAAGCCCAAGGTCAGCCTGAATCTGCTGTTGGCCATCGTGGTCGGCCTCATGGGTGGGGTCGGGATGGCCTTCTTGCTGGAATACCTGGATAACACCGTCAAACGGATCGATGAAATTTCGGATCGCTTTCGGATCCCGTTGCTGGGCGTGATCCCTCGGGCCAGCAGCGAGGAGCAGAAAAAGCTGGACTTTTTGGTGCGGAGCGAACCCAAATCGAGCTTTTCCGAAGCGGTACGGACCGCCAAGGTGTCGATCCAACTGTCCAGCCCCACCGACCGGCCCCTCAAGACCATTCTGATGACCAGCACCGCCGCCAGCGAGGGCAAGAGCACCCTTGCCAACAATCTGGCCCTCTCCTTTGCCTCTTCCGAGGAAAGGGTGGTGCTGATCGATTGCGATCTTCGCCGCCCGCGCCTGCACAAGGTCTATCCCCAAAACGGCGGCAGCAAGGGACTCAGTCTCTACCTCAGCGGCATCGCCAAGGCCGAGGACCTGGTGCAGAAAACCGAGCACTCGGGGCTTTATTTCATTCCGGCCGGCATCACCCCGCCCAACCCAGCGGAACTGCTGGCCTCTTCCAAGATGAAAACGCTCCTTCAACACCTTGGGAAATATTTCGATCGGATCATCCTGGACGGGCCCCCCTATGCCGGGTTCGCCGATGTGCTGGTGCTCGGCAATCAGACCGACGGCGTCATTCTGGTGAGCACCCTCAATCAAACCCATCGGGAAGCCCTGCGGGTGTTTCGCAAGAGCATCCATAACGTGCATGGGAACCTGCTGGGCAGCATCGTCAATAAATTCGAGGTCAGCTACCACTACGGCAACTACTACTATAAATATTACAAATATTACCATTACTCATACCGGCCCTATGGTGACCAGGACCAATCCCAGCCCAAGGGCGAGGTCGCAAAGGCCGATCATGGCGATCAGCCGGTGCTGGATTCGGCCGCCGAACCGGTGGAGAGCCGTGAATAGATTGCCGCCCTTGGTCGGCCGAGCCGGGGGCGGCGTGCCGATTGGTGGCGGCGAAGACCGCCAAGGGTCGTTGGCCCCTTGAGGATGCTCATGAATCGGACTCCATCCGTCGCCGTCAAAATGCTGCTCACCCCGATCCTGGTGGGCGTGGCCCTGATGCTCATCTGGTATGGCATTTTTTCCTATCGGGTAGGCAAGGGCGATGTCGAGAACGTTCTAAACCATTCCAGTGCCGACTGGTTCCCGGTGGTTTCCCTATGGCGGGGTAATAGCGCCTACTTCATCGATCTCGATCCAGCGGCCGCGCACCAGTATTATCGCCGGGCGATCGCCGCCGATGTGGTGCTGATCGATGCCTGGCTGGCGCTGGCCCGGGCGGAAATGAGCATGGACCACTCGGACCGGGCCGGCCTGGTGCTGGAAACCCTGGCGCCGATCTTGGCCCGCACCGCCACCTGGAAATGGCAGGAACTGCTGCTCGCCTATGATCTCAAGAAGGAGCAGGTGTTTCAGCAAGCGTTCAACCATATCCTGGAAAACATGCCGGCACGCAGGGCGGACGCGATCTACCTGGCGCTCCAGCAGTGGTCCGACTATGAAGCGATTGCAGCGCACGTGGACCGGGTCAACTGGCTGGTCTGGCTGGAAGCCCTGATCAGGCTTCAGCAGGCCGATCCGGCCTTCGCCGTCTGGCGGAAGATCGAGCAGGACGGTGAATTGAAGCTGGACGATGCGGTTCAACTTCGATTCTGCAATTACTTGCTGGGTGCCGACAGGATCGATGAAGCACGCCAGGTATGGCGCGCCCGCAACGGCAAGGATGGTCCCGAGGTGCACAACGGCGGCTTCGAAACCGAACTCACCGGCGCCGGATTCGGCTGGCGGCTCACTCGGCAGGCCACCGGCGTGACGGTCAAACGCACCACCACCACTTCGAGTGAAGGCGCCTACAGCCTTCACTTCC
>MNZR01000225.1 GCA_001873705.1 Syntrophobacteraceae bacterium CG2_30_61_12
TAGGAATGCGCTAGTCGTTACCAGCCTTCCTGATGAAGTCAAAACAGGCTGCGGCCCAGGGAGCGGTATTGGATCGCTTCCAGCAGATGGTCGGGAGCGATCGTGGTGCAGCCTTCCAGGTCGGCGATGGTGCGGGTGATCAACGACAATTATTTTTTCCCCTCAACGACAATTAAATTCAGAACTCCTGACCTCGAAAGGGTCTTTGAGACTTACCGAAAATACAGTAACTTACTGAACCGATTAGAGAAAATATTTCTGAGTGCTGAATGGAGTGCCCCCCTCGGAAAAGTCTTGAGTAGCCCAGACACGGGAAGGTTTCCGGGGGGCCTTGCATCACCCTTGAAGGCTGGCAGGTCTTCTTACCATGCGTCCTTTCTCCTCGCGGAGTTGGAACAATCGGGGGTACGTGCCGAGAACCCAGGTCATGTTATACCGGTTAAGGGTAAAAAGTTTCATTTCGTGTGCGCTCTTTCCCGGGAACGCGGGCATCTTGCCCGCTTTTGAAAATGAAATATCTGATCCTAAACCAGTATAGGTCTCGGGGACAAAATGCCGCCAAAATAACTCTCGACCCGCACCCGTACTGGTATGGTGATAGCGTAACATTTTCATCGTCGGGGGTGAACTGATCCCCAATTCATGACGTGCGAGGCGGGAATCAGGGCTAGCGCTCATTTCTGGATTCCGGATCGAAGCATGCGGGGATGGGCCATTATCATTGTTTCGACCAATTTGAATAAAGATTAACCACGGAGTTCACCGAGAACACTGAGAAAACCTTTCTTTTCGAAGGATTCTCCGTGACCTCCGTGCTCTCTGTGGTGAATCATTCCCATAAAGTGGCCGAAGCGACGATCATCGCCCGGGAATGACAATGTGAGGCTGCGCGCGGAGGTTTTATTTTTGCCTCGCGCCCAGATGCGGGCAAGATGCCCGCGCTCCCAGGAAAGAGCCCGCAAGAAGCGAGGGATTTCATCCTTCGGACCGGCGGATCAATTGCCGCCGGCAAGTTTTTCCTCGAGGTGCCGGCGCCCCGCTTCCAGGGCTTCCGCCAGGTGTTCGGGCCGGCTGCCGCCGGCCTGCGCCATATCCGCTCGGCCGCCGCCGCCGCCGCCGACTCGTTCGGCCACCGCCTTGATCAACCGGCCGGCATGCACCCGGCCGATGAGGTCCGCCGTGACCGCCGCCAGCAGCAGCGCCTTGCTGCCCTGAACCGCGCCCAGCAGGAGCACCCCGGACGGAATTTGATCCTTGAAGCGATCGCTGATTTCCCGCAGCGCCTTGGGATCGTCGATATCGACCCGGCGGATCAAAACCTTGACCCCATTCCAGTCTTCGCACTGCTCCAGCAGATCGGCGGATTTTTTCGAGGCCAGCGACGATTGCAAGGCATCCAGCTCTTTTTCCAACTGCTTTTGCTGACCGAGCAGTTTTTCCACCCGTTCCGGCACTTCCTGGGGGCTGGCTTTTAGCAGCCGACCCGCCTGCTCCAGCAGCTTGCGTTGCTGCTGCAGATAGCTGAGAGCGCCCGGCCCGGTGAACGCTTCGATCCGGCGCACTCCGGCGGCCACGCTGGTTTCCTGAACAATCACGAAAACTCCGATATCGCCGGTCTGGGCGGTGTGGGTGCCGCCACAGAGTTCCCGGCTGAAGCCCTGGATTTCCACCAGCCGCACCCGGTCCCCGTATTTTTCCTCGAACAGGGCCATGGCGCCGGTTTTGAGGGCGTCTTCGAGGTTCATGACTTCCACCCGGAGCGCGTCATTGCGGCGGATTTCCTCGTTCACCAGGCGTTCGACGGTTTCCAGTTCGGCCTCGGTGAGGGCGCTGAAATGGGTGAAGTCGAAGCGCAGCCGTTCCGGAGACACCATTGAGCCGGCCTGCTTCACGTGATCGCCAAGAATGCCGCGGAGCACGGCGTGAAGGATGTGGGTGGCGGTGTGGTTGAGAGCGGTGGCCGCCCGCCGCGCCTGATCGACTTCCAGGGTCACGGCATCGCCTTCGCCGAGACGTCCTTCGCGGACCATGGCCAGGTGGGCGATGAGATCCCCCGGGAGCTTGAGGGTATCTTCCACTTCGAGGCGCGCGCCGGTAGCGAGGATCAGGCCGCGGTCTCCCACCTGACCACCGGATTCACCATAAAACGGGGTGTTGCGGGTCACCACTTCAACGCTATCGCCGATGGTCGCCGCCGCCACCCGGTTGCCGTCGCGAATCAGGGCCACCACCTCGGACTGCGCGGCAGTCTGCTGGTAGCCCAGGAATTCCGTTCGCACTCCGGCCGCGCCCAACTGCCGGTAGGCTTCGCCCAGTTCGCGCTCGCCGCTCCCCCGCCAGTGCTTGCGCGACTGCTCCCGCTGCCGGGCCATCAATTGTTGGAAGCCGGCTTCATCGACGCCGAGCCGAAGCTTTTTGGCCACGTCCAGAACGATGTCAATGGGGAAGCCGTAAGTGTCGTAGAGCTTGAAAATGAGCGATCCCGGCACGGTATCGATGTGGGCGTCTTGGAGCCGTTTGATTTCATCGTTTAGCAGCCGCAGCCCGTGGTCGAGGGTTTCGCTGAAGCGCTCTTCCTCGTTCAGGATGACCCGGTTGATATAATTACGATTTTCCAACAGTTCCGGGTAAGCGTCGGCCATGGCGTGCATCACCGCCACCGCTACTTCACTCAGAAACGGTTGATTCAGCCCGAGCAGTTGGCCGTGGCGCAACGCCCGCCGGATCACCCGACGGAGCACGTAGCCGCGGCCTTCATTGCTGGGCAGAACGCCGTCGTTGATCAAGAAGGCCGCCGCTCGACCGTGATCGGAAATGACCTTCATCGACACGTCCTGGTCCGGACTGGCTCCGTAACGCCGGCCGCACAAGGATGAAATGGCTTCCATCATGGGCGCGAACAGATCGATGTCGTAATTGGACGGGACCTTCTGCAACACCGCGGCAATCCGCTCCAGGCCCATGCCGGTATCGATGCTGGGTTTGGGCAGGGGCTCCAGGGTCCCGTCGTCGCGGCGGTTGAACTGCATGAACACCAGGTTCCAGAGTTCCAGGTAGCGGTCGCAATCGCAACCCGGTCGGCAGTCCGGCTTGCCGCAGCCAAGCGCCGGGCCCTGGTCGATCAGGATTTCCGAACAAGGTCCGCAGGGGCCGGTATCGCCCATGGCCCAGAAATTGTCCTTGGTGGGGAATTTAAGGATCCGTTCGGGGGGCAGGTAGCGGCTCCAGTACTGTTCCGCTTCCCGGTCCGGTCCCAGGTGCATCGGCTCATCACCTTCGTGAATGGTGGCATAGAGCTTGTCCTGGGGCAGCCCCAGGGTGCCGGTGAGGAATTCCCAGGCGTACTGGATGGCTTCCGATTTGAAGTAGTCGCCGAAGGAAAAATTCCCGAGCATCTCGAAAAAGGTGTGGTGCCTGGCCGTGTAGCCGACGTTTTCCAAATCGTTGTGCTTGCCCCCGGCGCGCATGCATTTCTGGCTCGAGGTGGCGCGCTGATAGCCCCGCTTTTCTTCACCCAGAAAGCACCGCTTGAATTGGTTCATGCCGGCGTTGGCAAACAGCAGGGTCGGATCGTCATGCGGAATCAGGGTCGAACTCTTGACTACCGCGTGGCCCCTTTGCTGAAAAAAATCCAGAAACTGCGCGCGGATCTGGCTGGCTTTCATGAACACGGTCTCCTTCCGGCTTGCTCGGGGCTAGGACAATGCTGGGGCTTCTGCGGTAACATCCTGACCTTCTTGTCAGGATCAAGGCGATGAGCCGATTACTCAGCCATTCTGCCCATCCTGTTAATCTTGTCAAAACTCTTTTTCAGGGCCGCGGCTTCGATCCATCATGACGATGGGGCGGCGGCTTCGGGTTGGTTCGGTGGCGTTTTGATGCCGTGGAATTCCCGGATTTTGGCCTCGAGTGCGTCCAGGATGTCGGGATTTTCCAGCAGAAACCGCTTGACGTTTTCGCGTCCCTGCCCCAGCCGTTCGCCGTTATAGGAATACCAGGTGCCGGCCCGTTCGATGAAATTCGCCGCCACGGCCAGGTCCAGCACATCGCCCGCCTTGGAGATGCCGAGGCCGTAGATCACGTCGAATTCCACTTCCTTGAACGGCGGCGCGATCTTGTTCTTGACCACCTTGACCCGGGTGCGATTGCCGACCATGTCCTGGCCTTCCTTGAGCGGCCCGATGCGGCGAATATCCAGGCGCATGGTGGCATAAAACTTGAGCGCGTTGCCGCCGGTGGTGGTTTCCGGCGAGCCGTACATGACCCCGATCTTCATCCGGATCTGGTTGATGAAAATGACGCAGGTCATGGACTTGCTGATGCTGGCGGTGAGCTTGCGCAGGGCCTGGCTCATCAGCCGGGCCTGCAAGCCGACATGAGGATCGCCCATTTCCCCATCGATTTCCGCTTTCGGCACCAGGGCGGCCACGGAATCGATCACGATCACGTCGATGGCGTTGCTGCGCACCAGGATTTCGGCGATATCCAGGGCCTGCTCGCCGTAATCCGGCTGGCTGATCAACAGCTCTTCGGTATTGACTCCGAGCTTGCGCGCGTAATTGACATCAAGCGCGTGTTCCGCGTCGATGAAGGCGGCCAGCCCGCCGGTTTTCTGCGCTTCGGCGATCACGTGGAGCGCCAGCGTGGTCTTGCCGGAAGACTCCGGTCCGAAGATCTCCAGCACCCGACCGCGCGGCACGCCGCCGATTCCGAGGGCCAGATCGAGCGACAGGCAGCCGGTGGAAATCACCGGAACTTCCACATGCAGGGCGCTCTCGCCCAGGCGCATGATGGCGCCTTTGCCGCATTGCTTTTCGATCTGAGAGATCGCGGCATCGATGACCTTTTGGCGATCTGCTACCGCCATGGTTGTCCTCCCTCCCGCTGCCGGGTGTTGCCGGATGGTTGGGGCGCGGCGCGTCACCGGCACGCGACTGGCGAAGCAGTCGCGGCGCCGATCAGCCGCCGAACGGGGCGCGCTCCAGGGCGCTGTAACGCGCCCCGTGCGGGCTTAGCTCACTTCTATACAATACCAGCCCGGTCACGTCAAAAGCTTCGGATTGAAAGTTCCGGCAATCGAGCAGGGCGCCCTGAAGAGCGCGCTCCCGGCCGGGGCCTTTCACCCGCCCCAGGGTCAGGTGAGCCTTGAACGGCCGCTTTTCGGGCGGGAACCCGAAGTGCTCGAGCGCGGTTTCAATCCGCTCCTGAAGCGCTTTCAAGGTGTCCAGATGGCCGTCGAGGCCGACCCACGGGACCCGGATCTGGTTGAGACCGGGGAACGCTCCGCAGGTCTTCGGCTGCAGCCGGAAGGGGGCCTGGTGGACGGTAATGGCGCGAAGTTCGGCGCCGATTGCAGGGACCAGGTCCGGGTCGATATCGCCCAGGAACTTGAGGGTCAGGTGGATCCCCTGCGGGCGCCCCCAGGATACCGGCGCTCCCACCCGTCGCAGGCGTTCCTGCAGCTGGGCCAGATCACGCCGCACCGACTCGGGCAGATCGATGGCGATAAAGCTTCGAATCATCGGCTGAGTAAACTCCAAATCAGGTCCAGAGCGGCTGCCGCCGACCGGGCCTGGATCTGGTCGCGGGCGCCCTGGAACAGATGCCGTTCCACCACCGTTCCCGCGGGTCCGGCGCCGGCGATAAAAACCGTTCCCACCGGCTTTTCCAGCGACCCCCCGGTGGGGCCGGCAATCCCGGTGATCGCCACCGCCACCTCGACGCCCGCAGCCCGGCGGGCGCCCTGTGCCATCTGTCGGGCCACCGGGGCGCTCACCGCGCCGAGCGCCGCCAGCAGGTTCGCCGCCACCCCCAGTTGCTCGATCTTGGCCCGGTTGCTGTAAGTCACGAAGCCGCGGTCAAAATAGAGCGACGCTCCGGGCTGGCTGGTGATCAGCTGAGCCACCCGGCCGCCGGTGCAGGATTCGGCTGTCGCCAGTTTCCAGCCGCGCACGGTCAGCACCCGGCCGATGAGCCGTGCTAGGGCATCCGGGGAGTCGATAACGGCGGTGGCGGCGAGTGTTGTTGCATTGATCTGTTGCGGCATGTTCTGATCGATCATCGCCTGTTGCTGATGTTGAAGTTATACGTCAAAATGGTGGATTTGGACTTGTGGAGCTTCTCGATCTTCTCGTGATCGAACTCGACTCGGATCATGGTGTCCTCCTTGCGTGCTGGTTGCTCGTAGGAGAACCGTACACAATGCGCCCCAACAAGTCCACTTGTTACCCGTTCACAGTATATGATCGTTTTGCAGGACAAGAGCTTGATCACCGTACATCGCGAATTTGACGCCATAAGTGAGCTCGAGCCCAAGAACCGGTATACTCGTATATGGGGCAACAGAAAGCAGTATTTTACATGGGCAAACGAGATAGAGTACTGCTTTGGTCCGAACGGAAAGAAGACAGAGACCGTTCATGTGGTTGAATGCATGGAGAGCTGGCGGGAGATCGTGAAAGGCGGCACACAGGAAGTTTCGAAGAGTGCGCGGCAT
>MNZR01000279.1 GCA_001873705.1 Syntrophobacteraceae bacterium CG2_30_61_12
TGCTGGAAGCGGGCCGCGGTCTAGGCCAGAGCGGCAAGCTCCGGCAGGTGCTCGATCTGATCCAGTCGAGCCGTGAACGCTTTTTGGTTTTCGTCAATTATATCGGAACGTTGGAATTCCTCCGCCGGTCCTTTCAGGAACACGGCATCAGCCACGCCGTGTTTCGCGGCGGCATGAGCAACGAACAGAAGCAGGAAGCGGTGGATCACTTCCGCGACCACTGCCAGGTGCTGCTGGCCACCGGAATCGGCGGTGAGGGCCACAACCTCCAGTTCTGCCACACCCTGATCAACTACGATCTGCCCTGGAACCCAATGGAAATCGAACAGCGGATCGGCCGCATCCATCGGATCGGTCAGGATCAACCGGTGCAGGTGTACAACTTCTGCGCCGGCGGCAGCATCGAGGATCGCATCCTGGATATCCTGGATCGCAAGATCAACATGTTCGAACTGGTGATCGGCGAAATCGACATGATCCTCGGCCGCCTCACCACGGAAAAGGAATTCAGCGACCTGGTGTTCGAACTGTGGCTGGAACACACCGATGAAGCGCAGCAGGCGAAGGCCTTCGACGCCCTCGGCACCCAACTCAAACGCGCTCGCACCGCCTATGAAAAGAGCAAGGACCTGGACGAAAAGCTGTTCCAGGACGATTTCGGGACCTGATCATGGCACTCACCGAAGAACTACGGCAATTCAGCGTGCGTCTGGCCGAGCACTACGGCGGGGTAGCGGAAGCGGCGGCGGCCGGACTGCGTCTGCTGCTGCCCCCCGACCTGGCCCGAATCCTGGAACTGCCGGAAGAAGTTCTGATCGGCCAAGGCGGGCTCGACCTGATTTATGGCAGCCCGCTGCTCGACCGCATGGTGCACCAGGCCACCGCCCGCACCCCGGTGGTGCTGGCCCAGATCGCCCCGCCGTATCTCAAACGGGCCGGCTTCGACCAGGTGCTGGCGCGGGATTTTTCCTTCCCCAATGCCCGGGTCCAGATCACCGGCACAGCCGAAGCCCGGACCAATTATCTCGTGCTTTCGACCCATTATGCGGCGCTCAGTGACGAACGCAAGGAAGGCCTGGTGGAGGTGGCGGTGCAGGAACGCTCCGGGGCTCACATTGACGGCTTCTGCGCGCAGTGGCCGCGCTTCTATCCACAATTCTTCGCGCCGGAGGAAGCACCGCCGCATTTTCCCGGCGATCTCAAGCGGGCGGCGCGGGCCGCCATGGAACAGGCGCAGATTGCCACCCGGGAGGCACTGGCCGACTTCTTGGGCAGCATGGACCGGCGTCTCCACCGGGATGTGCGCAACACCCGGGAATACTATGCGGCTCTCGGCGCCGAAATGGCGGCGGGACTCGATCATCCCAATCTGAGCGAACCGCAGCGCCGCGATCGCCAGGCCAAGATCGATTTGCTGCCGGAGGAAGCCGAGCGCAAGATCGACGATCTCAAACAGAAGTATCAGGTTCGGGTAGTCCTCAGACCCGCCGGGGCGATCCGCTTTCTCACCAGCGTGGTCCAGGTCATGGCCTCGTTTCAGCACCGCAAATGGAAACGCGATCTCTCACTCACCTGGAACCCGGTGACCCAGGCCCTCGACCCACTGGTGTGCGAATCCTGCGAAGCCGGCACCAGAACGTTGCTGGCCCGCATGGAGCGCGACCGAATCCAGATCCTCTGCCCCCCTTGCGCCGCCTGACCCGCATCCGCGCCCCCGGCAGTTCGATGTTAAACCCTTAGACAAAGCCTGCCGCCTTTGCTATGAAGCCAAACGCTGGAAGGCAATCGAGCCGTGTCGCGCAGCCCGGTTTCGGAAAGCACAAGACCTAGTCGATGATCATCGCTTCGGCCACTTTATGGGAATGATTCACCACGGAGATCCCGGAGGTCACGGAGAAGGCTTCGAAAAGAAAGGGTTTTCTCAATGGCATTCGTGGCATTCGTGGCATTCGTGGCATTCGTGGTTAAAGATTCTTCGGTTGCGGCCAGTGGCTGCGATGTGAACTCCGTGGCTAGTCCTTAATTCAAATTGGCCGAAACGATGGTAAGGGCCAAGACGTATATCTCATGTGACGGCGTCGGCAGTTTGTTCAGACTGGAACCAAGCCGGCGCGGCCAGCCATTTCCATGAAGGATACCGATGGTCAATTTCGGTTTGATCTGGGAACTCACCAAACGCGATTTCACCGAACAGTACGCCGGGTCCGTTCTCGGCGCGCTCTGGGCCATGATCTGGCCGCTGGTGTATCTGGTGATTTATATCATGATCTTCGGCAAGCTCATGGGAGGGCACCTGCCGGGGGAATCAAGCATCTACACATACGGGATTTATGTCACCGTCGGGCTGGTGCCATGGTCGGCCTTTTCCTCCACCCTCAATCGGTCCTGCTCGGTGTTTCTGGAAAAAAAGCACATCATCACCAAGCTCAGCACCTCGCTGCCGATGCTGCTGGTGTACGTGAGCCTGTCCGAAACCATCACCTTTCTCATCACCATGACCATCTTTTTCGTCTTCCTGGTGGCCACCGGCTACACCTTTCACAGCGGGCTCCTGCTGGTGCCCTTCATCTTTTACCTGATGCAGTTGTTCGCGGTGGGGTTCGGACTGCTGATGGCCACCTTCACGGTCTTCATTCGCGATCTCAAGCAGATCGTCGGGATCATTCTCCAGTTCTGGTTCTGGTTCACTCCCATCGTTTACGTGCCGCAGATCCTGCCCGACTTAGTGAAACGCATGCTGGTCTACAACCCCGCCTACATCTTCGTCCAATCGTTTCAACAGTTGTTTGTTTACCAGGCCGATCCGCCCTATCGGCAACTGCTGCTGCTGACGGTGCTGGTGCATGGGGTCCTGGTCTTGGCCTACCTGGTGTTTCGGACCCTGGAAAAAGACGTGAGGGATTTTATTTAAATGCTTGCGCTGATTCTGAGTGCCTGGGTCGCGGCTTGCGCCGGGCTGGGCTATGGGTTGCTGAAACAGTGCCGCTACCCGCTCAACGTGTATGGGCTTTTGCTGTGCAGCACTTTGATGCTGCTCGGTGTGTTCTGGATGTTTCCGCTGCTGCGCGCCTTCTTGGGTTGCTGAAATGAAACTGATCGTTAACGCCATTCCATTTGCCGGGCTGGAGACCGGTATCACCCGTTACGTGCGTTGTCTTTACCAGGCGCTTGGCGCTGAACTCGGGGTCCAGGTGGGATACCTGGGTTACCACGGTTTGCAGCCGACCATGCCGCAGGCGGCCGACCCCGACCTGTGGAGCCGCCAGACCAAACGGTTCTGGGGCCTGCCGCAACCTCTCATCGCCGCCATCAACGCGACCCAGCGGCTGCGCCTGGAACGGCTGCTGCGGGCCGGATGCCGCAGCGTTCAGCCGCGGATCTATCACGAAACCGATCTGATCCCGCCGCCGCGACTGCCGCTGCCGAGGGTGTACACCATTCATGATCTGTCGCTGGTGAACCATCGCCACCTGCACCCGAAAGAACGGCTGTGGCTGTTCGATCTTTTTTTTGAGCGAAGAATCCGTCAGGTGGATCACGTGATCACGGTATCGGAATTCGTTCGCCGAGAAATCATCAGGGATTTGGGATTGGAGCCGCGGCGCGTGACGGCCATCCACGAAGCCCCGTCGGCCCGATTTTTCCCCCGGCCGGCGGCGGAGGTGGGCGCGATGCGGCGGCGGATGGAGCTTCCGGAGGATTACATTCTATTTGTGGGCACCCAGGAACCGCGGAAAAACCTGCCGCTCTTGATCCGGGCCTTGGCCCTGGTGAAGCAGCCGACGGCGCTGGTGCTGGCGGGCTGGAGCGGCTGGGGCGATCAGGCCTGGCGACAACTGCTGGAACCGTTGCGGCTGGAACAGCGGGTGTACACCACCGGCTACGTCGATGAAGAAACCCTGGCCGATCTTTACAGCGGCGCTCGGGTTACGGTCTATCCCAGCCTCTATGAAGGGTTCGGGCTACCGGTACTGGAAGCCATGGCTTGCGGCAGTCCGGTGATTGCAGCGCGGGCCGCCAGCCTGCCGGAGGTGGCCGGCGACGCCGCCTGGCTGGTGGATCCCCAAGATCCGCGGGATCTCGCCGAAGCATTGCAGGGGTTGCTGGCGGATCCCGAGCGCCGCCGGGACTTCGCCGAAGCGGGCAAGAAGCGCGCGGCCCGGTTCAGTTGGCAGCGTTGTGCCCGGGAAACGCTGCGGGTGTTCGAACGGGTTGCGGCACGGAAACAGGCGAGGCGGTCATGATTCAGGTTGAAAACCTCCACAAGACTTTCAAACTCTACAGATCACCCGCGCTGCGCCTGAAGGAACTGGTGTTTCGCCGCAGCTTCCATCGGGAATTTGAAGCCCTGCGCGGGGTGAGCTTCCGGGTGCAAACCGGGGAAACACTTGGCATCATCGGCCAGAACGGTGCCGGCAAATCCACCATCCTCAAGATCCTGACCGGGGTGCTGCTACCCGATGCCGGACTGATCCAGATCGGGGGGAAAATCACCGGTCTGCTGGAACTGGGTACCGGTTTCAATGCGGAGTTTACCGGATTGCAAAATATCCACATGAATGGCACTCTGTTGGGTATGTCCAAGAGCGAGATCCAGAAAAAAACCGAGGCCATTTTGGAGTTCAGCGAGTTGGCGGAGTTCATCCGGGAACCGATCAAGACCTATTCCAGCGGGATGATCATGCGGCTGGCCTTTTCCATTGCGATCCACGCCGATCCCCAGGCCTTTGTGGTGGACGAGGCGTTGTCGGTGGGCGATGCCTATTTTCAGCAGAAATGCATGAAAAAGATCCAACAATTCAAGGAAACGGGCGGCTCCATCGTGTTTGTGTCGCATGATAGCAACGCCGTGAAAGTCCTCTGCGATCGGGCCATCCTGCTGGATCATGGGATGGTGGCGGATGAGGGCGAGCCGGACAGTGTGCTCAACACCTACAATTTTTTCCTGGCGAGAAAGGCCAAAGGCGAGGAAATTCGGTTCGACCCGCGCTCCGATCGCTGCCGTTCGTACGGCAACTTCAAAGCGAAAATCACCGCGGTGAACCTCGAAGACGCCGGCGGCGAACCAGCCGAATGCCTGGTGAGCGGCGCTGCCTGCCGGATTGTGATCACGCTGGCGGCCGAACAGAAAGTGGACGACGTGAGTGTCGGCATTCTGATTCGCGACCGGTTTGGCCAGGACATTTACGGCACCAACACCTACCATCAGAAACTGCCGCTCGCCCTGAAGCGGGGCGAAATGTGCCGGGTGATCTACGCTCTGGATGAACTCAATCTGGGAGTCGGGAAATACACCCTCACCGTCGCCGCCCACCGTCAGGCCACCCATGTGGACGACTGCTACCAGTGGATGGACGGGGTCAGGACCTTCGAGGTGGTGGCGCCGACCGGCAACCCCTTCATCGGCCTCGCCCGCCTGAAACCTTCGGTGATGGTGGAACATTTGCGACGGCACGATCGCGAAAACAGGCAGGCCGCGGCCAATGGTGCTCGGGGCGCCCGTAAGGCTTGAGTCATGGCTCTGGGGTTAGAGGCTTTGCTTGAACTTTGGACCAGACCCGGGCCATCAGGAGATTGCGTTGATTGACGATCTTCGAGATAGAGTGACAACCGATGCAATCGTTCGTAGCATTCATGCCGAGGTTCGAGCGCGCCTTCAGGAAGAGACCTGTACCGAGGAAGGAGACGGTCAGCGAGGGAGGTTTTCGCCATCCACTGGACCGAAGGCGACTGAGTCGGTGGAAGCACCAATTGCCGTGCGTGACCGGTACCATGTCAATGACTTGTTGCGTTACCACGATGTCAGTTTCATCACCAACACCTATCGAGCCATTCTCCGGCGCGAACCGGACCAGGAAGGTTTGCACCGATATCTCGAAGCCCTGCGCAGCGGTGAACTGACCAAGGTGGAAATCATCGGCCACATCCGGCGATCCCCGGAAGGCCGTGACACGGCGGTTACCGTGCGGGGACTTTGGTTGCCCTTTGCATCGCAACTCGCCTTCAGAATCCCGGGGCTTGGCTATCCGCTGCGTTTCTTGGCGGCAATCCCGCGGCTTCCTACCATGATTAGAAACATTTATGGGTTGGATCAGCACCTGCACGCCGAACTCAGTCGGTTGAATGATCAAGTGATAACACTGTCCGAAAGCACAGCCCAGACGATCAATGAATTCTACGATGAGGTGTCTGACCGGCACCAGCAGGCACTCGAGGAATTCAGCTTATTTCAGAGAGACGCGCGCGCGGCACTCCATCGCTTAGAGACCGGAAAAGCCGACCGCAACGACCTCCAGCCTCTCTGGGACCTGAAAGCCGATCGCAGCGACCTCCAGCCTTTGTGGGATCAGAAAGCCGACCGCA
>MNZR01000127.1 GCA_001873705.1 Syntrophobacteraceae bacterium CG2_30_61_12
CCTGCTGCGCGGGGCCGATGAGCGCAAGGACCAATCCTATTTTCTCTACCGCCTCAGTCAGGCGCAACTGGCGCAGACCCTCCTGCCCCTCGGCGATTCCAGCAAGGAAGCCAGCCGGCGCTGGGCGGAAGCGGCCGGGTTTGCGCCGCTGATCGAACCGGAAAGCCAGGAAATCTGCTTCATTCCGGGCGGCCATTACGCCGACTTCCTGCGCCGCCAGGCAGCCTCGAACGCAGGCAACGACGACGGCCCGATCGTGGATCGAGACGGCACCGTGCTCGGCCGTCACCACGGCATTTTCAACTACACCATCGGCCAGCGCCGCGGCCTCGGTATTCCATCCACCGAACCCTATTACGTGCTCACGATTGAACCGGAAACCCATACGGTAGTGGTCGGCCGGGCCGGAGACCTGAACGTGTCCGAATGCCGGGTGCGGGAGGTGAACTGGGTTTCCATCGAGCCGTCGGAACGCCCCATTGACGCCCAGGTGCGAATCCGCAACCAGCATCGGCCGGCTGCCGCCATCATTGAGCCGACGGCCGACGACGCGGTTCGGGTCCGCTTCGAAACCCCGCAGCGCGCCGTCACCCCCGGCCAGGCGGCGGTGTTTTATCAGGGCGATCTGCTGCTCGGGGGCGGCACCATCGCTCATCAGGAGCCCTGAATTCAAATGTCGAAACCCACCGTTGCCCTGGAAACCCTCGGCTGCAAAGTGAACCAGTATGAATCTTCGCACCTGCTGGAACGGTTGCACCAGGCCGGGCATCCGCTGGTCGCGTTCCGCGAGCGAGCGGATATCTATCTGGTCAACAGCTGTGCGGTAACCGCCCGGGCCGGCACCCAGACCCGCCAACTGCTGCACCGGGCGCAGCGGCTGAACCCGCGGGCGCTGATCGTGGTGATGGGCTGCGACGCCCAACTGGAACCGGACCGATTCGTCAGCGAAGCGCTCGCCACCCATGTGCTCGGCACCCGGGAAAAATTGGACCTGATCCGCTGGCTCGAAACCCCCGCCGATCTCCAGCACCCGCTGGTGCGGGTGAGTGATGCCCGCTATTACGATCGGCTGGCGCCGCTTCCGGTCAACCGCATGCTGGGGGAGCGGACGCGGGCGTTCCTCAAGATCCAGGACGGCTGCGACGCCTTCTGCTCCTATTGCGTGGTGCCCATGACCCGCGGCTGCGGCCGCAGCCTACCGGCGGCCGCGGTGCTCGAGGAATTCGACCGGTTGGTGCGGGCCGGGTACCGGGAAGTGGTGCTGACCGGGATTCACCTCGGCCAATGGGGACGGGATCTCACCCCGGAAGATCAGCTGAGCCGCCTTCTGACCGCGCTGGAAACCGGCCCCGGACCGGCCCGTATCCGCCTGAGTTCGCTCGAACCGACCGAATGGAATCCCGCCTTGCTGGCCGCGCTGGCCGCCTCCGAGCGGATCTGCCCGCACTTTCATGTGCCGTTGCAAAGCGGCGATCGCGATCTGCTCGCTGCCATGGGCCGGCCCTACGCGCCCGAACTGTACCTGGAGATCATCGGCGAACTGCACCGGATCCGGCCCCAGGCGACGCTCGGCGCCGATGTCATGGTGGGCTTTCCCGGCGAAACCGCGGACCGGTTCCGGGCCACCACTGAGCTAATCGAACGAACGCCGGTCAACTACCTCCACGTGTTTCCGTTTTCCCCGCGGCCGGGCACCGCCGCCGCCCGCCGGCCCGGGCGGGTCACGGGGCAGGAATTGAAGGCCAGGGCGAAAGCGCTGCGCGAACTGGGCGAACGCAAACGGCGCCAATTTCATCAGCAGCAATTGGGGCGTTGGGTCCAGGTGCTGGTGGAAAATCGGACGGCCGACGACTGGAGCCAGGGCACTTCGGAAAACTACCTGCCGGTCCGGGTGCGGGCGGGAACGCCGCCGGCGCTCGGGGAGATCGTCCAGGTCCGCCTGGAATCCCTGACGCCGCGGGGATTCATCGGCCGCATTTCCTGACCCAAAATGCCTGGCTGATCGTCAAGCCCACCGATCTGGATGTATACCAGTTTAGGATGAGAGCTTTCGGCCACGATCAGCGTTTCGGCCACTGCGAAAAGCTCACACCACGGAGGCACCGAGAACAACCCGTTATTCCAAGGCCATTATACCGGTTAAGGGGCCTTATCATCGTTTCGGCCAATTTGAATAAAGATTAACCACGGAGTTCACCCAGAACACCGAGAAAACCCTTTCTTTTCGAAGCCTTCTCCGTGACCTCCGTGCTCTCCGTGGTGAATCATTCCCATAAAGCGCCGAGGCGATGATCATCGCCATTATTCGATATTCGACATTCCGCGGTTCGGCTTTTCTTTATTCTGTTTGTATCGCCGGACTGGACCGGGCGGGTACCGCTCGGTCCGGTCCGGGTTGTTAGCGCAGGCCGGCGGGCAGTCGGCTTTCGTCGCCGAGGAAGGTGAAGGGAGAGCGGCCGTCGTCGGCACCGGTCCGGTAATCAAACAGGTCCGCCACCAGGCTGTTCACCTTTTTATACAGGGCACGCAGCGGGATCCCCGCCGGGCAGACTTCTTCGCACAAGCCGCAGTCGACGCAGCGGCCGGCCATGTGTACCGCCCGCACCAGATGAAACGAGGTATCCGGCGGCAGTTTGCCGGTCGGAGCGACATCCGACTGCTCCAGGCTGCAAATGGTGCAGAAGCACACCGGGCAGACGTCGCGGCAGCCGTAGCAGCGGATGCAGCGGTTGAAATGGCTGAGCCACCATTGCATCCGTTCGCCGTCCGCTTTCGCCTCCAGTTCCGCCACCCGCCGCTGGCGTCCGACTCCGGCCGGGGCGCTGCCATAATTCAATTGATCCGGGAAGGGTTTGGCACATTCGCAGGTCTGGGCCAGGTCTTCGGTACAGGCCTGACCGACCATCACCACCCGGTTGGGATCCAGCTGGTTCCATTTGAAAATTTCGCGCAGCGCCCGTTCTTCACAGCCGCGCACTAGGACTCCGAAGGTTTGGTCCGGGTTCTGCCGGGCCTTGGCCAGCAGCAGCTTGGCGATGGGATAGCGGGACTTGAACGGCTGCCACGGTTCCAGTTGGTCCAGTTCGGACTTGGTGAACAGATACGGATACCAGACGCCGTGGATGCGCTTGTAAGCAAAAAAACCGGCCACCTGTCCTTGTTCCAACAATGTCTTGATCTTGGTATTCATCTCGGATCCTATGGTTTCCGTGCGTTGGCTCGGTGGGTTCCAGTCGTTGCACCGGTTCCGGCCATGCGGCGGCGGCGCCGTCGCCCCCGGTTCAGGCGCTGAGCGCCAGGCGCGGCGTGGCTTCGAAGGTCGGGGCCGGCCCCATGGACCGGATTTCGGCGGTGAAGGCGCGCACCGTTTCGGCGAATTTGATCCCTTCGGCCGCCGAGATCCATTCCAGATGAAGCCGGGCCGGGTCATAACCGGCGAAGCGCAGCAGTTCTTCGACGAAGGTGATCCGTTTTAGAGTCATGTAGTTGCCCTTGAGGTAGTGGCAGTCGCCGATGTGGCAGCCGGCCACCAGAACCCCGTCGGCCCCCTTCTGGAAAGCGTGGATCAGGTGGTGGGGGGAAACGGTCCCCGAGCACATCACTCGAATCACCCGGATATTGGGCGGATACTGCAGCCGGCTCACGCCGGCCAGGTCGGCGCCGGCATAGCTGCACCAGTTGCAAAGGAAAGCCAGGATTTTCGGTTCAAAGCTGTTGGCCATGATGTTGTTCTCCTATGGGCTCCGCCGTTACGCCGACAACGCTTCATTGATCTGGGTGTACAGCTGCAGGTGAGAAAATCCGAGCAGCGTGATGCATTCCGATGGACAGGTCGCGGCGCAGGTCCCGCAGCCCTTGCACAGGGCCTGGTTCACTTCGCACTTGCCTTCCTGTTCCAAGAAATTGATCGCTCCGAACGGACAGCACTGGAGACAGGCCTGGCAGCCGCAGCAGCTGTCCTTATTGATCACCGCCGCCACGCCGCCGGCGGTGATCGAATCCCGAGCCAGCACGGTGGCGGCACGAGCGGCGGCGGCCTTGGCCTGAGCGATGCATTCCTCGGTCGGCTTGGGATAGTGGGCAAGACCGGCGATGAACACCCCTTCGGTGGCGAAATCCACCGGTCGGAGCTTCATGTGCGCTTCCAGGAAAAAGCCTTCCTGATTGACCGGCACTTTGAACATCTTGGCCAGCTTTTCCGGTTCCCGCATCACGATGGCGCTGGCCAGGGTGACCAGGTCCGGATTGAGCACCACCGGCCGCTGCAGGATGTGGTCCACCACGGTCACCTGGATCCGGCCGGCGGCGGCCAACACCACTTCCGGTTTGTGTTCCAGATCATAGCGGATGAACAAAACGCCCTTGGCGCGGGCTTCCCGGTAGAGGTTTTCCCGCAGCCCGTAGGTGCGGATATCGCGATAAAGGATGTAAACATCCATGTCCGGGTTGATTTCCTTCAGCCGCAGCGCGTTTTCAATGGAATGGCTGCAGCAGACCCGGCTGCAATAGGGGCGCTCGGGTTCGCGCGATCCGACGCACTGGATGAACACGGCCGATTGGGCGTCTTTCAAAGCCGGGCGGCGTTCGCGAATGGCCTGATCGAGGTCCAGATTGAGGAAGATGCGCGGGTCCTGCCCGTAGAGGTATTCATTGGGTTTGTGGGAATGGGCCCCGACCGCGATGATGGCCACCCCGTGATCGACTTCGGTGCGCTTGCCGGCGACCTCCAGAACGGTGTGGAAATTACCCACAAAGCCCTGCACTTCCTGGACTTCCGCCTGCAAGTGGACGGTGATCAGGGGATGCTTGGTCACCTTCCGAACGACTTCATCGAGATAGACAGCCACCGGGCGACCGTCCCAGGTGGACAGCAACTTCCGGCCGTGGCCGCCGAGTTGGTCTTTTCGTTCCACCAGGGTCACCGGGTAGCCCTGGGCGGCCAGGCTGAGCGCCGCTTCCATGCCGGTGATCCCACCACCGATCACCAAGCCGCTTTTGGTGATGTTCAGGCGGCATTCTTCCAATGGCTGCTGCAGCGCCACCTTGGCCACCGCCATGCGCACCAGGTCCTTGGCTTTTTGCGTGGCCGCTTCCGGTTCCTGCTGATGGACCCAGGAATCCTGATCGCGGATATTGGCCAGTTCGAACAAATACTTGTTCAGCCCCGCTTCCCTGATGGTCTGCTGGAACAGGGGTTCGTGGGTACGCGGCGAACACGACGCCACCACAATGCGGTTGAGGTTGTGCTGGCGGATGACCTCCTTCATTTTGTTCTGGGTGTCCTGAGAACAGGTGAACAGATTTTCTTCCACATAGGCCACACTAGGGAGCGTCTTGGCGTATTCCTTCACCGCCGGAACATCCACCACGGCGCCGATATTGATCCCGCAGTGGCAAACAAAAACCCCCACCCGCGGCGGTTCTTCGGCCAGTTCCCGTTCCTTCGGTTCGGCCGGTTTCTTCGCCAGGCTACCGCGGACCGAGGCCAGCAACGCGGCCGATTCACCCGCCGCCGCCGACGCTTCCATGACCGAAATGGGGATGTCCTTGGGACCCTGGAACACACCGCAGACGTAAATGCCGGCTCGCGAAGTGGTCACCGGGTGGAACGGATCAGTGGCGGCGAACCGGCCTTCGTTCAATTCGACTCCCAGGCGCCCCGCCAGATCGATCACTTCGGGCGAGGTCTGGAGCCCCACCGAAAGAACGACCAGATCGTATTCGGCTTCCTCGATGGTGCCTTCCGGAGCCACGTACTGGATCAGCAGATTGTCGGTACCCGGCGCCGCTTCGATGCTGTGAATCCGGGAACGGATGAACCGGACCCCGATTTCCTTCCGGGCGCGGTCGTAGTACTTTTCGAAATCTTTCCCCGGAGTACGCATGTCCATGAAGAAAATGGTCGCGTCCAGGCCGCTCTTGCTGTGTTCCTTGGCGATCACCGCTTCCTTGATGGCGTACATGCAGCAGACCGCCGAACAGTAGCCGTTGTCGCAATGGTGGATGTCGCGCGAACCGACGCATTGGAGCCAGGCGATTCGCTTCGGTTCCTGGTGATCCGAGGGGCGCACCAGATGCCCATCGAAGGGCCCGGACGCCGACAGGATCCGTTCGAATTCCATGGACGTGACGACATTGGGCAGTTTGGCGTAATTGTATGTGTCGTAGGCCCTGGGATCGAAGGTGGCAAAGCCGGGGGAGAGAATGATGCTGCCCACCTGGAGGGTCAGGTCCCGGTCCTGGTCGTCGAACTTGACCGCCCCGGTCGGGCAGAATTTTTCACAGGCGCGGCATTTGCCCTTTTCGAAGTAGATGCAGTGGTCTTTATCAATCGCGTACTTCAGCGGCACCGCCTGGGGATATT
>MNZR01000282.1 GCA_001873705.1 Syntrophobacteraceae bacterium CG2_30_61_12
GCCATTTCATCAAGACCGAAGCCGAGGTGGCCTGATGCATACCTATATCGAAGCCATACGCAAGGCAGCCCGACGGCTGCTCACGGAAAAGCGGGTCGATGCGGTCATCGGCTTTCGCAAGGGCACCATCCCGTTCATGAACGAACCGGTGCTGGTGAAGCACCCGGACCAGGTGGACCAGCTCACCTGGGACAGCCATTGCGGCATCAACCTGGCCAATTATCTCGGCCAGCGCCCGGGCAAGGTGGCGGTGGTGGCGAAGGGCTGCGACAGCCGAAACATCGTGGTGCATCTGCTGGAAAACCAGATCCAGCGCGATCAGATCTACATTCTCGGCGCTCCCTGCAAGGGCATGCTGGATCGCCGCCGGCTCACCGCCGAATGCCGGGGGCGCGAACCCTACAGCGTGGAAGAATCCGATGGCCGGATCCGGATCAAGGGCCGCGACCTGGAACTCGATTTGGAGCGCCGGGCCTTCCTGCAAGACAACTGCGCCATCTGCATCCACCGCAACCCGGTCATCCACGATGAACTGGTGGGGGAACCGGTGGCCGAGCAAACCGGCGTGGACCGCTATGAAGATGTGCGCCGGGTCGAACAGATGACGTCCGAGGAACGCTGGCAGTACTTTGACGACCTGATCGCGCCATGCCTTCGCTGCTATGCCTGCCGCAACGTCTGCCCGGTCTGCTACTGCCCCACCTGCTTTGTGGATGAATCGAAGCCGCAGTGGGTGGGCAAAAGCGTCGACCCCACCGATACCCGCACCTTCCATTTGCTGCGCGCCTACCACGTGGCCGGCCGTTGCACCGATTGCGGTTCCTGCGAACGGGCCTGCCCGGTGGGAATCAAGGTGCGTCAATTCACCAAGAAGCTGGAACGGGACATCCTCGATCTTTACGGCTACGAAGCCGGCCTGATCGCGGATCAGAGGCCGCCGCTCGACACTTACCGGCCCGGCGATCCGGAGGGATTCATCAAGTGATGCCGACCCCTTTGCGCCTCAACCGAGATTGCTGAAAAGAAGGATGAATTCATGAAGGAAGCTTATCTTGCCAAGGATACACTGCTGCCTCTGGTGGGCCTGCTGATGGCTCGCTACCGGGTGGCGGCGCCGGTGGCCGTGGGCGATTATCACCAGTTTCAGATCCTGACCCAACCCGAACAGTTGGATCTCACGTATCGGAACACGCGGCTTTCTCCCAAGGACCTGTTCCACCCCCAGTCGGAAAAGCTGTTTCGGTTCAGCACCGCCGCCGATGATCCAGACGCCAATATTCTAAAGGAAGTGGAACGGGACCAGGGACCGCGCCTGGTGTTCGGGATCCGCCCCTGCGATGCCCGCGCGCTGCGACTGGTGGACGTCAATTTCGATACCGCCGACTGTCAGGACCCCTGGTGGGTCGAGCGGCGCCGCAACACCCTGCTGGTGGGGCTCGGCTGCACCGCGCCCTGCGCCACCTGCTTTTGCTCCGCGGTGGGCAGCGGGCCCTTCGATCCTGGTGGGCTGGATCTGGTCCTGACCGAACTGGCGGACGGCTACGCCGTGGCCGCGGCAAGCGAACGCGGTGAGGCGCTGCTGGCCGACCTGGACCTCCTGAGCGCGCTCGATCAGGATCGTGCGGCGGCGGCAGCCGAAGTCCAGAAGACAGCGGCCGGGACCGTGGCCAGGCCGTTTGATCCCACGCCGCTCGGTGACAAGGCCATGACCGAACTGTTCCAGTCGCCGTTTTGGGAAGAGGTGGCCTTTTCCTGCATCAACTGCGGCACCTGCACCTTCCTTTGCCCGACCTGCTGGTGCTTCGATATCCAGGACGAAGTCCAGAAGGACGCCGGAGTGCGGCTGCGCAACTGGGATTCCTGCATGTTCCCCCTGTTCACCCTGCACGGGTCCGGGCACAATCCGCGCCAGCAGAAGCCGCAGCGGGTGCGTCAGCGGTTCATGCACAAGTTCAAATACTACATCGATAAATACGGCGACGGACCAGCCTGCGTCGGATGCGGCCGCTGCGTTCAGTTCTGCCCGGTCAATATCGATATCCGCCAGGTGGTCGCGCTGATGACCGCGCGCTGTGTCTGCCCGGCCTGAGCGGGCGCCGACGGCCGCTGTTCTAAATGGAGGAACCAGGTGAAAAACCCTTATCTGCCCTATCCTGTACGTATTGATTCGATCGTTACCGAAACGGAAGACCGCAATCTCAAGACCTTCAAGCTGGTGTTCCTGAATCCCGAGGACGAAAACAAATTCGCCTACCAGGCCGGGCAATTCGCCGAACTGTCGGTGCCCGGCCTGGGGGAAATCCCCATCGGCATCGCCACCTCACCCACCGAAAAGGGCTTCATCATGTTCACCGTGAACAAGGTGGGCAAGGTCAGCAGCCACTTGCACAACATGCGCCCGGGCGATGTCATGGGGGTGCGCGGCCCGCTCGGCAACTGGTACCCCTGGGACAAACTCAAAGGGAAGAACGTGGTCATCGTCGGTGGCGGTTTTGCCTTCACTACCCTGCGCTCGTCCATCGTGTACATGCTGCACCCCGACAATCGGGCCGACTTCGGTGGCATCACCGTGGTCTACGGGGCCCGCAATCCGGGCATGCTGCTCTATAAGGACGAACTGGTGGCCTGGGAAAAGCGCGACGATATCCTGCTGCACATCACCGTGGACGGCACCAACGATCCGAACTGGCCCTACAACGTCGGGTTCGTTCCGGCCATCACCAAGACCAAGGCGCCCAGTTCCGACAACGCCTACGCCATCGTTTGCGGTCCGCCGATCATGATCAAATTCACGCTGCCGGTGCTGACCGATCTCGGGTTCGCTCCGGATCGCATCATCACCAGCCTGGAAATGCGGATGAAATGTGGGATCGGCATGTGCGGCCGGTGCAATATCGGCACCGAATACGTGTGTAAGGACGGCCCGGTGTTCACCTTCGAACAGTTGTCGCGGCTGCCCAACGAATACTGATGGCAAAGGGCTTGCGCCGGCACCGGACCCCGGCACCCGGGCCGCGGCGCGGGCGGCGGGAGTTCGTGAAAAAGATCTTTTAATGTCCGCTTTGCTATGCTACAAATCCAGGCATTATCGGGGAAATGTCAACTTACGTAGGGGAGAGATTGATTATGGAACCATTGCTGCTGTCTAAGCGCGAAAAGCGCAGGCTGGCTGGCCAGTACGCAGATCTATGTCTGACCTGCGGCACCTGCGCCGGCGGCTGTCCGGTCACGGGAGTGGACGGGCTGGACGTTCGCAAGGTGGTGCGCCTGGCTCTCCTGGGACTGGACCAGGAAGTCATCGACTCGAGGTTCCCTTGGGTCTGCACCCTGTGCGGGCGGTGCGAACATGCCTGCCCCATGAACATCGATTTGGTGAAACTGCTGCGATCCGCCCGCGGGATGCGCGACCGCGACAAGGTACCGGGGGTGCTCCACAAGGGCGTGGCGATGTGCCTGAAAACCGGCAACAACGTCGGCATCCCTCACGAGGATTTCATGTTTCTGTTGCAGGACCTGGGCGCGGAATTGGCGGAAGAACTGCCCGGTTTCGAAGTCCCGGTGGACAAGAAGGGGGCCAAGTACCTGTTCACCATCAACTCCAAGGAACCCTTCGCCGAACCGGAAGACATGATGTTCTGGTGGCGCATTCTGACTGCCGCCGGTGAATCCTGGACGGTCGCTTCGAAGAATTGGGAAGGGGTCAATTGGGGTCTGTTCACCGGTGACGATGCCAGCATGAAGGAAATCGTCGGCCGGGTGGTGCAGAACTACAAGGAACTCGAATGCGAGTACCTGGTGTTACCCGAATGAGGCCACGCCTACTTTGCGACCAGGCTTGGTCTGCAACAATGGTTTGCCGATGAGGGTGTGAAGTTCCTGAGCGTGCATGATCTGCTCAAGCAATATCTTGAAGAGGGACGGATCAAGGTGGATAAATCCATCCACCAAGAACTCACCACTTTCCACGATCCCTGTAACTACGGCCGGAAAAGTGAACGGACCTTCGGCCACGGGTACTACGAAGAACCCCGCTGGATCACTCAGCAGTGCTGCGAAAACTTCGTCGATATGTACCCCAACCGGGCCAACAATTTCTGCTGCGGTGCCGGCGGCGGGGCCTGGGCCAGCCCCTACGTGGAAGAACGGATCTTCTACGGCCGCGCCAAGGCCAAACAGATCAAGGACACCGGCGCCAAGCTCCTGATCGCCCCGTGCCACAACTGCCGCGATCAGATCATGAAGAGCCTGCGCAAGGAATACGACTTCATGGATGTGGAAGTGAAATACCTCTGGGAACTGGTGGCCGATTCGCTGATCATCGAGCCGAAAGACGAATAGCCTCCATTGGATGGTTGAACCAGGGCCCCAGGAGCTGGCAGCGGTTTCTGGGGCTTTTTGTTGGCCGGGCGGGGAACAATGGCGAAACGACGAGCGGGTAAGAAGAAAGATCAGAACAAAGCGTTGCTCCTGGACGCTGGGGACATGCAGGAACTGGACCTGGTGATGGATCGGCTGCGGGTCCAGTGCCCCGGAGGCGACAGCCTGGAGCATTGTCTGCGGAGTTTTCGCGCTGCCCTCGCCGACCGCCCGCTGCTGGTCGCCGCCCTGCTGGAACGGTTGAGCAAGGAAGCGACCCCGGTCACCCACCAGGCCTATCTGGCCCTGAAAGACCTGGTCCTGGGAACGCCTTACGAACGCCTGCTCAGGCAGGCCGATTATCGGTTTCGGCAACGAGGCCTGGAGCCGCCGACGGGGCCAGGGGCCGGGTCGCGGCCGCGCCCGCTGGTGCTGGTGCCGGGGGGCAACCAGACCGCCCGGGCCGCCATGATCGTCGGGGCGCACCAGGAATGGTCGGTGGCGGCCCTGGTGCCGACCCATCCGGGCAATTTTGTCTTCATCGCTCTGATTTTGGACTTCCATTGGCGGATCCAGTATCTGAAGATCACTGAATGCTTCTCCAGGGATTACAAGGAATACCTGCGGCAGGTGAAAGATGCGGGCAAGGGCTTTCCTATCGAAGTGCCCATCTGGCACGTGGCGGGGATGTTCATCGAATCCCTGGATCATTACCCGGAGCAGAGACTCGGGCAGGAAGCAGCGCGCGCCGCCGGTCTGCTCCAGCCCTACCTGGAACCTGAGCGGCGACCCTATCCCTACGACGTGTTACCGGAATGCGCCGATCCGCAGGCCACCGTCGACGGGGTCGAGTTCAATCGGATCTTCGAACTGGTTGCCAAAGCGGCCGGACCTGCGCTGGCGCTCCCCAGGGAACTGGTGCGCCCCTATTGGGAACGGATGCAGGCGGTGGATCATTCGGTCCTGGCGGTGTCACGGGAAATCAAGCTGGCCCGGATGGATGATGTGATCGAGGAGGCCGCCGACGCGCTCTTCGATCCTGATCGGATTCACCTGATCCGGCGTTTTTTCGAGGAGCTGGCGCTGTGCCTGCACATGCAGCGACACGAGTCGGCGGCGCCGGTCTGGGCCCTGGCCCAGCACCTGCGCGCCGTTACCCGACCAGGGGCAAGCCGCCTGCTGCGGACTTTGGTAAGCGCCAGCATCTATATGCACTGGGCTGCCGAAATGGGTGTTGCCAAGCCCGATGGTTCGTCTGACAGAACCCGGGCGGAAGACGGCCTTCGCCGCACCGAATCAGGCCTGATCCTGGTCTAGCGGCGGGACCCCGGCGGCCCGCGAGTCTTCGACGGCTGGAGGAGAAGCGCCATGATCGCCACGCTGGAAATCGCCACGTCGGAGCACAGTGTGCTGGTGGATATCACCGATCTCGTTGCGGACAAAGTTCGGGAGCGGGGGGTCCAAAGCGGTGTCTGCACCCTCTATGTGCCGCACACCACCGCCGCCGTTACCATCAACGAAGGAGCCGATCCGACGGTGGCCGAGGACCTTCTGGCCGGCCTCGAACGGCTGGTGCCCTGGAACCACCCTTACCGACACCGGGAAGGCAATTCCGCCGCCCACATCAAAGCGACCCTCGTGGGCTCCTCGGTGCAGGTCCCGATCGACGGCGGCCGCCTGCTGCTCGGCACCTGGCAGCGGATCTTTTTCTGCGAATTCGACGGCCCTCGGACCCGCAAGGTCCGACTGCATTTGCCGACGGGCGCCTGAGCGACCAGGGCGCAAGGCTCTGCTCAATCTGCCATTGTTGAGGATCTCCGGCTTCACCCCACCCCGTCATTCCAGCCAACCCCCCATGACCGGGGTGGTCCCAACGAAACATGGAAATGTGGGGCTGCCGGTAGGTCAGGGTGTGCGTGGCCCTCCCTGACGATCCGCTATGAGGGCGCGGGTTTAGAACGCTGCCGAAGCGT
>MNZR01000299.1 GCA_001873705.1 Syntrophobacteraceae bacterium CG2_30_61_12
GACCACGGTCATCGGCCCCTGGAACAGATCGCCGCCCACGAACACCCTTTCGTGGCCGGTGTACATGCTCCTGGGATCGCCGCCGATGGTGTTCCAACGGGTGCTCGGGATATTCCGCATGGCGCCATCCCGCGCCGGCGGAATGATTTCCGGAAACTGGCCGATGGCACTGATCAGCTGGTCCGTTTCGATGATGGTTTCCGAACCTTCCACCGGCACCGGCCGACGCCGACCGCCGGCGTCCGGTTCCCCCAGTTCCATCCGGATCAGTTCCAGTTGGCGAATGGCGCCGTTATCACCGAGCGCCCGGATCGGCGCGGCCAGCAGTTGGATATCCACCCCTTCGGCCTCGGCCGCTTCGATTTCTTCCGGGCTGGCCGGCATTTCCTTCCGCGAGCGCCGATAGAGCACGGTGACCCGGTCCGCGCCCAGGCGCAGGGTGGTTCGAGCCGCATCGATGGCGACATTGCCGCCACCGATGATGACCACTTTCCGGCCGACCGCAACCGGCTGACCGGAACCGACTCGCTCCAGAAAAGCCACGCCGCTCACCACTCCATCCAGATCTTCCCCGACGATCCCCAGGTTACGGCTCTGCCAGGCGCCGATGGCCAGAAAGATCGCGTCGAAGTTGTCTTTTTTCAGGTCATCCAGGGTGAAGTCCTGGCCCCAGCGGACCCCGGTCTTCACGCTTACGCCCAGGCTCAGAATGCCTTCGATTTCCCAGTCGAGGATGGTTTTCGGCAACCGGTATTCGGGAATCCCGTAACGGAGCATGCCGCCCAGTTTGCTCCGGGCTTCAAAGATGGTGGCACCATGTCCGAAGGAGCGTAGATAGTAGGCAGCGCTCAAACCGGCCGGACCACCGCCGATGATCGCCACCTTGCGCCCGGTTTCCGCCGGCACCCGCGGCAGGATGCGGCGGCCGCTGCGCATTTCGTAATCGGCCACGAACCGCTTGCAGTGGTTGATATTGACCGGCTCATCGACTAGATGTCGGCGGCAGGCCCCTTCGCAGGGATGCGGACAGACCCGGCCAATGCTCGCCGGCATCGGGATTTTCTGCTTGATCAACTGGACCGCTTCCAGATAATCGCCGCTTCTGATCAGCGCCAGATAGCCCTGAATATCGACATTGGCCGGACAGGTGACGGTGCAAGGCGCCACGCAATCGCCGTAATGGGTATCGAGCAGCAGTTCCAGCAGGAATTTCCGGGTCTGCTGCAATTCCGGGCTGTGCGTGGTGATTTCCATGCCATCGCGGACCAGGGTGCTGCACGCTGATTTGTACTGGCGTTCGCCGGTGACCGCCACCACGCACAGCCGGCAGTTTTCCAGCGGCGGCAGCAGCGGGCTGTAACACAGGGTGGGGATGTAGACCCCTTCCCGTCTGGCCACCTCGAGGATGGTGCTGCCCGCGGGCGCATCGATGGGGTTCCCGTCCAAACGAACCTTTACCAGGGTATTCATGCATTTCCTCCAAATATCGTGTTAGCTTAGGTGGTCGGTTCACCCGACTGCCAAGACGGTACAGTCTGCTGATGTGCAACTTGGAGGTTCCACAAAGCATGGGTGCCGGCGCTGGAGAAGTGCGGTGCCACTAACAAGCCGCCCGATCTCGTAGGGGAAGTGTCGTGGCGGCATGCTTCGGAGCAGCGGAGAACTGGGGCGCGAGCGTGAGCGTGAGCATGCAGATTGCAAAAGTGGCCTACGCCTCTAGGCGCAAGCGTTCTTTTTCAACAGCAACTGAATGTTGTGGTGAAGAGCTTGAGGATCCACCGGCTTTTCCATGAAGATATCCGCCGCGATCCAATCGAGGTCCTGGTCGATCGAGCGGGTGTAACCCTTTTCGGTGCCCGGCTGGGCCGATACGAGGATGATCGGCAACCGCCTGAGCGCCTCGTTCTGGCGTAGTTTCACGGCGAAATTGAGGCCTTCGTCGACGCTCGCCATCATGATGTCCAGAATAAGCAAGTCCGGCTGCTCCGTTTCAATCAGGTCGAGGCCGGTTTCGGTGTTGGCCGCGGTCAGCACCAGGTAACCAAACCGTTTCAGAATCGCCCCGGTGATCTCCAAGAAACTGGGATCGTCGTCAATGATCACAATCTTCGGTTCACTCATGCACCATCCCTCCCCTGATCCGCGCTTGTGGCTCCAGTGCCTGCATCCTTGGGCAATTCCATGAGGAAATTCACCCAAGCGCCCTCTTCGCTTTCCACCCAAATACGCCCTCCATGACGTTCCACCACCGTCTTGGTGATGAACAAACCCAGCCCCGTGCCCCGCATGGTGGATTTGCGCGATGAGGGCAGGCGCTGGAATTTCTTGAACAACTGGCCCAGGTCGGCAGCCGCCAGACCGGCGCCGCTGTTCCAGACCTCAAGCCGGCAGGATTCCCCCAACGAACGCGCCGAAATTCGAATGATCCCGTTGCGCTCGCCGTATTTCACCGCGTTGCTCACCAGATTGGTGATCACCCCGCGGAACAGTTCCGGGTCCAGCAACCACTCGAAATCGCTCGCCACCTCCACTTCGATCCGCGCGCCCCGATCGGCGATGGTTGAGGACAAAGCCGTCAGCACCGGTTCGATCACTTCCCCGAGGAGTCGGGTCGGCTGCGGCTTGACCAGAAATTCGTCCTTTTCGATCCTTGAGAGATCCAGATAGTGACGGATCATTTCCATGCTCTGGTCGAGGTTGCGGCAGGTCGCTTCCACCATCACCGCCTGTTCCGGGGCCAAAGAACCGAAAATCTCCTGGCGCAGCGCGTTGGCGCTCATATAGCCGTTGGCGATGGGGGACTTCAGTTCGTGGGTCACGAAGCTCAGCATATCCAGATAATAGCGGTTCAGCCGCCCCAGTTCCCGATTGGCCGCATTGAGCCGAGCGTTGGCCTGAGAGAGAGCGCTCATGTGCTCCTCGAGTTCGGTGAGATCATGGAAATAGCCGGCGATGGCGAATTCGTCGCCCTGATCGTAGAGGATGGTGGCGGACAGCCGGATCGGTATGACCTTGCCCTCCCTGGCCATGGCGCGGGTGTTGTAGTCCACCAGAATACCGCGCCCGCCATAGTCTTCGCTCAGCAATGCCCGCTTGATTTCCCTGGCCTCATCTCCGGGATAGAGTCGCTGCACCGGGAGCCCAGTCAACGCTTCGGCGCGAGAATAGCCGAGCAATTGCTCGGCTCCGCTGTTGTAGAGGATGATGCAACCCTTGCGGTTGTTGGCGATGATCCCGTCCGGACAGGCTTCCAGCAGTCGTTCCTCAAACTGGTAACGCTGGTGCAACTGCTCCCGATAGCAGCGGATTTTCACCGCCATGAAGCGAAAAGCCAGCAACAGCCGCATCAATTCGTCTTTACCCGTGCATTGGCGGATATTGCAGGTGCGGCATTCCAGGTAGGGGAAAAATTCCTCGGTACCGCGGGCCTCTGCGGGGTCGCCACTAAGCAACGGACAATTACAGTCGCCGGTTCGGGCACCGGAAAAAAAAGAGTCCAGTTTGTGCGATTGAAATGCCGGGAACTGATCGCATTCTTTCAGACTCTCTTCCAATTTCCCTTCCGCCAGTAGTTGGGTCAGGTGCAGCAATTGATCGACCGGGCGGGTGATCAGGACCGAAAACCAGCGGGTGCAAACAAACCCCGACACCAGCACAAAGAGAGTCACCACGCTCAAGACATAGAACAGTTGCCAGCGCAGATGGGTAATATAGTCGGTGGTCAGGCCCACGCGGAGCAGTTGGTCGGGACCGCCGGCACGGCCGGCCAGCGGCACGCTCACCTCATAGACCGTGCCGCCTTCGACCCGGTTCAGCGCCAGCATCCCGTCCTGCTGATCCGCCAAGACCCGGAGTTGGCGGCGTGTTTGAAAACGCTGGTCGCCGAACCAGTGGACCTGAGTCCCGCCGGAATCAGCGATTTCCACATAGGCCAGGTTCGGCATCAGCCGTTGGATGAGTTCCAGCGTCGGCACCGACGGCCGCCGCGGATCTGCAACACCGGAGGAATTCAAGGTGGTGGCGAGACTGCCGGCGAGGTGCCGGGCATCGTCCTGGATCTTCTGTTCCATGGCGGGTAGGATCGAAAAATGGATCCCACCCCAGGCGACCACCACCACCAGCAAGATCATGACCAGGGTGATGAAGGTGATTTTCGTCTGGAAGCTCAGTCGCTCCAACCAAGGCATGGCATGATTCCCGAAAATTGAAGCACGGTCATGAGGCTGAAGATTGCACACCCGAGCATTGGCCGAGTCGATCGGACGCTTCCACACCCTCCAGGAAACGGTCGGCGAAACACCGCGACCGTTGCGGGACAACCGGTTGCGCCCTTACGCCGGGCCGTCCGCCTGATCCATTACCGCGCCCGGCGCCAATCCAGAAGAAACACTCGCCGCAACAACCAGACCGTCATTCCCACCTGCTTTTATCGGGAATCCAGCCTGGCGCCACGCTCCTTGGGTTCAGCGCTTCGCGGGAATGGCGATCATGGTGCGGCCCTCGACGGCGATTAACGCTCAAGCCCGGATGGTTGCCTGTTGCCTGCCGCCCAAAGTCGGAGGCGTGAATCAAACTGCCTCCCTTGGGGTTTATCCTTAGCACACCCGCAAGGGTGGTGTCACTTGGCTTTTTGGGGCCTCGACGCAAGAAGGCCGGACCTGGGGAGAGCATTTTCATGGGACTCAAAAACCGGGGAATGAATCTGGGCGATCTAGGCACTTCTTGGACGCCCTAGGCTTGAGTCGCACCGGCAGCCGGTTGATCGCAGCCAGCGCGGTTGCGGCCTAAATGCGCCCGGAGTTCGATGGCCGGTCGGGCAGTCCGGCCGTGCCGGGTCTGGGCATGAGGACCCCGGGGGCGGTGTTGGGCATCAGGATGCCGAGGCAGAAGCTCAGGGCGGAAGCGAGCAGCGCGATCCAGAACACGGCTTGAAGACCGTTGGTCACCGCTTGTGTAAGCAGTTCCCTGGCCGGTTCGGTAAGGTTGCCCTGGACCCGCGGGCTAAACAGCGAAGGCAGGTTGTTCAGCAGTTGCGATGGCTCCAGTTGACCCAATCGGGTGCTCTCTCCAGGTCCCGCCCCGGCGCCCAGGGTCGACTTGATGAAAAAACTCACCAACCCGCCGGCTATACCGATCCCGATGGTGCCCCCCAGGGTGCGAGCAAACTGGTGCGAGGCGGTAGCGACGCCCAGGTCCTGAGCAGTCAGGCTGTCTTGGACCATGAGCAGGGTGCCGATGGAAACAAAACCCATGCCCAGGCCGCACAGGGCCAGGACCAGGGAGCAGAGCACAATCGACGTGGTGCTGCCGAGCAGCAGGCTGGAGGCGCACCCCGCCATCAGCATGAACGACCCGATCAGGCTTGCCGGCTTGTGCGCCAACCGTTGGGACAACTGGCCGTAGACCCAGGCGCCCACCGACCAGCCGAGGCTCAAGGGGATCATGGACAGACCCAACTGAGCCGGGGATTTGCCCATAACGCCCTGGATGAACAGGGGATAAAAGGCGGACAGGGAAAAGATGGCGAAGCTGCAAAGGAAGGCCGAACCGTTGCCGAGGCTGAAGCCGGGAATCCGAAAAAAAGCCAGTGGCAGGATCGGTTCCGCGGACCGCGTTTCAGCGTAGCCGAAGGCGATGGCTGAAAATACCGCTCCCGCTAACAACCCGAGCACTTGCAGGGAAGCCCAGCCGCGGCCGGCGCCGGCCAGCAGACAAGCGCCGAGCAGACAGACGACCGCGCTGGAAAGGGTGAGCGCCCCGATGTAATCGATCACCGGTCGGCCCGGCCGCTCCCGCGTCTCGCCCAGATAAAACCAGATGGCGGCCAGCGCCAGGGCCCCGATCGGCAGGTTCAGAAAGAAGATCCAGCGCCAGTCGGCATAACTCACGATGAAGCCGCCGAGTGGTGGACCCAGCAGGCTGGACACCCCCCAAACGAAGCTGATCAGCCCCATCATTTTGCCCCGCCGACCGGGTTCGGATAGTTCCGAGACCACGTAATAGGTGAGAGCGAAGTTGCCGCCCGCACCGATGCCCTGGAGCGCTCGAAACACGATCAGTTGCCCCATGCTTCGGGCCATGCCGGCCAGGGCCGAGCTGATCAGGAAGATGCCGATGGCCAGCAGAAACAGTTTGCGGCTGCTGTAGAGATCGCAGAGCTTGCCGAAAATCGGCAGGGCCACCGCTCGGGTCAGGAGATAAACGGAAAAGACCCAGCTGTAAAGATCCAGTCCTCCCAGATCGGAGACGATGGTGGGCATGGCGGCGCCCACCACCAGGGCGTCGAGGGCGCCCAGAAAGAGCGCCGCCAGGGCGG
>MNZR01000097.1:0-118 GCA_001873705.1 Syntrophobacteraceae bacterium CG2_30_61_12
AAGGGCGCATGAAGGGTGCGCTTTATGTGGCCACCGTGACCCGCTGCTACCGCCAGGCCATCGATCGCTGGCGGGCCGATCCGAACGCCTTCCGCGCCGAAGCCGACTGGCTTCGGGA
>MNZR01000097.1:154-25296 GCA_001873705.1 Syntrophobacteraceae bacterium CG2_30_61_12
GCTGCTCGTTGCCCCGTCGGGAAACGGCGCCGCCGGCCTGGCCGGCACCGTTTCCTATGTGCGTTCCCACGGCCTGGCGGGCCTGGTTCGAAGCCATCCGGCGGCCCATCCGGACCATCCCGAGAGCAGTAACTTGCCGGAACCCGCAAGGATCTGCCTGGAAGTGCGGAGCCGGATCGAACTCCCCGTGGAACTGGAATTCCTCTACCCCGACGGTAGCTCTCGCCTCCATCAGGTCCAGCGGATGCGCGATCTTCGCGGCGAACCGATCAGACTGGCTCATCCCAACAGCATCATTGAATTGGAAGTGCCCTTTTCCACGTTTCCATTGCAGGTGGTCCGCCGCCGTCAGGCCGAAGGGTCCGGCCTGGAATCGGCCGGAGACGACGCTACCGAGACCGCTGCCAGCGCCTGCCACGCCGCGAATTTTCCAGCGGCCGCGGCGGTATCGAGGTGAACACCATGGCCGGGCCTAAGATCTCCGTGGTGTTCGGCACCCGCCCGGAAGCCATCAAGCTCGCTCCGGTGATCCTCGCTCTGCGCCGCGACCCAAGGATTTCCTGCCAGGTCTGCGTCACGGCGCAGCATCGAGAAATGCTCGATCAGGTGCTGAGCGTGTTCGCCATTCGCCCCGATACGGACCTCAATCTGATGCGCTCCGACCAGACCCTGGCCGAGTTGAGCGCGCACCTGTTGCACCGACTCGATGCCGTATTCGCCGACAGCAGGCCGGACCTGGTGCTGGTTCAAGGGGATACCACCACCAGCTTCTGCGCCGCCCTGGCAGCTTTTTATCGACACATCCCGATCGGCCATGTGGAAGCCGGATTGCGCACCGGCAACCTGCAGGCGCCCTGGCCGGAAGAAGCCAATCGGGTCCTCACGTCCCGGCTCGCGGCCCTGCATTTTGCCCCCACCGAAGCGAACCGGCGCAATCTACTGGCCGAGGGCATTGCCGCCGCCAATGTCCATGTGACCGGCAACACCGTGGTGGACGCTCTGCTGCTGGCGGTGGAAAGCCTGCAGCGGCCCGCACCGACCCCGGCCATGGCGGAAGAACTGGAGCTGATCGAGCAAGTGCCGGATCCCATGGTGCTGGTCACCGCCCACCGGCGGGAAAGTTTCGGCCCCGGACTGGAATCCATTTGCCAGGCCGTGCTGGAGTTGGCTCGCCGGTTTCCCGACACCCACTTCGTCTATCCCGTGCACTTGAATCCCCGGGTCGGAACACCGGTCCGGCACCTTCTGGGCGACTCCGGACTGCCCAACGTGCGGCTGCTCGCTCCCCTGTCCTATTTGGCTTTCGTAAAAGCCCTGCACCGAGCTTATCTGATCCTGACCGACTCCGGCGGCATTCAGGAAGAAGCACCGAGCCTCGGCAAACCGGTGCTGATTCTGCGCGCCACCACCGAGCGGCCGGAAGTGATCAAAGCCGGCTGCGCCCGCCTGGTGGGTACCGACACCGCCACCATCTGCGCGGAAACCAGTCGGCTGCTGACCGACCCTGACGCCTACCGGGCGATGACAGCGGCGCCCAACCCTTACGGGGACGGCCTGGCCGCGCGGCGGATCGCCGCCATCTGCGGCCGGATGCTGAGTTAGGCGCAGGACAATAGTAGGTCGCGTTTCGACCAGCGGGAGCTACCCGACGCCAACGCCTCCAGTCCACGCCCCCTCGCCGCATCGTCGGGGAGCGCTCCGCACGCCCTGACCTTTTAGTGGCGCCGCTCGGTTGGTCATTTCGCGGCTCGGTTGGTAGTGGCGCCGTCAGGCGTTGACGGCGCATCCCAGAGCACGGTCGCTGGGCTTTCGGTAAGCGCCGATCTCCACGACAAAACCCATAACACACCAAGACGCCCTGACGGGACGCACTACGAACAAAAGTCGTAGGTCGGGTTGCGACCAGCGCGAGCTACCCGACGCCCGCGGCATGAAAGAATTCCGCGGCACCGAGGCAACTCTGCGCTTAATGAAAGGTGCGCCATAAATCCGTTTTTATCAGGCAAAAATAAAGGGGTCGGAACAGCTGACCCTGTTCCGACCCCTGCGTGATCGATCGCTCAATCCCGCCCGTTCGGTCCGTTGCCGGCTTCGTTTTCACTCCACCCCGAACGCGGCCTTGGTGCAGGATCCAGACGACCGTCACATCCTTGCGGCGTAAAACTTGAACTTAGCCTTGCCTTCTTCCAGCGGCAGGCCAAGCCGCTCGGTACCAGATCCCTCAGGGCTGACCGGTAGTTGCACCCCTTCCACCGTAACCGCCGCCAGATTCAGATTGTCCAAATCCTTGTGCAACTGCACGGCTTCCGCAAAAGCCTGATCGACCCCGGTAAAGGCAAGCGACTCATTGACGGCCTTGAGGATCCCGTTGATCAGTTCAAAGTCGCCGGCGACCCCGCTCCGCACCACCGGTTCCAGCTTCTGCAAGCGCCGTTCACAGTTGATGGCGGTGCCCTGCTTCGCGATGAACGGAGCGGCCGGCAGCACCACATGGGCAAAATCCAGCGCCCTGGTTTTGCGGCAATCCTGGACGATGAGAAGCTTCAGTCTGGCCAGGGCCGCTTCCACCTTGTTGGGCGCAATCCCTACGCTGAACGGATCGACCCCAATCAGGTAGAGACAGGTGAGGGTGCCCTTTTCCATGGCTTCAAACATTTCCGGCCAGCTCAACCCGGCAGCCCCAGGCAATTCCGCACCCCAGAGTTTGGCGATCATCTTCTTGGTGCCGGACTGGCCCGCCGGCCGATAACCCGGCAGGTATTTCGGCCAGGCGCCAAAATCGGCCGCGCCCTGAGCGTTGCCGGCGGCGCCCAGAACATTGACCCCACCCCCGGCCATGCCGACCGAACCCAACAGCAGTTGCAGCGCCGCGCACATCCGGTAGAAGGTTTCATTGAGCGCCGCGGCGCCCGTTTCCAAACCGTAAATCAGGCAGGCGGGACGCTGAGCGGCGTACATTTGGGCGGCTTCAGTCAAGACCGCGGCGCTGAGACCGGTCTTTTCGGCCAACTCGGCCAGCTCCACCTTTTCCATGCTGCGCACAAGCTTGTCGAAATCCTGCGTATAGGCTTCCAGAAAGGCTTCGTCGTACAGCTTCTGATCCAGGATCGTCTTGATGAACGCCAGCACCAGAGCGTCTTCACTGCCCGGCTGGATGGCAAGCTGCATCTTGGCGTCTTTACCGAGCCCCACCTCGCGCGGATGCGCCAGCAGCAGCTTGGCGCCGCCGCGCACCGCGGCCCGCACCTTGAGCGCGGCAATCGCTTGTTTCTCAAGTGTGTTGGAACCCATGACCAGAATCGAGCGGGCCTGGCTCAGATCTTCCAGGCTGTTGGTCATGGCGCCGAGCCCCAGACTCGTGGACAGCCCCTCATAGACCGGCAGCTGCCAGGGACCGCTGACGTGATCGATGTTGTTGGTGAACAGACCGCCGCGGGCCAGCTTTTGAGCGGCATAGTAATCCTCGTTGGCCAGCATGCCGCCGGCGATTATTCCGATCGAGGCGGACTCACCGGCATCTCGCACTTCACTCAGGGCCTTGGCGGTGGTCTCGATCGCTTCAGCCAAGGCGACCGGCTTCAGTTCCCCGGACTCACCCCGCACCAGGGTTTCGGTCAGGCGCTGCGGGCCGTTGATGAAATCGAAGTTAAACCGCCCCAGCTTGCACAGAGCGCCACGATTGGCCGGTGATCGGAAATCGCCCCGCACCCGCACGACCTTATCGCCCGCCACCTGATACTGGGCCAGACAGCCGCAGGCGCATTGCAGGCAGACGGTCGATCCGCTCACGGCGTTCCAGGGCCGGACTTCGCCCCGACCACTGCGGACCCCGATGGCGTCCACCGGGCAGAAGTCGGCACAGTGGCCACACGATTCGCAGCCGGCATCGAGCAAAGGCAGTTCGAAGGCAGTCGAGATCCGCTGATTGAACCCACGCCCCACCTTGGTCCAGATGTCGGCGCCCTGGATATCATGACAGGCGCGAATGCAGCGGCGGCAGAGCACGCATTTGTTCATATCGATGTGCAGCAGCGGATGGGGATCCGAATCCACCGGGTACTTGTGCCGCTGTCCCTGGTAAGCGCCGGCGGTGACTTGGAACCGATAGGCCAGGTCCTGGAGTTCGCATTCCCCGGTGGCCTGGCAGGTCATGCAGGCGTTGGGGTGATCGGACAGCAGCAGCTCCAGAATGGTACGCCGGGATTCGTTCACCATCTCCGAATCGGTTTCGATCACCATGCCCTGACGCACCGGGAATACACAGGCTGCCACCAGAGTCGACCAGCCGCGGCGAACTTCTTCCACTACGCAGATTCGGCAAGCCTCTTCCAGGGGCAGGAACGGATGATAACATAGAGTAGGCACGTAAATTCCCGCTTCCTTGGCAGCCTGCAGGATGGTGCTCCCCTCGTCCACTTGCACATCTTGTCCATTGATCTTTAACGTGATTTTCGCCATAGCGCCTCTTCCCTTTTCACCGTCCCATGCGGACCGAACAGCCTGTTATGTGTAAATTGCATTGCTTAGGCCAAGGTGTTCTACAAAAGGTTCGAAGTCTCTATCTGAAAACAGCAATGAGAGGTTATGCTCAATGCAAAACGATGCAATTATTACATCGGCGGTCTTTCTGATAGTAATTCCCTTTTTGCGTAGCTTGCGAAAATTATCCGCGCTCTTCACCGCCATTTTCGTACCAAGCAATTCGAATATCGTCAACTCACCCAGCAAGCGCCTGGCCGTTTTGTAGTCCTTGTCATGCCTAAAACCCTGGAGGACTTCAGTAAGGATCAAATCTCCTATTGCAACAGCGCTCACTCCTAGCACCCCGTCCAGACGATCAGTTTCCTGGGAGTCAATGCCACTGAAGTAGTCAATCCAAACGCTTGAATCGACCAAAATCATGAAGAACTTCTCATCTCATCAAGATTGCCGGACCATTGTAGTTTCCCCCTAAAGCGCCTGATTTTTTCTTGTTTATTGAGTCTTATCAGCGTTTTAAGGCCAAGCTCCAGGGCTTCCTTCTTGGTTCGCAAACCGGTCGCTTTGAGCGCATCGTTCATCAGTTTGTCATCAATTTCGATATTAGTACGCATAGGGTGTAACTCCCGGATGGGTTGTCAATGTGTATAAAAAATTATATACACACACAACAATCGCGTCAACTCAGGCTGCCGAACCCTGCGCCGCTTCGTTCCGCGGCTTTGGGCAGCCGATTACACGTGGAGTTATCTTTCCACCCGTCGGCGGCCCCTATTTTTTCTTCTTTTTCTTGCGGCTCTTCAACAGCTCTCGGGTTGCTTTCTTCTTCTGGATCGCCACCAGCTTTTCACAGACTCCGGCGGCACACTCCTGACGCTCGATGTGCGCCAGAAATTCATTTTCAAAGTAGGTCACCGCACTCAGCACCGGGCGGCTGCTGGTCATGGCAAATTCGCAGTGCGACGCGTTGATCATGGTGTGGCAGAGCAGCTTGATCTGCTCCAGGTCCTCCAGCGTACCGCTACCGCCGACGATCCTCTCCATGCATTCGTTTAAGCGCTGCATGCCGAGGCGGCAGGGTACGCATTTGCCACAGGACAAACCTGCCTCCCACTCGAGAAAATACTTGGCCACCTCGACCATGCAAACGCTGTCGTCGATTGCGGCCAACATTCCGGTTTCCCGCTCGAACAGGATATCGGCCCGGTACGATCGGTTCGGGCTGACCGACAACAGCGGGAACAAGATTTTCCCCTGGAGCAGGGTTTCGCGGGCGATGTCGGCAGCGTCTCCGGGCTGGACCCGCACGTAGAATAACTGCTGTTGCGGGAATCCGATAAAGGGTCCGCTGTTGCATTGGCCGCCGCAGCCGGTTTTCGCCGTGCCCACTTCAAGGTTTAAGCCCAGCGCGGCGATTTCTCGCACCAGCGCCGCGCGCACCGCTTCGCTTTGGCAATCGCAACCCGCCGTCGGTTTACACACGGTCACACAGGGGCGGCCGCCGGCGGCGCAAAAGGGTGCCCGTTTCCGGCCCGGCGCCACCGCGGCAGCTGGTGCCATGGCGTCACTCACCTTGCCGAGCAGCGGACCGCTGGTCCTGGCCTGGGTTCTTTGGGGCAATGTCCTCAATCGATCGAAGATACTCGGCATCGCTCAATTCCTATAACTGCTTGAGGGTCGTATCCACCTTACGCGGCACCACCGCATCCGTCGTCATCACCACGGCAGACCACCGCGCGGGTCACATCAACAGGGCGGCCGCGGCGGCTTCGGTCAGTTGCATAAACCGGTCGGGGAAAATACCCACGCAAATCATCAGCACCACCAGGGCAATGCTCAACGACCGGGTCACCCCGTCCACCCGAACCGGCAGATACTCCCGCACCGGCTTCAGCAGATAGGCGGCCTTGATCACGATCAGATAATAGTAAAGCGAGAGCGTGGCGTTGACCATGCCGATGATCACCAGGATCAGGTAACCCTTCTTGAGAGCGGCGGCGAACACCAGAAATTTACCGGTGAAGCCGACCGTGGGCGGGATCCCGGCCAGTCCGAACAGCCCCAGCATCAGCGTCATGGCCAGCAACGGAGAGCGTTTATGCAGGCCGGCCAGTTCCTTGATCTGGAGGTTGTGGCCATCGTCCGCGACCTTGATGATCACCATGAAGCAGGCGAAGTTCATGATCAGGTAAGCCAGAGCGTAGTAGATGGCGCTGGCGTAGCCCTGCTCGGTCATGGTGAGGATCCCGATCAGCATGTAACCGGCGTGGGCGATACTGGAGTAAGCCAATAGCCGTTTGATGTCTTTTTGAATGATCGCCACCAGGTTGCCGAAAGTCATGGACAGCACCGAAAGGACCATCAGCAGTTGCACGAAATAGCCGCTGTCGGCGTTGCCGAACCCGATGAACCGAATGACCATGGCCGCGGCGGCCATCTTGGACCCGGTTGCGATGTATGCGGCCACCTGATTGGTGGAACCCTGGTAGACGTCCGGCGCCCAGATGTGGAACGGAAATAGCGCCTGCTTAAAGAGGAAACCCGCCAGCGCCAGCACCAGCCCCAGCACCGCGGCCGGTTGGTTGAACACCCGAGGCAGCGCTTTTACCACCTCGGCCACATAGGTGGTGTGGGTAACCCCGTAGAGATAGCTCAGACCGAACAGCATCATGGCCGAAGCGGTCGCTCCGATCATGAAATATTTGATACCGGTCTCGGCGTATTCGCCGTCGTGCTTGCGCATGGGCACCAGCAGAAACAGCGAGTACGACGACAGTTCCAGGGTGATGTAAATGGTGAGCAGTTCCACCGCGCTCACCAGCATCATCATGGCCAGCGTACAGATCGTCATCAGAAAATAGAACTCGGCGTGGCGCCGCTCATCGACCCCCTTCAGCTCACTGCACACCAGCATCACCCAGAAGGTACCGATGGCGATCAAGATCTTGAACACCTGGCTGAACAGATCGATGCGGTACGCATCGAAAAACAGGGTGCCCTGGAGCCGAGCGCCGAGCACCGTCGCCAGCACCCCGACCCCGGAGAGGATCACCGCCCACTTGTAAAGCTTGCGCGGTTCGGCCTGCCGCTCCAGACTCATGAAGAAAAACACCGCCGCCATCACCACGTAGTACAGTTCAGGACTAAACAGGACCCATTTCATCATAGCACCCATCTCACCTCACTAGGGACTAGAGGCTGCTCACAAAGGGAACCACCGCACTTTGAATCACATCCAGGATCAACCGCGGGAACAGCCCGAAGAACACCAGGATGCCCACCAGGATGATCCGCGGCGTCGCCAGGGCCAGGGGCACATCGGGGATATGTTCCCAGCGTTCGTTGCGGGGACCGTAAAAGGTCTTCTGCACCACCCGCAGCATGAACAGAGCGCTCACCACGAGACTGATCACCGCGAGCACGCCCCGCACCGGGTAGGTCTTCACGGCCGAAATGAAGACCAGCAATTCCGCCCAGAAGCTGCTCATGCAGGGCACCCCGACACCGCAGAAGGCGGCGATAATGAAGAACGCCGACGCCACCGGCATGGTGTTGGAGAGCCCGCCCAACTCCGGAATCATCTTGGTATGCGTGCGATCGTAAATGTAACCGACAGCGGAAAAGAACAAAGCGGTCATAACGCCATGGGAGAACATCTGGAACACCGCGCCGTTGATTCCATCCACCGTCATGGTGGCGAGTCCAAGACCGACGATGCCCATATGCGATACGCTGGAATAGCCGATCACGTATTTGAGGTCGGTTTGGGCCAGGCCGACGAAGGCCCCGTAGACGATGCCGATGGTCGCCAGCAACGCCATCAGGTCGGCCCAATAGCCCAGCCCTTCGGGGCACAGCGTCATGCCGACCCGGAGGATCCCGTAAGCCCCCAGCTTCATCAACACCCCGGCATGGATCATGCTCACGGCGGTGGGAGCGGCCACGTGACCGACCGGCGACCAGGTATGGAACGGCCAGACACCCGCCAGGATGCCGAAGCCCAGGTACAGCATAATGAAGGCGATGCGTTGCACGTGCGCCGGCAGGCCCATCCGCTGCAATTCGAACAGATCGAAGGTGTGGCCGCCACCCACCGCCCAGACATAGAGAATCCCCGGCAGGATCAGCGCGCTCCCGGCGAGCAGGTACAGGGTCAGCTTCATCGCCCCGTATTCCTTGCGGGTCCCTCCCCAGATCGCGATCAGCGGATACATGGGAAACAGCGACACATCATACCAGACGAAGATCCAGAACAGGTCCATGCTCATGAACACGCCGTAGACCCCGGCCACCAGCAGATACATGAGGGCGAAGAATTCCTTCACCCGGGTTTCCAGTTCCCACATGGTGAGCACGCCGGTAAACAGCACCACCGCAGTCAAAATCAGCATCGGCGCGTTGATTCCATCCACCGCGGTGAACCAGTAGATGCCGATGCTTTGCACCCATAGAAAGCGTTCGACAAATTGCAGGCCGCCTTTGTCCACGTCGTAGGAAACGTACACCAACAGGCTCAGCACCACCCCCAACGCGGCGAATCCGAGGCTCACCTGCTTGACCAGCTTGGGCCGATCCTCCGGAATCAACATGATCACCAGAAGGGCCACAATGGTCGACAATAGGATCGTTGACAGGATCGGAAAGGAAGCAAGTTCCATGGAAGCCATAAGCACGCCCATCCACTTTGCTGGTTAAAGGGGTTAGATCAGATGAAGAAAAACAACAGCACCAGGCCGATACCGGCAACCATAACCAGGAGGTTGTACTGCAGCATCCCGGATTGCATGAAGCTCGTCATCCGACCCGTACCGACGGTCAGCTTGCAGATGCCATCGATGGCCCCGTCGATCACCCGCCGGTCATTGCGCGTGAACAGGCTGGTGAGGCCACCGTAGACCAGGGTATCGAGCGCCTTGCGGTAGAAATCGTCGAGATACCAACGGCGGGCGAATAGGATTTCGGCCAGCGGGAATTTTTTGAGGAAGCCTTCCTGCGGCGCCCGTTTGCGACCGAACTCCACCCAGGCCCAGGCCAAACCGGCTAACGCACAGCCAATCGCGCCGGCGAGCAGCACATAATGCCCCATGCCATGCCCCGCGCCTTCCTGGCCGGCGCCATGGGCCGCGGCGGCAGCATGCCCCCCGGTCAAAAACTGCTCGAGCGGTGCCTGGAAGAATCCCAGCACGCAGGTCACCGAAGCCAGAAACATCACCGGCCAGGCCATCGCCCAGTAAGCGTTGCCGTGATGTTCGTCACCGTGGTCAGCGCCGTGACCATGGCCGTGGTCCTCCGCGGGCACAGTGGCCAGCTTGCGGGGCAGGGCCACGAAAAAGATCAGCCGGAACGAATAGTAGGCGGTCATCAAGGCGCCCAGCAGGCCGGCGAACAGCCAGACCTTGTTGGTGTGCTGGGCGAGCACGCCCATGATGGCTTCCTTGCTGAAGAACCCGGAAAACGGGAACAATCCGGACAGGGCCAGCGCGCCGATGGTCATGGAAATCATTGGGACCTTGAGATTGCGACCGCCGCTCTGACCGATCACCCGCATGTCATTGGTATGGAATTCATGAATGAACATGCCCGAGCACAAGAACAGCAGGGCTTTGAAGCCGGCGTGGGTGGTCAGGTGGAAGACCCCGGCGAAGTAGCCGCCGGCGCCCAGCCCCATCACCATGAAGCCGAGTTGACTCACGGTCGAATAGGCCCAGACCTGCTTCAGATCGTAGGTGGCCATGGCCATGGTGGAAGCCAGCAGCATGGTTACGGTGCCGATCGCCAGAGCCACCGCCATGGCGTCGGGGGAAGCGGCAAAGAACGGAAAAATCCGGCTCATCATGTAGACACCGGCGGCCACCATGGTGGCGGAGTGGAGCAGGGCGCTGACCGGGGTCGGGCCTTCCATGGCGTCGGGCAACCAGGTGAGCAACGGGAATTGGGCGCTTTTACCGATCACGCCGCAGAAAATCAACAACGCCGAAATGGTCACCAGGGGGCCGGGGATCTGATGGCCGGCGGCGGCCTGGTTGATATTGAGGATGCCGAGATCTCCGTAGCCCAGCATGAGGAAGATCAGCCCCAGGAAAAACCCGATGTCACCCAGTCGAGTGACCACGAAGGCCTTCTTACCGGCCTGGGAGGCGCTGTACTTTTCATAGTAGTAGCCGATCAGCAGGTACGAAGCCAGCCCCACCAGTTCCCAGAAGATGTAGAGTTGCAGCATCCCCGGGGCGATCACCATGGTGAGCATGGCCCAGGCGAACAGGGACTGGAAGGCGTAGTAGCGGCTGAACCCGGGGTCCCCGGCCATGTAACCGACCGAATAGATCTGCACCAGGCAGGCGATGGTGGCGACGATCAGGAGCATCAGCAGGCTGTGCGGATCCAGCAGGTAGCCGAACGGGACGTAGAGGTCCGGGGTCATGGCCCAGGCCACCTCGTACTGCACCGGAACTCCGGCATGAAACAGCTTGGTGAACAAATAGATGGCACAGATCAGCGAGGTGACGATCGATGCGATCGAGATCCCAGCCGACAACCGTTGATTGCGCCGGGTAAAAATCAGAATCACCAACATGGCCAGAAAGGGAAGCCATGTGCCTGTGCACGCCGCCGCCAACACGGGATCTTTGAACAACCACATCATCTCTAGGAGTCCTCTCTCACTCGGGCAACCGTCGCAACATCCTCATCGGATCCGGCCTAGCGACTGACCGTACCGCCACGCGACTGGGCCGCGCGGTTCAGGTCAACCGCTCAGGCGCTGCGCCCGTTCCACGTTGATCGAGCGCATTTGTCTGAACAGGGCCAGGATAATGCTGAGGCCAATGGCCGCCTCCGCTGCCGCGATCCCCATCACGAACAGGGTGATGATCTGGCCGACCGCCGGTTCCGGAGCCAGGAACCGGTTGAAAGCCATGAAGTTGATGCTGGCTCCGCCGAGCATGAGTTCAATGGCGATCAGCATGCCGATCAGGTTACGCCGCTGCAAGACGCCCAGCAATCCGAGGCAGAACAGCATCGCGGCAAGGATCAGGTAGGTACTCAGACTATTCATGAACTCAACCTCCGACTGAACCCGGCCGTCACAATGGCCCCAATGATGGCCACCAGCAGCACCAGGGAAATCACCTCGAACGCCAGATCGTAACGGGTCAGCAGGAGGTCGCCGATGGTTTTGATCGACCAGTCGGTGCCGCGCTCCGGCGCCGCCTGCCAGCAAGTTTTCACGATCACTCCGAGCAGCCCCAGAAAGAACACCAGGGCGGCGCCCACCCCACCCACCACCTTGGGTAGCCGCCGTACCGGCACTTCCAGGTGCAGCGGCCGCGACAGCATGATGGCGAAGATAATAGCGATGCAGATGGCGCCGACATAAATGAGCAACTGCATCAGGGCGATGAACATGCTGCCGAGAAACAGGTAGATCCCGGCCACCCCCGAGAGGGCTAGGATCAGCCCAACCACATTGTGGAGGATGTTGCGCGGAAACACCGCCAGCCCGGCCCCGCCCAGGGTGATTCCGACCACCACCCAAAAAGCCAGGTGAGCCACTCCTTCGATCCCAAACCATGCACTCATGATCTGTTTTCCTCCAGCCTTTGGATCAAGTCGATCACCCCGTCCCAGCGGGTTTCCCCATCAAGCTGGTACTCACGCGAGAATTTCAGGGTTTCGGTCGGGCACGCTTCCACGCACAGGCCGCACAGGCTGCAGCGGGTAAAGTCGATCCAGTAGTGGGTGGCCACCTTGTCACTCCTGGCATGCGCCTTGACCCCCTGGACCTTGATCACGTGCGATGGACAGGTCCGCTCGCAGGTCCCGCAGGCCACACAGCGGTGACTTCCACTCTCGGCGAATTTCTTCAGTTCGATGTGCCCGCGATAGGCCAGGGTCATGTCGATGGTCTGGCGCGGGTACTGTACCGTCACCACGGGACGCACCAGGCGCTTTGCGGTCACCCGCATCCCTTCGACCAGACTCCAGCCGCCTTCCACGATTTCCTTCCAGTAGCCCATATCCGCTCCACCGATGTGAAATGGGTAGATCAAACGACCACCACAGAATGCGCTGTAACCGTTGCCGCGCCGCGCTCAGTCCGTTTCCAGGCCGGACCGACGCCAGGCCCCGCTCAAATCAGTTTCACCACCACGGCCGTCACCAGCAGATTGGCGAGGCTGAGCGGGATCATCACCTTCCACGAAAAGTTCATCAGCTGATCAAACCGCACTCGTGGAAAGGTCCAGCGAAACCACATCAGCACGAACAGCAAAATGTAGACCTTGATCAGGAACCAGACCAGTCCGGGCAGCCCCAGAGAAAATCCGAACGGTCCCTGCCAGCCGCCGAAGAACAGGCTGGCGGCCACCGCACTGACGATGAACATGTTGGTGTACTCGGCCAGGAAGAACAGGCCGAAGCGCATGCCGCTGTATTCGGTGTGGAACCCGGCAATCAGTTCCGATTCCGCTTCCGGAATGTCGAACGGGGCCCGGTTGGTTTCGGCGGTGGCGGCGATGAAAAAAATCAGCCCGGCAACCGGCTGCAGGAAGATGAACCAGAACCGATGTTGGGCCGCGACGATCTCGGAAAAGCGGAAGGAATGGGTCATCAGCACCACGCTCATGACCGACAGCAACAGGGGGATTTCGTAGGCGACATTCTGAGCCACCGAACGGATCGCCCCGAGCAGCGCGTACTTATTGTTGGAAGCCCAGCCGCCCAGGAGGATCGCCAGCACCGAAAAGGTGGAAAAGGCGAAGATCAGCAGCAAGCCGACGTTCATATCGCGGATGATCAGATGCTGATCGAAGGGCAGCACCAGGAACGCCACCAGCACCGGCATGAACACCAGCACCGGGGCAATCACGAAGAGGATCCGGTCGGCGCTTCTGGGGGTGATCAGTTCCTTGCCCACCAGCTTGATACCGTCGGCGATGGTTTGCAGGATCCCGTGCGGCCCCACTTCCATCGGCCCCGGTCGCAGTTGGATGTGACCGGCCACTTTCCGTTCGAGCCAGACCAGAAACAGGGCATTCAACTGGCTGAATAACAAGACCACGATCAAGCCGATGATGATTCGAAGCCATCCCGACCCAGCAGCGGCAACGACGGTTTCAGTCATGGAAGGAACTCCTTACGGAACAAAACATCCAGTTTCAGGCCAGCCGCTTCGGCTGCCGCGCCCCTCAGCGCCGCGGGTCCCGGGGCAGCGCCCGGCAACCCCGAGCCGCCGCCCGCATCAACGGTCGATTTCCGGAATCACCAGGTCCACGCTGCCGAGAATGGAAATGGCATCGGCTACCATGGTGCCTTTGAGCACTTCGGTCAGGACCTGGAGATTGCCGAAGCTGGGCACCCGGATGTGGCACCGGTACGGATAGCGGCTGCCGTCGCTCACCAGATAGTAGCCGGTGGCGCCGCGAGCGCTTTCAAAGCCGAGGTAATAGTCGCCCTTGGGCGGGGTCACATGCTGATAGCGGTATTCGTTGCGGAATCTTCCCGCCGGCAGGGCCTCGATCGCCTGTTCGATGATCCGACAGCTCTGCTCCATTTCGGCCAGCCGCACATGGTAGCGGTCCTGAGCATCGCCCTTGCCGCCGATGGGCACCTCGAAATCGAAGCGATCGTACACTTCGTACGGTTCGATCTTGCGCAGATCGTACGCAACCCCGGCCGCGCGCAGATTGGGCCCGGTCACCCCGAAGCGCAGGGCCAGATCGCGGTCGATGATGCCGACGTCACGCACCCGGTGGATAAAAATCACGTTCTTGGTCACCAGGTTGTGGTAATCGACCCAACGGCTGCGTAACCGGGCGATGAAGCGGCGCGCCCCGGCGACGAAGGCATCGTCGACATCGCGGTTCACCCCACCGAAGCGGCAGTAGGAGTAGGTCAGGCGCGAACCGCTGACCCCATCCAGCAGATCCAGGATCTGTTCACGATCGTCGAAGCAGTAAAGAAACGGAGTGAAACCGCCGAGATCCATCACGTAGGTGCCGAACCACAGCAGGTGGCTGGAAATCCGATTGAGTTCGGCGCAAATGACGCGAATGTAGCGGGCCCGCTCCGGCACTTCGATCCCGCACATCTTTTCCACCGCGAGACAGTAGCCGTGGTTGTAAATCAGGCCCGACAGGTAATCCATGCGGCTGGTGTTGGGCATGAATTGAAGATAGGTGTGGTTCTCGCCCATCTTTTCATGGCCTCGGTGACCGTAGCCGATCACCGGTTCGGCCTCGACGATGTACTCGCCATCCAGCTTCAGCAGCACCCGCAGCACGCCATGGGTACTGGGGTGCTGGGGACCGAGGTTGAGCTGGTAGATATTTTCCCGGACCGGTTCTAGCAACTGTTCATCCATAGATCTCATCCCGTCTGCGATAAGCGTGAACCTTGCCGAAGTCCTTCTGCAACGGATGGAAATCCGTATCTTCGGGAAGCAATAAAGGCTTCAGATCCGGGTGGTCGGTGAATCGAATCCCGAAGAATTCCCACACTTCCCGTTCCTGCCACAGCGCCGACGAAAAAATATCACTCACCGTCGGCACCTTCTGGTCCTTGCCGCAGAGCAGGCGCAGAGCAATCCGGCACCGTGGCTCATAACGATTCACCTGGTAGACCAGTTCATTGGTGTCGACGAAATCGAGCCCGGTGATGGTTTCCAGAAAATACCCGGCATCCCGGCAGGCTTCAAGCGCCGGCCACAGTTGCGCCAGGGTGACCCTGACTTCGGCCGTGATCCCCCGGCTGAAATCAAGGTCCGCGGTCACCGCCGGAGCGCCGACCAGGGTTCGCAACTGTTCGATCAATGCGTCGTTGGTGGCCATGACTACCTCGCTTCCACCTTGCGGCTGAAACGGCGCAGCAGATTGCGCTGTTCGCCTTTGGTGATCTTGTCTTCCAGGGCCAGAATCCCCTGAATCAGGCCTTCCGGGCGCGGTGGACAGCCGGGCACGGTGATATCCACCGGCACGATCAGATGCGCCCCCGGAACAATCGCGTACTGCTCGGGATACTCGAACGGACCGCCGGAGATGGCGCAATTGCCCATGGCGATGCACCATTTGGGATTGGGCATCTGGTCCCAGAGGCGTTTGATCACGGGTGCCATTTTGCGGCTGATGGTGCCGGCCACGATCATCACATCGGATTGGCGCGGCGACGGCCGAAACACCCCGGCGCCAAAGCGGTCGAGATCGAAGCGAGCCGCCCCGGCGGCCATCATTTCAATGGCACAGCAGGCGAGACCGAAGGTCATGGGCCACAGGGAATTGGCCCGCGCCAGGTTGAGCAAATCGTCCAGGAGGGCGAACTGGATAACCGGTTCTACTTTTTCGGTTGCCACTCAAACACTCCTTTGCACCACGCGTAGACAATGGCCAGAGACAGGATCCCCACGAAGACCACCACTTCCACCAAATCGCGAATGGCATAGCCACCGTAGGCGATAGCGACCGGGAACAAGTACAGGACATCCACATCGAACGCGACAAAGATCAAGGCGTAGATGTAATAGGCGGCGGTGAACTGAATCCAGGCGCTGCCGATGGTTTCCATCCCGCTTTCATAGGTTTCGTCGCGGGTAACGCCGCTGGAACGGCGGGCCACCAGGCTCGAGATGATCAGCGGCACCACCGCAAAGACCACCCCCACCGCAACGAAGAGCGCGACCGCGAGAAAATCGGTTAACAGTTCCTTGGGCAGCATACTGACATCTCCTCTACTAAACGACCGCCGTCAAAACCTCTCCACAGCCTGGTGCGCGGCCGGGCCTGCCGCCGGCACCAACCACCGCGGCCTCCGCCGGTTGCTCCGCTCACTCGATCACGATCGCGCCGAACTTGCATCCTTCGTAACAGATCCCGCAGCGTACGCAGATCTCTTCATCGATGCAGTGGCATTCCTTCTTTTCGCCGATGACCGCATCTTCCGGGCAGCGCAGCCGGCAAACGCCGCAGCCGGTGCACTTGTCGGTATCGATGGAATAGGTGATCAGTTTCTTGCAGACCTTGGCCGGGCAACGCTTGTCGTTGACGTGGGCTTCGTATTCGTCGCGGAAATACCTCAGGGTACTCAGCACCGGATTGGGAGAACTCTTGCCGAGACCGCACAGGGCGGTTTCCTTGATGCCATTACAGAGTGCCTCCAGTCGCTCGATATCCCCGGGCTGGGCGCGGCCTTCGCACATGGCGGTGACCATTTCGTGCATCCGCTTCACCCCGACCCGGCAGGGAATGCACTTGCCGCAGGATTCTTCCACCAGAAAGTTGAGGAAATACCGGGCCACGTCCACCATGCAGTTGTCTTCGTCCAGGACGATCATGCCGCCGGAGCCCATCATCGATCCCGCACCCTTGAGCTTTTCGTAATCCACCGCGAGATCGATCATGCTTTCCGGAATACAGCCGCCGGACGGGCCTCCGGTTTGCACCGCCTTGAAGCGTTTGCCGCCGGGCAACCCGCCGCCGATATCGTAGATGATCTTTTTCAACGGGGTGCCCATGGCGACTTCCACCAGACCGGTGTTGTTGAGCTTACCCACCACCGAAAAGATCTTGGTGCCCTTGCTCCGTTCGGTACCGATGTCCGCGAACCACTTGCCGCCCTGGTTGATGATCAGCGGCACGTTGGCCCAGCTTTCCACGTTGTTGAGGTTGCTGGGGCGGTTCCACAGCCCCTTATCCACCGTGTGGATGTGCTTGCCGCGTGGTTCACCGATCTTGCCTTCAAGCGATGCCATGAGCGCGGTCGATTCACCGCAGATGAAAGCGCCGGCGCCCCGATTGATGATCAGCTTCAGGCTGAAGTCGGTGCCCAGGATATGGTCGCCCATCAGCCCGTATTCAGTGGCCTGATTGATGGCGCGTTGAGCGTTTTTCACCGCCGCCGGGTATTCATAACGGACGTACAGGTAACCTTCGCGGGCCCCGATCGCATAGGCGCCGATAATCATGCCTTCGATCACCTGATGCGGATTGCCTTCCAGCAGGGCCCGGTCCATGAACGCTCCGGGATCGCCTTCATCGGCGTTGCACATCACGTACTTGATGTCGCCGCGCGCCCGCCGGCACGATTCCCACTTGACCCCGGTGGGGAAGCCGCCACCGCCGCGGCCGCGAAGCCCGGAAACCTTCACTTCCTCGATCACCTGCTCCGGCTGCATTCCGGTCAGCACCTTGGCCAGCGCCGAATAACCGCCGCGGGACAGGTAGTCGTCGATCTCGGTGATCAGGTTGCGGCCGGTCTCGCCGATCACGATCCGCTCCTGATGAACGTAAAACGGGATGTCCCGCTCGTGGACGATTTTTTCGCCGGTCTCGGGATCGGTGTAAAGCAATTCCTCCACCAGTTCATCACCGACCACCGAACGTTCCACAATCGTGGCCACCTGGTCGGGCTTCACCTTTTCATAGAAGATATTGGCCGGTTCGATCACCACCACCGGCCCGCGGGCGCAGAAGCCATGACATCCGGTCGGGGCTATCTCGTAGCTGCCGTCCAGCCCGCGCTCCTCGAATTGCTCACGAAACAACTGGATCAGCTTTTCCCCACCGCCGGAATGGCAGCCGGGACCATCGCAAATCCGGACCCGCTTTTTGATGTGCTCCCGCCGCTTGAGGATTTCCCGCCGCAACAACTCAAGATCTTGGATTGTACTGAGCCGCATCATGGCTTCTCCGTTAGCCCTCTTGGGCCTTGAGCTCTTTCGCCAGCTTCGAAATCTTGTTCGCACTCATTTCGGTATGGGTGACGCCATCGACCAGCACCACCGGAGCGGCCGAGCAGGCCCCGACGCAGTTCACCGTTTCCAGGGTCAATGCGAGGTCCGCCGTGGTTTCACCCGGCCGCAGCTTGAGGTCCTTTTCAAACCGATCGAGAAGTTTCGGCGCCCCTTTGACGTGGCAGGCGGTGCCGGTGCAGATATGGACGATGGTGCGACCGCGGGGCACCAGACTGAACACTTTGAAAAAGGTGGCCACGCTGAACAATTGATTGAGCGGCATTTCCAGCCGTTCCGCCACCCTTTTCACACTCTCCTTGGGCAAATAATGATAGCGGTGATTGATATCAAGCATGATCTGCAGCAGGGAATCGGGCTTGGCCCCCCACTGTTCGATGATTGCATCCACCTCTTGAATGTTGCAGTCCATCCCTTTCAACCCTCCACCCACGCTGCGGAACTGGGAACATCACCAGGGTGCCGCCCGGCTCGGTCAACGGCGGCACAAAGTGCTTTTTTTGCACAACCTAACCCTGCCGTCAAGGTAAAGCTTGTGCATCTCGACCCGCTTTCACATCACCCGATGCGGCCGGTATCTCCACCGTAAACGTACTGCCCCGGCCAAGTTCGCTGCTTACACTGATCGTCCCGCCGTGGGCGCGGACGATCTTTTGCGCGATGGCGAGACCCAGACCGGTGCCCGGACGGCGTCGCGCGTCCTTGTCCTTACCCCGATAAAATTGATCGAATATAAATGGAATTTCCTTGGCATCGATGCCGTAGCCGGTGTCTTCCACGTCGATCGCCACCTGTTGACCCAGGTCGCGCGCGCGCACCCGCACCTGGCCGCCGTCGCGGTTGTAGTTGACGGCGTTGGCCACCAGGTTGGCCAGAACTTCCTTGAGCGATTGCAGATCGGCATGAATCGGCGGGAGATTTGGAGTAAGTTCGCTGCTGACGGTGATCCCGCGATCGCGGCCGGCGTGTTCCAGCGCTGCCAACGCGGCCTCGACACATTCGGCCACGGCGATCGGGCGCAACCGACTGACAATATCACCCGGTTGCATCCGGCTCATATCCAGCCAGTCGTTGATCAGGTCGAGCAGGCCCTGCAGGCGTTGCTGCGCCCGTTCCAGCATTTCCCGCTGATTGTCGGTGAGTTCGCCGCCGATATTACCGAGCATGACCTCGAAATACTGCATGATCGCACTGAGCGGCGAACGCAATTGGTGGGTCACCATGGTCACGAAGTTGCGCTCCATGGCTTCCTTTTCTTCTCTCAGCGCCCGCGATTCCCGGTCCAGCCGGCGCTTTTCCAAACCGCGCTTGACCACGATCAGCAGTTCGTCGGGCGTGAACGGCTTGGGCAGATAGTCGTAAGCGCCTTGCTTCATCACCGCCACCGCGCTCTCGATGGTCGCATATCCGGTGATGATGATGGAAACGATATTGGGATCGTGGGCCTGGATCCGGCGCACCACCTCGACCCCATCCATTTCCGGCATCTTGAGGTCAACCAGCGCCAGGTCCGGTGGGTTTTTCACCACCATCTCCAGCCCTTCACGGCCACCGGCGGCCAGCCGCACTTCAATACCTTCACGTTTGAGCACGCGCTGGCAGGAGATCCGGGCGATCTCTTCGTCGTCAATCACCAACACCTTCGGCGTTGTCACAAACGACCTCTGGGCCTGGGAACCGAGTTCAACCTGGAGCGCGCTTCCTCACCTTCCCGGCAAGCCGGAGCGGCGCCGCGGTTGGAAGCGCAAAAACATCCCTGCGGACGGCAGGGAACGAAGTACTACCGGCGGAGCGCCCCGAGCGGACCCACCCGACCGCGGCAGCTATCGGTTTTTCCGCGCCATCAGTTGGCCGATCCGCTCCAGCAACTCCCGCGGTTTGAACGGCTTGTCCAGGTAATCATCGGGTTCCGGCAGGTTTCCCATGTCTTCCGCATCGTCGAAGGCAAACCGGCTGCCGGTATCGGAACGCACGCTGGAGGCCATCAGGATGGGAATGCTCTGGTAGGGGGCAAAATTGGGATCGCTGCGCAGCGAAGTCACCAGACTGAAACCCTCGAACAGGCTTTCCATCATGATGTCGAGGATGATCACGTCGGGCACTGCTTCCCGCACTTTTTCCAGGCCCTGCTTGCCGTCACTGGCGGTCACCACTTCGTATCCATCGGCGAGAAGGATCATTTTGGTCGATTTGGTGAAGTCCGGATCATCATCCACAATGAGGATCTTACCCTTCGCTGCCATGCACCTAACCTCCAGGCGTCTGGGGACATAAACGCTGGGACTCGAGCTGCAACGCACAGTGCCACCGGCCCATTTGAGAAATGCGTAACGCAGCCGAGAAGGTACTGGAAAGGCCCTTGCCTGTCAACCGCTATTCTAGTAATTTCATTCACAAGCTCGGGGGTCGCTATCGGTATCGGGGTCGATTCCGATACCGATTCCGATTCCAGGGGTGCCCAGGACGAATGAGAGGCTCTCATGTGGTTCAGACAACTGCCCTGGTACCGGCGCATCGGCACCAAGATCACGGTCCTGACCGGCGCTCTGGTGCTGGTTTCCATCGGCGCCTACACCACCTTTTCGATCAAGAATCAAGGCCGGGAAGTCACTCAGGAAATGATTCGCAGCGTGATCCTGCTGAGCGACACGATCAAGCTGAGCACCCGCGAGGATATGCTCCGTTATGTGCCGGAGCGGCTGCACCAACTGGTGGACAATCTCGGCAATCAGCCGGCGTTTGAGAAAGTCCGTATTTTCAATTCGTTGGGAGAAATCATCTATTCCTCGGACCGGGCCGAAATGGGTCTGATGGTGGATAAGCGGGCCGAACAATGCTACGCCTGCCATGCGGCGGAACGCCCCCTGGAAAGCCTGAGCACCCCGGAACGCACCCGGATCTTCGCGGGTCATCAGGGCGGCCGCATTCTCGGCATGATCAATCCCATTTACAACGAACCGGACTGTTCCAGCGCCACCTGCCACGTCCACCCCCCCGACCAGAAGGTGCTGGGAGTGCTGGATCTCGATGTATCGCTGGACCCGATGGATAGCCGCATTCGGAGTGCCGAAGCCAAGCTTTTGTCGATCGGCCTGACCACCGTGGTGGCCTTGAGCTGCCTGATCATGTTCCTGGTGAACCGGTTTCTCAACCGGCCGCTCAAGGAACTCATGAACGGCACCCACCGGGTGGCCCAGGGGGATCTGGAAACCGCCATCACCGTCCGCACCGAAGATGAACTGGGGCTGTTCGCCGAATCCTTCAACCAGATGACCGGCGATCTGAAACAGGCCAAGCAGAGTCTCACCGATTGGGGCAACCGCCTGGAACAGATGGTGGAAGAGCGCACCCGCGACCTGGAACGCGCGCAGCAGCAACTGGTACGCAGCGAAAAACTGGCATCTCTCGGCAAGCTTTCCGCCGGCATCGCTCACGAAATCAACAACCCGCTGACCGGGATCCTGACCTTCTCTCAGATGCTGCTGGATGAATTCCCGGCCGACAGCGAACCTCATCATGACCTGGAAGTGATTGTGCGTGAAACCATCCGCTGCCGCAACATCGTCCGCGGGCTGTTGGAGTTCGCCCGGCAATCGGCGCCGGAAAAGCAATCGGTGCAAATCAATCAACTGCTGCGGGATATTCTGGAACTGGTGGGCAAGCAGGAGCTGTTCCAAAACATCGAGATCACCACCAGCTTCGATCCGGACCTGCCGCGCTTGCAGGTGGACGGCGATCAGATCAAGCAGGTTTTCTTCAACATCGTGGTCAACGCCGGCGAGGCCATGGCTTCGGGCGGCCACCTCCAGCTGAGCACCCATCTGGACCGAACCGGATCCAAGGCCCTGGTGGAATTCGCCGACAACGGCAGCGGCATTCCCGAACAGGCACTGAACAACCTGTTCGACCCGTTTTTCACCACCAAGGAAATGGGCACCGGCCTGGGCCTGGCCATCTCCTACGGGATCATCAAGGCCCATCATGGCAACATCGAAATCAGCAGCACCCTGGGTCAGGGCACCCGGGTGCTGGTGAGCCTACCGGTGGAGGCGCATGAGCAGGTGGCGACGGTGGTGCCCTGAGATTTCAGGGAGACGAACGGTGCCTATTGACATTATATTCGAGATCAAATTACGCTTGGCATTATGTTGAGGCTGGTTTTTGATACAGACGTCATCGTAGCGGCCATGCGCAGCCCAAGCGGAGCATCGGCCTCATTGCTGGAAGCGGCATTGGATCAACGGATAACCATGCTCGCCAGTGTTCCTCTCTTTTTCGAGTACGAGGCCAAGTGCCTTGATCCCCGGCATTGGAAAGCTGCCGGCATGACGCTGGAAGATGCCCCAAGTTTTTGTTGACGGCTTGGCAGCTTTGGTTGTGCCCGTTAAGACGCACTTTCTTTGGCGTCCCCTGTTGCGTGATCCGAATGATGAAATGGTCCTGGAGGTTGCCGTGAATGGCAACGCCGATGCACTTGTGACCTTCAATTTACGTGATTACGGCAACGTGCCCAAGAAAGCGTTTAACCTTGCCATAATACCTCCCTCGATTGCGATCAGGAGAGTGAGAAATGAGTGAGACCTCCACGACATACCCATTGAGGCTGCCCAAGTCACTTAAAAATCAAGTCACTAGGATTGCCAAGCGTGACGGCACCAGCGTCAACCAGTTTATCGCGATCGCGGTGGCGGAAAAGGTCTCGGCGCTGGAGACCGAGGAGTTTTTTGCCGAACGAGCAAAACAGGCGGATTTAGGTAGATTTCGTAAACTGCTCCGCCGCCGTGGCGGAGAAGCACCGCGATCCGGAGATGAACCTGACTGATTTCCTGAAGTCGGGATTGAACTCAAAGCCAAGGGTTTTTGTACAAATGCTCTTGCTGATCCGGCTATCCCATGCACATCAAACCGGCAAGCGCTCACCGTAACCGCGGCACGGGCGCATAGCCACGCCTAGAATCATCTTCCCCCGGTCGATCCTGGGCGAACCGTGGCGACCTTGGCGGCTCATCAAGACTTTACCCGATGAACCATTGGATCATGACCGTTGTTCAAAAGACGTAGAAGAAATCCTCCTCCATATTGACCCGGAGCGGCTTCAGCATGAGCACCACGTCGCGGGTCTGGCCGGAACGGGTCATGAAGAAATCTTCCAGAATGCATTTGTATTCGAAGCCCAACTGCCGGAAAGCCTTGATCGCCAGACGGTTATCGGCGATGATCTTCGCTCTCAGAAAGAACAATCCCTGCTGGGTGCCGATGCTGACGATTTCCTTGATCAGGGACGATCCCAGCCCCAGCTTGCGATGCGACGGACCCACCACGATCCGGACCTCGCCGATATGGCGCGACACCCCGCTCTTGCGATGCAAGCTGGACACCGCCACGATGTCCTGACCCGCTTCATCGAGGGCCACCACCGGCATCACCGAGCCGTAGTCGAGGTCCCGCACCCAGCAGGCCACGGTGTTGGGATCGCACACGTCATGGCGCAAACATTCCCGTTCGTGGTCCGGAATGCGCTGGAAGAACCGCAGCAGAGCGCCCTCATCGGCCGTTTCCAGGAGCTTGAACCGAACCAATTCACCATTGACAAGAATGCTTTCCTTGGGCGTGTAGGGAGGCGACTGCCCGCTGTTTTTCATGGCCCGAACCTCATGCTGTTGGTGCGCGATGCCCTTCCGCTACCGGGATGTTCATATTATCGACTCTCGGAATCAAGCACAAGCACTTCCACTGAAAAGCGTCCGTTATGGAGTGCAAACCCTGGTGTTTTCATGATGAGCCGGTTTTGAGTCCAGGCGTCTGAGCGCTGCAATCGAGCGAACCACGACGGCAGGTCGAAGGGTACCGGCTAAGGAGTTCAACCGTGCTGTTCATGATCAACGAAGCAACCGAGCCGGCCTTCAATCTGGCGGCGGAGGAGTATTTACTCAGGCACTGCGGTGAAGACTGCTGCATGCTCTGGCAAAATCACAACGCCATCATTGTCGGCCGCAACCAGAACACCCGGGCCCAGATCAATCCCGATTTCGTCGCCCGTCACGGCACCACCGTGGTCCGACGATTGAGCGGTGGCGGTACGGTCTACCACGATCTCGGCAATGTCAACTTCACCTTCATCAAGGTCCGGGTGGCCCGGCCCGCCATTGATTTTCAGCGGTTTGCCCAACCGATCCTGGAACAGTTGCAAGCCCTGGGATTGGCGGTCGAGCTCGACGGTCGCAACGATCTGGTGCTGAACGGTCGCAAGGTTTCCGGCAACGCCCAGCACATCGAGGGGCACAAGGTGCTGCACCACGGCACCCTGTTGTTCGACGTGGATCTAGACAAGCTGGGGGAATCGCTCCGGGTCGATGCGGCCAAATACCGGGACAAGGCGGTAGCGTCCATTCGCAGCCGGGTCACCAATCTGCGTCCGCATCTCAAGGAACCCAGGTCGGTCACCGATTTCATGACCGATCTCCTGACCGGTCTCAGGCGCCGCTTCAGCGGACGCGAGGCCGTCCTCACCGCCACCGACCGCGGCGCCATTCAGGCCCTGGCCGAAGAAAAATACGCCGGTTGGGACTGGAATTTCGGCCACTCCCCGCCTTATACCTTGCGCAAGAGCACGCGCATCAGCGGCGGCACCGTCGAGGTCCTGCTCGATGTGGATCGGGGGATCATCCGGCAGGCCAGGCTGTTCGGCGATTTCTTCGGCGTCCTCGAGATCGCCGGCCTGGAACAGGCGCTGATCGGGTGCGAACACCGCGCCGACGCCCTGACCCGACGTCTCGCCAAGATCCCCGTGGACGATTACCTGAATGGATGCAACGGTAAAGATCTGCTCGATGCCCTGTTTTGATCAGAGACCGAAAATCGCATCACGGCAGGGACCGATCTGCAAATGTTCCGAATTCGAACACCCCCGCACCCCATTTTGTTC
>MNZR01000144.1 GCA_001873705.1 Syntrophobacteraceae bacterium CG2_30_61_12
ACCAGCGCAACCGGCGGTTTATCGAAAATTCCCTGGAATACTGGCGCGATCTGGTGGGCCTGCTGGTCCCCGCCACCTATGATCGGACCGGCACCGAAGCACTGCCGACTCACCATGCGGCGCTTTGCGGCGCGCGCATCAACCGGGAGGTCTGAACCATGGGCAGCATCATGCGCTCGATGTATATCGCCCGCGACACCCTGCTCAACAGCCAGCTCGGCATGGAGGTGACTTCCAACAATATCGCCAATGCCGAAAACACCGGCTATGCGCGCCAGCGCGCGGTGTTCACCAGCAATCCGGCCTATCAGGCTTTCCCCGGCTGGATCGCCACCGGCGCCCGGGTGACCGATATCACCCAGTTGCGCGATCGCTTTCTGGAACGGCGGGTGCTGAGCGCCACCTCGGGCAGCCAGGATTTCACCACCCGGGCTTCCACCCTGGCCCTTGCCGAACCCAGCCTGGCCGGCGCCGGGGATTACGGGATGGCGCAGGCCCTGGGCGAATTCTGGGATTCCTGGGACAATCTCAATCAAAACCCCGAAGGCCAGGCCGAACGCCGCCTGGTGCACCAGGCGGGGAGCAACCTGGCGGCCACGGTGAGTGATTCGCAGCAGGCGCTCGATCAGCTAAAAACCGATATCAGCGGGCAGATCACCGACGCGGTGGACGATACGGTCAATCCGCTGCTCGAACAGATCGCCGGCTACAACCGCGAAATCGTCAAGATGGAAGGCTCCGGCCACACCGCCAACACCCTCCGTGACCTCCGCTATCAGGCCCTCACCGAACTGGCCGGCCAGGTCCCGGCTCAGTTCACGGAACAGGACAATGGCTCGGTCACGGTTACGGTCGGTTCCACCACCCTGGTTTCCGCTTTCGATTACGCCCAAATGAGCTACGATGAAGCCGGCGGCGCCTTCAGCTACCAGGACGCCGCCGGGTCGGGGGGGGTCCTCGGCAGCGGCACGCTCGATGACCTTTCAGGTGGGCGGGTCAACGGTCTGGTTCATGCCCTCCAGAGCACCGACGACTATCTTGGTCGCCTCGATGATTTCGCCGGGGCGCTGGTGGATACGGTGAATGCCGCCCATACCCAAGGCGACGGCACCGCGGTCCCGATTTTTGCCCTGGATGCCGACGGGCGGCTCCAACTGGATACCGACTTCGATCAGAATTACGCCACCTTGATTCAGTCCCAGCGGGCCTCGGCCATGTCCGAACTGCAGAATACATCCATTGCCGCGCTGGGTGACGTCACTTTCAGCGAATCCCTGACCGATCTCCAGACCCAGGTCGGCGCCGACATCGATGCGGCCAACACCCAGATCGATTTTCAGAACGCTCTGCTGCTCGATCTCCAGGCCCGGCAGCAGGATGTGTCCGGCGTCTCCATCGACGAGGAAATGGTCAATGCGCTGCAGTTCCAGCAGATTTACGCGGCGGCCGGCAAGATCGTACAAGCCACGGCGGAAATGCTCGATACCGTGATCCAAATGGTGTGACCAGACTTGAACCGGTGACCGGCCGGCGCGGTGATGGGGGAGGACTACCATGCGCGTCTCATTCGCCATGCGCTACCAGAACATGACCAGGCAGATCGGCGCCCGCCAGGAAGACCTCAGCCGCTTGTCGGATCAACTGGCGAGCGGCCAACGTCTGGAACGGCCGTCAACCGACCCGGCGGCCTGGTCGCAAGCCTCCGCCCTGACCGATGGGTTGAGGCAACTGGACACCTATCAGAACAATCTGGATTTTGCCGTCGGCTGGAACAACCAAACCGATCAGGCCCTGAATTCGCTCCATGATTTGCTCACCAAGGCGCGTGAACTGGGGATTCGGGCGGTGAGCGTGTCTCCGGAGCTGGGCGTGGCCGAACTCAATCAGGTGATCGAGGAAGCCGTGCAGGCGGCCAACCAGGACGCCAACGGCCGCTATTTGTTCGGCGGCGACGCGGGCACCGATTCGGCGCTCGAGCCTTTTAGCGTGACCCGGGATGCCGACGGCACGGTCACCGCCGTGAGCAATTTCCAGTCCTACAACGCCTCGGAGTCGTGGCAGACCAGCACCCGAATCGGCAAAAACACGACCCAGGTGGTCAACGTCGACGGCCGCGCGGTGTTTTTGGATGATCCGAGCGTCGACAGCAGCGGCGGTTCTCCCGACGATAATATCCTGCAGCACCTGGTGGCGCTTCGCGACGCCATGCAGGCCGGGGATACCGGAACCATCCAGGACCAACTGAGCTTTGTGGAAACCGCTCAGGAACGGGTGCTCAGCCAGAACTCGGCGGTGGGGGCACGTCTGAGCAGCCTCGAACGGCGCGCCGATTTCTTGACCAGTCTCAAGGTCGATCGCGAGAATCGCCGGTCGGAACTCAAAGACACCGATCTGGCCACCACCATCACCGAATTCCAGCTCAAGGGGACCGCGCTGGAGGCCGCCTACAAGACGGCATCCATGCTCGATGGACTGAATCTGCAGGATTATCTGTAGCAAACCAGGTTAGTTAGATGGCGGCTGTTGCCGGCTGCGGGCCGGCAAGGGAAAAGTAACCGAGGCATCAGCACGGGAACGGGAGGAACTCATGGCCGAACGCACAGCGACATTGAACAACATGGTCCGGGACAAACAGGCCAAGGAAGGCAAATACCTCACCTTCTCGATGGCCAACGAAGAATACGGCATCGGCATCCTCAAGGTGAAGGAAATCATCGGCATGATGCCGGTCACGCCGGTGCCGCGCACGCCGGGGTATGTGAAGGGGGTGATCAACCTGCGCGGCAAGGTGATCCCGGTGATCGATCTGCGCCTGCGCTTCGGCATGCCGCAGGCCGAATACACCGATCGGACCTGCATCATCGTGGTGGACGTGACCACCAGCGCCGGCGAACTGCAGATGGGGATCGTGGTGGATTCGGTTTCCGAGGTGCTCAACATCAAGCCCGAGGAGATCGATCCGACCCCGTCCTTCGGCACCAATTTGCAGACCGAATACATCATGGGCATGGCCAAGATGGACGCCGGGGTGAAGATCCTGCTCGACATCAATCAGGTGCTCAATCAGGATGAAACCGAACTACTGCGGAAAGTCGCCTGAAGCCTGCCCCGGCAGGGCGGCCGGCCGGCCGGCCCCGGCGATCCGGTCATTGAGCAGCGGTTCAATCGAAAACAATTGAAGCAAATGAGAGTGAGTAATCATGCAAAAGAAATCCGCGCTGGTCGTTCTGAGTTTGGTTCTGGTGTTCGGTTACACATTGAGTCATGCCGGGGAAAAGGCCCCGCAAAAGGTCGTCGATCTTGCCGGTTCTACCTTGGTGCGGATGGGAACGGATCCAGTCATCGTGAGCGCGGTGAAGGCGGAAAACGCGAAAGGTAAAACCCTCGATCAGATCAAGGAGATGGACGCAAAATGGCAGGCCACGCCGGGCATCGCGGACTATATGAAAGCCATCATGGATTCCGAATGCGGCAAGCAACTCCGGAAAATTCAGGCCGCGCAGCCGTACTATGCCGAGATCTTTGTCATGGACAACCAGGGCGCCAACGTCGCCATGACCGACAAGACCTCGGACTACTGGCAGGGGGATGAGGACAAGTTCACCGAATCCTACAAGGGCGGAGCCGGCGGACTTCACATAAGCGAGGTCAAGTTCGACGACAGCACCCAGGCCTACCTGGTCCAGGTGTCTGTTCCCGTAAAAGACGGTGACAAGGTGATCGGAGCAATGACCGTGGGCATCAACGTGGACAAACTACAGTAGCGCCAAGACGCGGGAGGGCCAGGATTGCATGGGCCCTCCCGGTTCGGATGCGAGGAAGGATAGCCGACCGTTCTCTGCCGTTCCAAATACTCCTGCCGCGCCCGCCCCCCGCGGTCACGGCAGGGCCGATCTCGGCACGTTCCCGATCCCCTTCCACCGGTTTCCGCCATAGCTTCATGGAGGTAACGCAAAATGAAATGGTTCAAAAATCTTCAAATCGGGGTGCGACTCGCCCTCGGCTTCTTCCTCATGATCCTCTTGCTGGGAATCGTTAGCTTCGCTGGTTTCCACAGTGCTCGGAAGATCAACAACAATCTGTCTCGGATTTTCACGGTGAGGCTGCCTTCCCTCGATTTCCTTCTGGAGACGGATCGCGATCTTCAGCAATTGCTGGTCGCTGAGAGGTCGATGATGTTCGCCAATGTTCAGGACCAATTGTTCAAGGAGTTGAAGAAGGAATACGAGACCAATCTGGCTCAATCCGAGGACCGCTGGAATAAGTATAAGGCGCTGGCAGCCACGCCTGAAGAAAGAGAAGTCTTTTCACTCTACGAAAAGGCCCGTGAAGCGTGGCTGGTTCTTTCCAAGAAAATCGTGGACGGACGCGCATCCGACACCAGGGAAGGGCGTCGTGAGGCGATCGACTTGACTCTGGGGACGGCCAAGCAGAAATTCGAGGACATGCGGAATCAACTGGATAAGTTGACGGAAATCAATTTGCGCGCGGCCCAAAGCGAAAATGAGCAAGCGGCGACGGTCTACCGAAAAATGATCACCACCCTTCTTGGCATAACCGGAGCGGGCCTTCTGGTGGCCATCGCCCTCATGTGGTCGATCGCGGGAGGGGTCACCCGGACCTTGAAGGTCGCCATCGAAGGGTTGGGCGAAGGCGCCGATCAGGTGGCTACGGCTTCGGGTGAAGTGTCCTCCGCCAGCCAGCAACTCGCCGAGGGAGCTTCTCAACAAGCAGCGGCCATAGAGGAGACTTCCTCGTCCCTTGAGGAAATGGCTTCCATGACCAAACAGAATGCCGAAAACGCCGCTCAGGCCAATCAACTCATGGATCAAGCCGAACAGGTGATCCGCACGGCCAATGGTTCCATGTCCCAGCTCACCACCTCGATCGTAGAGATTTCCAGCGCCAACGAAGAGACCCGGAAAATCATCCGGACCATCGACGAAATCGCATTTCAGACCAATCTCCTGGCTCTTAACGCCGCCGTTGAAGCCGCTCGCGCCGGTGAGGCGGGGGCCGGCTTCGCGGTGGTGGCCGACGAGGTGAGAAACCTCGCCATCCGCGCGGCGGAAGCCGCAAAAAACACCGCGAGTCTGATCGACGTTACGGTGCGAAAGTCCAAGGAAGGCTCGACGCTGGTCAAGGAGACCGAAAAGAATTTCATCGCCGTGACCGGCATTGTCAACAAGTCCGGCGAACTGGTTCGAGAGATAGCCGCGGCTTCTCGGGAACAGTCCCAGGGCATCACCCAAATCAACAAAGCGGCGGCTGAAATGGACCAGGTGACGCAGCGGAACGCGGCAACCGCCGAAGAATCCGCCTCCGCATCCGAAGAAATGAACGCACAAGCGGTGCAGATGAAGGAATTTGTCGGGCAATTGGAGGTCCTGGTGGCGGGTGCTCAAAAAGGCGGTGTTGATCACGCAAGAGGCCAGTTGTTGAGGCGCCGTAAGGTCGGCAGACTGGCACCCACCAATGCGCCGGGCGGGCAAGAACGATTCAACGGAGAACGGATTGCAGGTGCTTTCAAGCCGGGCAGGGGCAAGTTGCTGGCCCGGGAGGTATCACCCGAGCAGGTCCTCCCCTTGGATAGTGATTTTTGAAATGGAAGGCCGGGTGCAATTCAATCCGTCGGGGAGAAAGCGTTACCGTTTCGGGGACGGTGATGCATTCGCGCTGAAGGTAATGTGTGAGTTTGGCGAACACACACATCGCAGCCACACACCAAACCAAAAGGGGATGCGAGAAATTCTCGCATCCCCTTGAATTCAATGGAGCGGGAGACGGGCTTCGAACCCGCGACCCTCAGCTTGGAAGGCTGATGCTCTAGCCAACTGAGCTACTCCCGCTTGCAGGGTCCTTCTAGCAGTTGCCCACGTGGTTTTCAAGCGGAAAAACGGCTTGGAAACAGCCAACGATCCGATCCTGACCACGTTGTGCCATACCGCGACCGACCAAGAATTGGCTTTCTGCCATTTCGACCGAAGGGAGAAATCTCAAGATCCTTCACATTGGTTCGGGATGACAAGAGTTCAGCTTTTAGCCGTGAGCAGTATGGAATCAGAAAAAATCATCCGCCGCGGCTAACACATGGTCATTCTCGCAGGTCGCCGATCTACACCGGTTTAGGATCAATACCCGTGAATGAGCATTCACCGCTAACCCCCATGACCGGGGTCGGTCACAAGGAAGCATGAAAATCAAGGGCTGCCAGTAGCGCCTGTTTCCGGTGCGCATTGCAGGGTGTGCGCTTTTGTTCGTAGTGCGTCCCGTCAGGGCGTCTTGGTGGGTTGTGGGTCTTGTCAGGGC
>MNZR01000189.1:0-5459 GCA_001873705.1 Syntrophobacteraceae bacterium CG2_30_61_12
CGCCAGCACCAGCACCGAGTACCAATCCCGCAGCCGTCGGCTCAGGTCGAGCACGAAGGCCGGTTCGCTATCGCCGGCCCAGCGCGGAAAGGTCGAAGTGAGGACCAGCAGCTTCGGCTTCATGTGGATCGACCGGGTTGCGTCCGCCACCGGCTAGCCTCCGCTTTCCACCCGATCGTAACGCAGTTGGGTGATTTGCTCGCTCACCAGGCCGAGCATGAAAAGAATCAGGGAGGTGATGAAAAACAGCGCCGACATGTTGGTGAATCGCCCTCGGGTGAAATAGGTGAAGGCGTAATTGCCGGCGCCCAGGAAAAAGCACGCCAGGCTCACCGGCAGGAAGATCCGGAGCGGCGAAAACAGGGTGGTGATCTTCAAGATGATGAGCAGAAACCGGGTCCCGTCTCGGAGCGGCTTGATCTTGCTCTTCCCCGTTCGGCGCCGGGTGGTGATGGGCACATAGCAGACCGTGCGGCCGCTACGCAGATAGGCCATGGTGAGGGTGGTGGGATAGGAAAAGGTGTTGGGCAATAGATAGAGGTAGCGGAGCACGGTTTCCCGGTCGAGCACCCGAAACCCAGAAGTCAGGTCCTTGATCGGGAAGCGGGTGGCATAGCGGGCGAGCCGGTTATAGAGCGCATTGGCGAGTCGCCGACTCCAGTTGGCGTGGCCGCCGGCGTCTCGGCTCCCCACCACCATGTCGTAGCGTTCGGCCGCTTCCAGCAGGCGCGCGATGTCGGTCGGCTGATGCTGGCCGTCGCCGTCCATGAGCACGATCTTATCGCCGGAAGCCAGCCGCAGGCCGGTTTTGACCGCCGCGCCGTTGCCCATGTTGTAGGGATGCGACCAGACGTAGGCGCCGGCGTCCCGGGCCCGGCCGGCGGTATCGTCGCTGGAACCATCGTCCACCACCAGGATTTCGGCGTCCGGGTAGAGCCCATGGATGGTCCGCACCGTATCGCCAATCACCAGCCCTTCATTGTAGGCTGGAATCACCACCGATAGACTCATGCCTCACCCCTGCTTTCGGTTCATCGCCGCCCCCGCCCATCCCCCTGGGGCCGCCAAGGTTCAGGTTTTTCTAGCACAACTCCGACGATAAGAACATGGGCTCGTGGTGTCGCCGTCAGGCGCCGACGGCGTACCCGAAAGCTCGGTCCATGGCAGGCCGGTAGGCGTCGAACGCCCTTACGGGCGCACTACGAACGTATGCCGGTTTAGGGCGTGTGAGCTTTCATCACCAGATGCGGGCAAGATGCCCGCGCTCCCGGGACACACCGCTCCAATCGGGCACGGATATTGCTCGGTCTTGTAAGCGGATAGGATTCCAAACTCGGCAATGGCCGGCAGCCCAGTGGCCGGTTGGGAGACGCCTTCAATTGCATTACATTATTAATTACATTAACGCAATTCATTGTGATTGCCTCCGGCTCGATAGCCGGATGGAATCCTGAAGCGCAGGATCCCAGCCATGAAAGCCCTCAACGCCAGGCCCGATCAACTCACCGGAAACCGATGGTCGCGGCGGTTTCGGGCCCTCGGGCCGGGCCGGTTTCCCCGGTTCCAACCGGCCGGGTCGCGGCTGTTCGCCCGGAGCCGACGCCATGACCGGGGCGGGGCCGCCGGCTTCACTCTGATCGAGTTGATGGTGGTGGTGGGCCTGCTGGCTATCCTCGCCATTCTCGCTTCCAACGTGCTCATGGATAGCGCCGGATGGCTGGCCCATTACCGGCTGCGCTCGGCCGCCAAGACCATCGCCATGGTGTTCCAGGCCGCCAAGATGGAAGCGATCAAGAGCAACATGGCGTGCACGGTAACTTTCGATCAAACCCTCGATGACACAAAGCATTACGATTGCGTTGCCTTTATCGACGCGAACAACGATCTCAAGTACGACAGCCTTGAACGGGTGCTGAAGCGCCTCGATCTTTCCTTCTATCAGGGGATCCAATTCGATCCCGATGGAGGCGACGACGTCGTCCGCCCCTTCCCCGTCAATGCCGTCGGGAAACCGGCGATTTCATTCAATCCCAGGGGATTGCCGCGAGACAGCACGGGCGGGTCGGTGAACGACGGCGCTTTTCTGGTGAACGATCGTGGCAGTCGGCTGAAAATTGTGGTGAACAACGCAGGGTCGATACGCATTGAAAAAAACTGATCCCATAAACCGGGCGCAACGGCTCGATTCGACCGCGGCGCCGACAGCGGCCGGCTTCACCCTGGTGGAACTGCTGGTGGCCCTGGCCATGTCGGCCCTGGTGATGGCGGCGATCTTTCGGCTGTCGATGGATCAGCAAAAGGTCCATACCGCCCAGGACCAGGTGGCCGAACTGCAGCAGAACATTCGGGCCGCCCTGGATCTTCTGGTGAAGGACATCCGCATGGCCGGCTACAACCCCACCAGGACCGCCGGAGACGGTTGCGTCACGGCAGGGGCCGCGCAGTTCCAGTTCAGGGCGGACCTCAATGCGGACGGCGATTACGGCGATGCCAACGAGGATGTCACCCTTTCCTTGATTACGGGAACGGGCGGCGTTCAGGGCCTGCGTCGAAAGATCACGGCCGCGGATGATGATAAAACCGTGGCCGCGGAAACCGTGATCCCATCCGTCGAGAATTTGGAATTCTACTACACCCTGGCGGACGGTACTCGCACCACCACTCCGCCCACGCCGGCCGATGTCCGTCTGGTGCAGATTTCCCTGCTGGTGCGGGCCCCACTCCAGGACGACAATCTGGAGAACACCGCGAGCTACACCACCCCCTCCGGGGCGGTCTGGGGACCTTACAATGACCACTATCGGAGGCGTTTTCTGAGTACTTCGGTGGCGTGTCGGAACATGGGTCTGATTTGACCGGCCGCGCCGTGCCCGGGAGAGGATATGGTGCATTTGAAAAGCAGCCAAAACGGGTTCACCCTGATCGAAGTCTTTGCCGCCATGGTGGTCTTTGCGCTGGGCCTGCTGGCCTTGACCAAGCTTCAGGTCACTTCCATCGCCGCCAACAGCTTTGCCAACGACCTGAGTCAGGCCGCCACCCTGGCGGAAAACACCATGGAACAACTGATGGCTCTAGCCTACACGGCGCCGGAACTCCTGGACAGCGATCAGGATGGAACCACCCAAGACAGCAACAGCAACGGCATCGACGACGACGATGAAGGCATTTCGACCGACGGGGTCGCCCAATTCGGCCTGGATGACGCCACCGCGGCATCCGCCGATCACCTGCTCACCAATCAAGGTCCGAACCAACGCTACACCGTCTATTGGAACGTGGCCATCGATCAGCCCAACATCAACAACAAGAGGATTCGGGTGAGCGTTGACTACCGCGACCAGAAGAATCGGCTCCATCGGATAGCGATTGAAAGCATCAAGAGCGATATCATTTAGCGACCATCGGAGGCTGTCCTTGATGCGGCAACAATCCGACTCAGCCGACGGGACCCATTGGACCTATAAGACCTATAGGGCCCATGGGACGATCCGCGGTTCCATTAAATCCTGTGAATCCTGTCTCAACAACAAGCCCATCATCAGAGCGCGATTCATGGCCGCGCGAAGCATGGGAGGTCATCGGCATGGCAAGTGTGCTCAAATCGGAACACGGATCGGCCCTGATTCTGGCTCTGCTCATGATCACGCTGCTGGCCCTGGTGGGGCTCTGGTCCACTCAGACCAGCGTGGTGGAAACCCGTATCTCGGGCAACGAAAAGCTGCACAAGATCGCCTTCCACAAGGCCAACGGCGGGACTGAAGCGGGGCTCGAACTGGTGGAGCAGAACATCGAGGAACGCGGCTTTGGGGATGTTTGCTTCCGGCAGGGCATCGGATTCCCCCCGGTGGATCCGGATAGTCCGGGGCTGTGCCTCGCCAGTTTCTACGCCAATGCCGATATCGGCACGCAGAAACCCAGTTGCACCAATCGCGACGCCTTCATTCCCCGGGAAGCCGACTGCACCCCGCCCATCAAAAACCTCACCAATCTCAGGATCGGCGGCAGCACCACCCTCTCGACCGGCGGCGCCATTCAGATGATCGCCGGCTATGAAGGCAAGGGCAAGGGATCGGCCGGGGGCGGGGCCTGGGTCACTTACGACATTCGCGCCCAACACCTGGGCGCCGATCACAGCGAGTCGGTGGTCAATCTGCGCTGGCGGCATGTGCTGTAGGACTAACGGGAGAGCAACCATGAATCCGAAGCGAACCATTCTGTTCGGCGTCCTCTGTCTGGTCATGCTTGCGGCCGTCGGGGTCCAACCCGCTCCGGCCCGCACCATCTGGCAGGATGGGGTGATCACCCGCGGTCCCTGGACGGAGCGCCACCTGCACCTGGAAATCAACGGGGACTTGTACACCCTGATGCCCGAGGTCCGCATCTGCCGCATGGAAACGAACTCGACGGGAGGCGTTCAGGAACAACCCGCATCCTTGACCGCCCTGGCCCAGGGGCGGCAGGTCAAGATCCGCGTTCAGGGACGGCGAATTTACGAGCTGCTGGTTTTCTGAAGCTTTGATGGTCGCTGCCCGCTGCCCATGCCGGGAAACGAATCCGCCCACGCCAATCGATGCCCCCAGGGGGAACCGGCGGCGGCAGGGCGCTGATTCCAATCAAAGGCGCCGAGCGAACCCCTCGAGAGGATGACCACGATGAAGCGAACCCTGGTGCTCACCTTGATTGCCATTACCATCGGTCTGATCAGGGTACCGTCGGCACCGGCGGAAACCGCCGCCGACTACAACCTGATCCCTCCCTTCGTCACCGCCGGGGTACCGCCCCTGGTCATGTTGGTACTCGGCCGCGATCACAAACTCTATTATGAAGCCTACAACGATGCCTCGGACCTGAACGGAGACGGTACCCTCGATGTCGGCTATCGACCGACCATCGACTACTATGGTTATTTCGACACCCACAAGTGCTACACTTACAGCAGCGCCCAAAACCGATTTGAACCCACCAGCCCGACGGAAACCAAGAAGTGCTCGGGAACCGGTGAATGGGGCGGGGACTACCTCAACTACCTCACCACCTCGCGGATGGATGCCATGCGCAAGGTGCTTTACGGCGGCTACCGCTCCGTCGACACCAGTACGGAAACCGTTCTGGAGCGGGTTTTCATTCCTCAGGATGCCCACACCTGGGGCAAGGAATACGAAAGCATCCAGCGCGACGGCTTCGACATCCGCGAATACAGCCCGCTCGACCTGCCCAATTCGGGCACCCGCCACCTGTTCGCTTCCACCACCCTGGCCAACGATGGGGCGCCGCTCTTACGGATGATGACCAACAACACCCACCGCATCTGGGAATGGGTTTCCAAGGAACGACCGGTGGCGGACGGTTCCCTGGTGAGCGCCGGCGGGCAGTTCACGGCCCATCCGAACAATCACCTGGAATTCGAGGATATGGTGATCCAGTTCGCCGCCCCGTCCCACGAACAGGGTTCGGGGACC
>MNZR01000189.1:5482-6223 GCA_001873705.1 Syntrophobacteraceae bacterium CG2_30_61_12
CAGCGGCAATCCGTTCGGAGGCGATGACTATTACATCACCATTTTCACCGGGGAACTCTTGATCACCACCGGCGGTGCTTATCAATTCGCCGTGGACGGCGACGACGCGGTGGAAGTGATCATCGACGGCACCACGGTGGCCGGCTGGTACGGCGGCCACGGCAAGTGCGGTTGCCAAGACCACGACGGCACCATCACCCTGGCGGCCGGCGCTCACAGCGTCGAATTCAGGCAGGAAGAAGTGACCGGCGGAGACAATTACTACCTGTGGTGGAAAGGCCCCGACAGCACCGAGCAAAGTTGGGAAATCGTGCCGGCAGCTCACTATCGAGATCTCACCATGAGCGTTTATGACAAGCTGATCGGCGCCTCCACCATCACCGATTATCAGGCGCGGGTGCGGGTCTGCGTCAACAGCGGCGACATCACCCCGGAAAGCAACTGCAAGAAATACCCGAGCGGGGTTTACAAGCCCATTGGATTGCTGCAAAAGCACGGGGAATCGGAACGCATGTACTTCGGCCTGATGACCGGCTCCCATGCCAAGAACACCTCGGGCGGCGTGGTTCGGAAAAACGTCGGCCCGATCACCGACGAAATCAACAGCGATACCGGCCAGATCACCGCCGTGAACGGGATCATCCAGACCATCAACAAGCTGCGGACGGTCGGCTACGACTACAGTTCCTATTCTTACAATCAGAACTGCGGCTGGATCACCACCCATCCGATCTATGAAGG
>MNZR01000142.1:0-552 GCA_001873705.1 Syntrophobacteraceae bacterium CG2_30_61_12
CAAAGCAGCAGCGCCGCCACCCCAATCCAAATCATCCGCCGGACCTTAATCCTGGTCATCCGAGCCCCTGAGCTGCCGGGCGCTGCCCAATAACGAAGCCCCCGGTTGTCACCGCGGCCACCAATCGGCGAGGCTGATTTCGATTACCGCAAACGGTTCGACCCGCACTATTTCATCGCCTCCAAAGGCGCCCAAAAGGGTCCAGCATCCGGATTCGAGTCGGTACACTTCCAAGACCGTTGCGATCGGATCGATCAGCCAGGCGTGGCCGACGCCGTATTTGGCATAAATACTCATCTTGCTGGTACGATCGAGACGAAAAGTGGCCGGCGAAAGGACCTCGCACAGCCAATCAGGGACGACCGAAATCCAGTTGTGGTCCTCTTCCCAAGGGAATCTCTCCGCCTTCCATCCGGCGAGATCGGGGACCATGATATCGTCACCGAATCCAATTTCGGGTTCGACGATGAATATCCATCCACCCGGGCCGCGGTCGCGCCCGCGTTGATACGGCGGGATGATTTCCCCCGCCAGGGCGGTTGCGACGAAACC
>MNZR01000142.1:568-7273 GCA_001873705.1 Syntrophobacteraceae bacterium CG2_30_61_12
CTGGCGGGCCTCGGGGTAGCAACGAGTTCCCCGCCGATGATTTCCCCGATCAGGTTTTCAGGAAGGTTCCATAGATCCTCGTAGGTGGCCTTTTTCTTTGCCGGTTCCGACATGGTGCCCGCCGTCTCAGTAAAGCGTCCACTCCGCCACGACTTTTTCGATCAGCGCCAGGCTATTCATGTCTTCCATGAATCCCCCACCCATGGCGCCCATGGCGCTACCCTTCCCCGCTGCTTTTATCATAAAGATCATGCTCGGTATAGTTCGGATACCGAACCACCGAACCGACGAAAAAAAGACTTTCACCACGGAGACACGGAGGACACGGAGAAGAACCCTGGTTTTCCTCAGTGTTCTCCGTGCCTCCGTGGTAAAGCTTGTTTGAAATAGCCCCAACGATGATCTAGACTTCCAAACGTTACGGTCCGGGCAGATGGCGCAAGCTCAAGGGAGTGGCAAGCGTCCGCCTGATTGATGGCACTTTGCGCCGGGCCGAAATCCACTGGTATGAGGCTCATGGGATTGGCGGGTTGGAGTACAAACTGAAACTCCCGTTTCTTGATGAGCAGCCATGAAAAACACGGCGGACCAGACCTTGCCGTTTGCTTTATGCCTAGACAACGAGGGCTACCCAGCTTCCTTGGAGGTGGGAAAGCTTTATCGGATGATTCCTGATGACGAAGCTGCCGCACATGGGTACGTCCGCATCGTTGACGAGAGCGGAGAGGATTATGCCTTTAGAGCCGGCCGCTTTCATGTGGTGCGCCTGCCCGCTTTCATTGGACAGGTGCTGTTGGCAGCTTCACAAGCCTAGAGTCCAGTTCACAATAAGCCCATGTCACAAATCCGCGAAACGGCCCTGGTCAACGTGCTGGACCTTCCGCTTTGGTCGAGAACATCACATAGAAACAGGGCATCAAGAAGAGCGCCACCAGGATTCCCAACGCCAGCCCGCCGATCGCCCCCGCGGCCATCGGTTGCAGCATGTCGCCGCCTTCCTCGAGGTTGAGCGCCAGCGGGATGAACCCCACGATGATGCAGATCGAGATCATCAGCCGCGGCCGCAGCCGGATCTTGGCCGCTTCGAGCACCGCCGCGAACGGCGACAGCCGGTCCCGGTGCCGCAGATCCTCGGCGTAGGTGAGGAGCAGCACGCCTTCGTTAACCGTTGACGCCACCACCACCAGTAAGCCGATCAGCACCGTCGCCCCCATGGGAAGACCGGTGGCGTAAAGCGCGTAGACCATGCCGGCAAGGCAAAACGGCACGCACCCGAGAATCAGGGCCGGGAATTTGAGGCTGTTGAATTGCACGGCCAAAACAACGAAGGAGAAAAACACCGCAAAGGCCAGAATGAAAAGCACGGTCCGCTTCATTTCGGCCATCATCTGGGCCTGACCACCATAGGAAAATTCGTAGCCCCCGGGGGTCTCCACCTTGGCCATGGCGGCTTTTAGCGATGACAGGGCCTGGCCCACGCTCACCCCGGTCACCGCATCGCCGCGAACGATCACCTCCTTGACCTGGTCCTCACGGGCAATCTCGACCGGCCCCACCGCCTGGCGCACCTCGGCCACATCCCGCAGCCTCAGGGTGCCGCCTTGGGCACAGTTGAGAATCAGTCCCTCGATGTCCTCCCGGGACCTGATTTGATCTTCGGGGATCATTACGCGGACATTGTAGAATTCCTCTCCCTCCCGGTATCTCGTGGCCACCGCCCCGCTCACCAGGGACCGCGTGGTGGTCGCCACATCAGCCACGGACACCCCGAGTTCGGCCGCCCGGGTCCGGTCGACCCGGATCTGCAGTTCGGGCTTGGTCATGTCCATGGAAACGTAGACGTTGGTGAACTGCTTCAGCCCGTTCATGGTCTCGGATGTCCGGCGCGCCAGTTCGAACAGTTCACCCAGTTCCTGGCCCTTGATCTTCACCTCGATATCGGCATCGCCAAGCTTGCGCAGCCCCTTGATCTTGGCCTGCATGACCATGGCCTTGCCGCCGGGCACCGGCACCTTGGCCACCACCGGTCGCAGCCGACTGATGTACGCCACCGTGCTCAGCTTGCGCGCATGCTTGGGGACCAGCTGAATATTGATTTCACCTTCATTGGCGATCTCATAGGTGTAGAGGCCCCAGACCTTACCGCCGCTAAGCGTGTAAGTGCTTTCAATCAGCGGATCATCGGCGAGCCCGGCTTCGATTTGAGCAAGCACCTTATCGGTCTCGAACACGGACGCTCCGGTCGGCAGCTTCACCTTGACCACGATGCGACCGTCATCCACGGCGGGCAGGAATTCACTGCCGACTTTCGGCATCAGTACCACGGCCCCGATCAAGATGGCGATGAAAACCGGTACCACCACCCAACGGGCACACAGCACCTGGTCGAGGACCCAGCCGTAACCACGGGTGATCCAGGCAAACAGGCGCTCGAACAAACTCTCCTCGGGCACTCCCGCCCGGGGCCCGCGAATGAGGCCGGCGGCCAGCATCGGGGTGAGGGTCACGGCCACGGCGAGACTGATACAGACGATTCCGCCAATGACCAGAATGAGTTCCCGGAACAGCAGACTGGTGAGCCCGGGAACCAGCAGAAACGGGATGAACAGGGCCAGAAAGGAGAAGGTTGCCGCCAGAATGGCCGGCCCGACCTCCGCGGTTCCCGCCATGGCCACCTCCCCCGAGGGCATATCGGGGTTCCGATGCCGCAACCGGGTGATGTTTTCCAGCACCACGATGGAGTTGTCGAGCACCACCCCGATGGCCACCACCAGGCCGCCGAGGGAAAAGATATTGAGGGAAAACCCGCCGAGCTTCATCAGCCCGAAATTGACCACCAGCGTTACCGGAAGAGCGAGCAGCATCACCACCACCTGGCGCCAGCTTCCCAGGAACAGGTAGATCACGATCAGCACCAGAACGGCTGCCTCGATGGCGGCGTTTCGCACCCCGTTCAGGGCCGGCAGCACGTAGTCGGCCTGGTCTTCCACCAGGCCCAATTGCACGCCTCCCGGAACGGTCGGCTGCAACTCCTTGATCCGGCGGCCGACCGCCTCCGCCACCGCCACCGTGTTGGCATCGGCTTGCTTCAACACGCTCAACTTGACGCAGTCTTTGCCACCCAGGCGAGTGATGACCCGCACCTCTTCGTGAGCGTCTTCGACTTTAGCGATGTCCCCCAGGGTCACCACCGCTCCGGGCTGACCCGGATCACGCATGGCGTCGCGGCCGCCGGCCACGCTCCGCACCTCCTTGGCCACCACCACCTGGCGGATTTCATCGAGCGAACGGTACTCACCCATGGTGCGAGCGATGAATTCGCGCCGCCCGGCGATCACCCGACCGCCGAACTGCTCGATGTTCTCTTCCTGAAGGCGCTTGATGATGGTCGGCAGGGTCAGGTTGTATTTTTCGAGGGCGTTCGGATCCAGGTGGACTCTCACCTCGCGCTTCAAGCCGCCGACGATTTCCGCTCCGGCCACTCCCGGCACGGCCAGGAGCTGATCCTGGAGCCAGTTATCGGTCCAGGTGCGAAGCTGGACCAGGTCCCACTCATCCGAGCTGATGGTGAGTTGCACCACGGGCAACTGCGAAGGGTCGGCCTTGATGATGATCGGCGGGTCGATGTCCTTGGGCAGCTGCCGGGCCACCCGGGCCATGGCCGCGAGCGAATCCTGGTAGGCCACATCCACGTCCACTCCGTAGCGGAAGTTGGCGACCAGGGTGTACATGCCCTCGATGGATGAGGATTCCAGATAATCGAGGCCATCCACGGTGGCCATCTGGCGTTCGATGGGATCGGCCAGATTGGTCTCGATCTCATCGGGCGTTGCCCCGCGCCACCACACATGAATGCGGATCATCGGGTAGGTGACGTCCGGCAGAAAGTTCACCGGCAACCGCAGCAGCCCGTAGACTCCGAGCACGCTCAGGGCGAGAGCGATAACGCCGGTGGCGATCCGGCGCTTTACCGAGGCCTGGGTGATCTTCATTGCCCGGTTCCTCCGCGCACCTGAACTTCAGCGCCGTCCTTGAGCTTTTCGTTGCCGGCAACCACCACCTGTTCGCCCGGCTGAAGGCCCTTCACGATCTGGATTCTTCCGTCCTTTTCGATTCCCGTCTCGATCTTCCTTCGGACCGCTTTCCCTTCCCTCACCACAAAAGCGATGCGTTCTCCCTTCGGGGTCACGATCACCGCCTCGGACGGCACCGTTACGGCTTCCGGGACCGACTGGAGGGTGACCTGAATGCGGGCGAACATCCCCGGGATCAGTTCGAGCGGATCAGCCAGAATCGCCTCCGCGGTCCGGGTGCGCATGCGGCTGTCGAGTTCCGGGTAGACCCGCCGCACCCGGCCCTGGAAGCTCTTGCCCGGATAGGCATCGAGTTGAGCCGTAACGGCCATGTTCTCGCCTATTTCGGTGGCCTGGACTTCCGGAACGGAAAAGCGAATGACCAGACTGTGCGGATCGAACAACTCGACCAGGACCGTGCGCGGGGCTACGTAATCGCCGTCGCGCACCAGCACCTTGCTCACGATTCCATCCCAGGGCGCCGCCACCGAATAGTCTCCGGTGCTTTCCCTGGCCTTTGCCACCTGAGCCTTGGCGCTCTCGAATTTCGAGCGGGAGGTATCGAGCGTGGCGCCCGGGATGGCACCGCTTTCAACCAGCTGTTGCACCCGTTTCAGGTCCTGCTCCTGTTCCTTGAAGGCCGCCATGGCGGCCGCGAGCAGAGCCTGGGCGGCGGTGTTCCGACCGATGCCGAGGACTTTTTCGCCCCGTTTGACGAGATCGCCTTCCCGCACCCGGCAATCGATGATCGGGCCTTCTCCCGGCGAGGCTACCCGCGCCAGGCGAGTGGCGGCGACCGACCCGGTGGCCTCCAATATCTTGCTGAGGCTTTGCGTTTGCACGATTTCCGTCATCACCAGCGGCAGCGCCTTCTTAGCCGCCCCGCTCGGAGCCGCCCCGGGCTCCGCCGGGTTGGCAACCGCCGCGGGCGGCCGGACGGACGGCTGTCCCGGCGTCCCTTGCCCCTGGGCTGGTCCCGCGAACCAACACCCAAAGACCACCATGAACACAATAAACACCACCCGAGGCGGGTGAATTTGCCTGGTCATCATCGCTCTCCTCCCGTGGCCAGATCGAGCCGCGCCAGGGCCGTGCGGAAATCGGCCAAAGCCCGATAGGTGCTGGTTTCCGACTGAAGCAGGGCGGTCTGAGCATCCAGCACATCGGTCATCGAACCCATGCCCAAATCGTATTTCTGCCGTTCGATGCGCAGGCTTTCCTGGGCCTGTTCGATGGCCTTATCGAGCGCCCGCACCCGCTCGCTGCTCGAACGCACATCAAGGACCGCCGTTTCCACCTCCTGGCTGATTTGCAGTTCGAGCTTGCGCAGCCTTTCCTGAGCGGCCCCAAGCGCCGAACGCTCCTCGTTCACCTTGGCCGTCACCCGGCCGCCTTCCAGCAGCGGGACGGTGACGCCGAGGCCCACCGAACCGGTATCGTCCTCATCGCCCAGGGAATCAGCCCTCAATCCATAGCTTCCCAGCACGGACACCGTCGGCAGGTGCCCGGCCCTGGCGCTATCGACGCGCCGGGCCTGAGCCTCGAGTCGGGCCCTGGCGGCCAGATAATCACTCCTCCGGTCCAGGGCTTGAGCGACGAGGGCCGTTGCGTCGAGGTGCTGCTCCTCGAAGGTGAGCTTGCCTTCGATGGCGAAGCGCTCGCTGTCGTAATCCAATCCAAGTAGATTAGCGAGAACGCGCTTTTGGATGGCGAGCCCGTTTTGTTCCTTCACCAGGCTTTGCCTCAAATCGGCGAGGCGCACTTCGGTTCTCAGGAGATCGACCTTGGCGGCCTTTTGGGCGGCAAGCAGAGCGGAAACCTGCCGGAGATGCTGGTCCATGGCCTCAATGGAAAACTCGAGGGAATGAATCACCTTGCGCTGCCCGAGGATGGAATAAAAGATGCTGGAAACATTGAAGATGAGTTCCTCGCGGGTCCTTGCCAGCCGGTTTTCCTCGGCTTTCTGGAGCAGTTCCGCGGCGGCGATTTCGTTGACGATGCGCCCTCCGGTAAAAATGGGCAGCTTGAGCACCAGATCGCCGCGGTAGATATCGCGATCGAAATACCCGGGCTCGCCGTTATAGCGGGCCTGGATCAGCCGTTGGGGGTCGAGGAAACGGCCGTAGGCGGCTTCGGCGCTCACCGTCGGCCAGCGGCTCGCCCGAGCCTGATCGAGCCGGTTCCCGGCCGCCGACACGTCCCAACCGGTGGCGGCCAGCTCGGGGTTATTGGCCAGGGCCAGCTCGATGCAGCGCTCCAGCGTGGCCGGTCCCTCCAGGGTTGCCGGCGCCTGGCGTTGGCCGGAACGGGCGTAGGCACCGGAGGATGAAGATCGGTTGAAGCCGGAAACCGGCGCGTACGGATCGGTCGGCTGCGGCACGGCGCAACCGGAGAGAGCGACCAGGACCGCCAGGAGCAGCAACCACCGGCGCAAACTCAACGCACCCGAAGCATGCCCCGGCGGGGGTCCAAACACAACCAGGGACCGGTTCCGGCGCCCCCAAATCCGTAGCCCCCGTGGGTTTTCACTGCAACCCGGCGGCTCCGTCAACCGCATGAAAGAACCCATTTCCGCCATCAACCTGCTTCCCCCCTCTTTCAGATTCCCTGGTTGCACCCAAGCGCTTTTTGC
>MNZR01000231.1 GCA_001873705.1 Syntrophobacteraceae bacterium CG2_30_61_12
AGCAGGCGTTGCCGGCCACGGTGTTGGATGAGGTCACGTAGGGGTAAGTGCCGTGATCAATATCGAGATGGGTGCCCTGTGCCCCTTCAAACAGCACCGGGCGCCCGGCGGCCATGGCCTGTTCCAGGCGGGTGGAAACATCGCACACAAACGGCGCCAACCGCTTGCCATAGGCGCTGTATTCATCAAACACCGCCCGCGGATCCAGCGGTTCCACGCCGTAATAGTTTTGCAGCAGAAAATTCTTTTCCTCCAGAGCGCGCTCCAGCTTTTCCCGCAATGCCTGATCGCTCAGCAGATCATGGATGCGAACCCCGGTGCGGGCCACCTTGTCTTCATAAGCGGGCCCGATCCCGCGCCCGGTGGTACCGATCTTGCCCGCGCCCTTCTTGGCCTCGCGGGCCAGATCCAGGCGCTGGTGGTAACTCATGATCACATGCGCATGGGGGCTCAACAGCAGGTTCGATGGGCTCACCGAAAAACCGTTTTCCCGCAGCCGGTCGATTTCCTCGAGCAGGATCCGGGGGTCCACCACCAGCCCGTTGCCGATCATGCACACCTTATCGCCATGCAGGATCCCGGAGGGAATGATGTGCAGAATGAATTTGCGCCCTTCCACCACCAGCGTGTGGCCGGCATTGTTGCCGCCTTGAAAACGTACGACGCAATCGGCGTCGGCGGTGAGCAGATCGACGATCTTGCCCTTGCCTTCATCGCCCCATTGGACTCCGACAACGATAACATTGGCCATGATTGATCTTTCCCTGACGCTATTGAACCCGTTGCTGATCCGCCCAGCCGTCGGGCGCCCGCAAACACGGAACATCCTCACCCGGCGGGTGAGGATGAAAAGAGAGGCGCACCGCATCCATGCCGGCTAAGGGTAAAAAGTCTCATTTCGTGTGCGCTCTTTCCCGAGAGCGCGGGCATCTTGCCCGCTTTTGAAAATGAAACATCCGATCCTAAACCAGTATAACCGGCGGCAACCGGCTGCCAGGCCGCGAGCGCGCTCGCGGATCACTGTGAAAATACGCACATTGTTTTCTCTAGTGAAAAATCATCGCGCTGTCAAAGAGAAAGTAGCGTTCGATCGGGGGAAAGGTGGGCTTGCGCCTTTGACCGCGGCTGCCATAACCTGGAACAACCGGCCGTTCGCCCGCCCGCGGGTGCGCTCGCGGGCGGTGGGCGGTGTCCGGCAACAACTCGGCGGCGCGGATCAGAGGGCCATGGCGCGCAGTCGACTCACCCGTTCCTCGATCGGCGGATGGGTACTGAACAGGGTCGCCAGGCTGCGCCCGGTGAGCGGGTTCACGATGAACATGTGAGCGGTGGCGGGCCGTGCCTCGAGCATCGGGATCCGCTGCGAAGCCACGCTCAATTTTTCCAGGGCGCTGGCCAGGCTGCGCGGGCTGTGGGAAATCCGGGCACCGGTTTCGTCGGCCAGGTATTCGCGCGACCGCGATATCGCCATCTGGATCAGCATCGCCGCAACGGGCGCCAGAAAGGCGATCACCAGGGCGCCCAGAGCGCCGCTCCCGCCGCCTTCTTCGTCGTCGCCGCGGAAGCCACCGAAAATGGCACCCCACTTGGCCATATTGGCCAACACCATGATGGCTCCAGCGAGGGTGGCGGCGACCGAACCAATGAGGATGTCGCGGTTTTTCACGTGGGCCATTTCATGGGCCAGCACCCCGCGCACTTCGTCCAGATCGAGGATCCGGAGCAGGCCCTGGGTCACGGCGACCACGGCATGCTGGGGATTGCGGCCGGTGGCGAAGGCGTTCGGCGTGTCATTCGGGATCATGCACACTTTGGGCATCGGTAGGCCGGCGTTGGTGGCCAGTTCGCGCACGATCCGGTGGAGCTCCGGAGCCTCGGCTTCACTCAGGGGTTGGGCCCGATACATGGCCAGCACGATCTTGTCGGAAAACCAGTAGCTGCCTATGTTCATCACGATGGCGAAGGCAAAGGCCATAACCATGCCGGTGGGGCCACCCAGCAAACGACCGATCCAGACAAAAAATACGGTGAGGGCGGCCAGTAACAAGGTGGTTCGAAAGGTGTTTGCCATGGTTGGGTTCCTCTTTGGGCTGGGGACCGATCGCCGCCGCCGGCAAGGCATGGATCGGTCAGTGGGTGATGGACCGGCATTGGCAACAAAGCCTATCCGACAGGCGCTCACGCCGCTCGAATGGCGATCCGCCGGGTTCGGGCCGGGCGACTTTGCTTGGCGATTCTGATGGTGAGCACGCCGTGCCGCAGTTGCGCTTCCACCCGGTCTTCGGAAACTTCCGCCGGGAGCTGGAACTGCCGCTGGAAAGCGCCCACGGGCCGTTCGCTGTGGATGGCGCTGAACTCTTCCGCCCCCGACCCCGGGATATGACGCCGGCCGTTCACGGTCAGTCGGCCGTTCGCCATCTCGACGTTGAGATCAGCCTGATCGACCCCGGGAAGATCGAGCAGGGCCATCCATCCTTCGTCATTTTCCAGGATGTCTACCGATGGCTGCCAGGTTTCTTCGGGTTCGTCCTCCGCCATGGCGGATTCCCGCACCGCGCTCGCCGGCGCTTCCACACAAGCCACGCTCTCGGCATAGAGGGAATCCATTTGTTGCTTCATTTTGAACAGTTCGCTTAAAACCGCCTGCTGATCCGTGGGCACGCATTCCTCCTTGCCTGATAAAAGGATTCTAAACCAGAAGAATTTAAATTTCCGCAAAAGAGCTGTCAAGAGGTCGCGCATCAGCCGGCTATTCGACAAAAGGTCTAGGCCAGGCGCCGCGGCTCCCCCTGTAGGTCGGATTGCGACCACCGGGAGCACCCTGATCATCTCGACGCGGCCGTGGCCATACCTCGCCAGTCAAGGGTCGCGCCGCTTGGAACCGCTCACCCCACGCCTGTCTCCTTCAGGTTGCGAGGTCTCACCGCCGGTTGCCCGCGCCTGTCGAGCCGAGTGCGCCGGGTGTTGACAAAACTGCCAGCCTCCAAAAATTGGACTTGCCGTCATTTCGAGCGAAGGAACCTCAAGATCCCTCAAAGTCGTCTGGGACGACAATAGTCCGAATCCAACCCTTGCCTAGTATACCCCCAACCAGGGTCAAGGGCTTGACGGGATAAGGATCATCTGTCACTTGTTGAGCTCAGGGGGAAGGGTCTGTCGTCTTTTCCAGAAAGAGAGCCACAAAGGCTAATACGTCTTGGGTGACCTGATCGACGGCTGCCGGCAGTCTTCCAACCAGCAACTGCATTTTTTCAGGGAGCAGGTTGAAAGAGTAGACGTTCCGAACGAGATGACGGAAACGAAGATATTCGTCAAGCAGATCCCAGGTCGTTTCGGATATCACCGCAGGTCGGATGCCTTGGATTTCCAGGGCCATCTGGGTCAGGAGCTGCTTGTGCCACCCCTCACCACCGGGGAGACTGCCGTCCAGGATTCCCGCGGTCAACCGGAAAACTCGTTCGAGCCCGGTGTAGAAGCTGTGCGGATCAAAGGCTGTCGCCTTCAGATAGCCGTCATCCGCGGTACGCGGGAAGTTCCGCCAGTCCTCTTCTACATGACGTGCTATCCGTAGGATTTGGTCGAGCTCTCCGGCGATCCTTTTGGCAAGAGTCGAACCGCCTTCGCTCACAGTTCGATTCCTTCCGTCTCGATGCTCCGGACCATTTCTCGGCTACATTCAGCAGGATCGATGACATCTATCTTAAACCCGGCGGCAATTCCAAGATCATGAACGGCTCCAATGGCACGATAGAACTTGTCTACTGGAATCCCCCACACGGCAAGGTCCACATCGGACCATGGCGTGAACCAGGCTCTGCGCACGAGCGAACCAAAGGCCACAACCCTGGATGCACCGTAATGCTCCTGCAATAACCTGGCGGATTTTCGGGCGACACCCCAGGCCCGATCCCAGCGCCTGCTCACCTCCGGATCTTGCTGGTAGCGCTGCAGGTTTTTCAAGGGGCGATAGGACGCAAGCTCCTCCCGACTGAGTTCCCTTGCCGTCTTTGCCATGGTTGCACCTCTCAACCGCTTTTGTCGCTTTCTACTCGGGGCTCGTTGCACCCACCTCCAGTCACCTTGCCTTGCGCTGGTCGATGGGTCCCAAACGCTCCTTGAATGACTCTATCATACGTTAAAGGTCCGTGGATATCCTCCACTTGCACTTAAGGCGCATGGCCACAATTACTCGTTGAGCACCGCGCTCCCTCCCCCCGTTTTCCCCCGCACGGCATGCATTTTCGCCCATTGTGCGTCAGTAGTGTGCGGCGGCGCTCACCGATTGACTTCCGCTGGTCCCTTTGTTATGGGTTGCGAGAACGATAGGGGGCATCATCCGTTTGCTGTCGGAAGGGGTCACAAATCATGCCGATTTACGAATTTCGCTGCGTCGAATGCGGAAATCTTCAGGAAATCATCGTTTCCAGCGCTTCCCAGGAAGTCGCCATGGCCTGCAAGGCCTGCGGCTGCGAAATCCTGGAACGGGTGCTCAGCACCGTGAGCTACATGATGGGTTCCTCCAGCGCGCCGAAAAGTGAGGGACCGTCGCTCACCACCAAGAATTGCGGATCCGGCAACAACTGCAGCACCATCACCCTGCCCGGCTACACCCGCTAGCGGGAGGTTCGATGGCGGCCAGTGGTCGGGTGATCGCGTCACCTAGCACCGCTCATCCCAAGCCTGCCCGCGTCCTTCAGGCAGCGAGGTGCTCACTGCCGACCGCGCGTGCCTGTTGAGCCGGGCACGCTGAGTATTGACAATACTGCCGGCGTCTAAACATACCGATTATAACGGATTTGGGGGCACCTTTCATTAAGCGGAAGTGGCATCGGTGCCGCGGAATTCCTTCACGCCGCGGGCGTGATTCCGATCCGTTCCATGTAGGTCGGGGTGCGCGGAGCACTCCCTGACGATTTGCCGTGGGAACCTGGATTGGAAGCGTTGCCGAGCCGTCGGGTAGCTCCCGATGGTCGCAACCCGACCTACCGTCTACCGGCTTTCTCCCTGCTTGGCACGCGCTCAACCATCCGGCGTGATTTGGCTAGCCGGTCACGATCCGTTTTAAATCGATCCCGTGTTTTTTCATGCGATGCCACACGGTCACCCGGCTCACTCCGAGAATCCGCGCCGCTTCACTCTGATTGCCGCGGGTCCGCAGGAGCGCATCGAGCAGGCGGCTCTTTTCAGCGTCGGGGTCGGGACCGGCGGCGGCAGGTTCGGTTCTGGATGTCCGGTCGCCGGCGCTGCCCAGGAGTTGCCGCGGCAGATGGTCGGGTTCGATCAGGCCCCGTTCCGCCACCACGAAGGCGTATTCGATCACCCCCTTGAGTTCGCGCACGTTCCCGGGCCAGTGGTAATCCATGAACCGCTTCATGGCCGCCGCACTGAGGCCGCTGATCGGTTTGCCGCTGTGCTTGGCGAGTCGGCCGACGAAGGTATCCACCAGTAGCGGAAGGTCGTCAAGGCGCTCGCGCAGCGGCGGCAAATGGATCGGAATGATGTTGATGCGGAAAAAGAAATCATCCCGGAACCGGCCCTGGGCCGCCAGTTGTTCCAGGTTGCGATTGGTGGCGGTGATGATGCGCACGTCCACCTGGATCGGTCGATGGTCCCCGACCCGTTCGAATTGCTTGGTTTCCAGCACGCGCAACAGCTTCACCTGAATGGATAGAGGCACATCACCGATTTCGTCGAGAAAGAGATCGCCGCAGTCGGCCGCTTCGAAGCGGCCCTGACGATGGCTGTAGGCGCCGGTGAAGGCGCCCTTGACGTGGCCGAACAGTTCGCTTTCCAGCAGCGCTTCGTTGAGGGCGGCGCAATTGAGCTGAATGTAAGGGCCTTCGCGGCGTCGACCCAGCTGGTGGATGGCCCGCGCCACCAGTTCCTTGCCGGTGCCGCTTTCCCCGTAAATGATCACCGGAGCGTCACTGGCCGCCGCCTTTTCGGTGATGTCGAAGACCCGGCGCATCGCCCGCGATTCCCCCACCAGCCCGTGAAAGCCGCCCTTCACCTGGAGCAGCTTGGATAAATGTTCGATTTCCTGATCGCGCCGATCCAGTTCGGAAATGTCGGTGATGGTTTCCACCGCGCCCAGCACCTGACCTTCGGCGTCCTTCAGCAGCGACGCGTTCTTGAGCGCCGTGAAATAGGACCCGTCCTTGCGCATCAGCAGGCAGCGCTTGTGCACCAGTTGTCCGCGGGCGAACACGCTGCACCACCGGCCCTGGTTTTCGCTGGTCGCTCGAGCCGCTTCGCAGGTGTCGCAATTGAAGATCGAACAGGAATGGCCCGCCAGTTCGTCCCGGGAATAACCGGTC
>MNZR01000061.1 GCA_001873705.1 Syntrophobacteraceae bacterium CG2_30_61_12
CCGGGACCACCGTTGAAGGCAAACGTCAAGGGCCGCGCCGCCGCCTCCACCGCATCCAGCCGATAGGCCACAAAAAACACCCGGGCCCGGCTCTTGCCTTCGTCCAGACTCACCGGCAGCCAGCCCGCCGTGGCTCGATAGTCCAGCCGGCGGCCGCCGACCACAATCGAATGGGAGGTTTCCCACACCCTATCGGCCGCGGCCGCCGGTTCGTTCTTGCCGGCCGCCGGGGCAACCTCCGCTGGAGGCGGGTCGGCGGCGCCCGGCAGCGGCCCTACGGCACCCAGCATCAGGCCCAGCAGGGCCACCCGCAGCCACCAGCCAATGGACCGGTCCAGTCGCTTCATCGCTCTTCTCCCCATTGGTCTACCAACCGTGCGCGCTACCAAACGGCACCGCACCCGCCGGACTGGAACCTCACCGGCCTTCAGTCTGCGCCAATTTCCCCGCAATTGCCAGCCCGCGCTGAGTTCAGAACGGCGATGGCATTCTTCCCTTCGATCAAGCCGATCACCGCTGCCACGGAATGCTTCGGCGAATCTCAATGCACATGTGGATGTGATCCGGCAGAAGATGGCCATCCAGGATCCTGCACTCTTTCTGACGTGCAACCTCCTGGAATATCGAGCCAAGGTGCCTTCGGACCTGCCCAAACATCGTCTTCTTGCGGTTCCTTGGGATGAATACGACGTGGACCTTGCTATTCCATTTTGAATGGGCCAATCTCTTTTACGGAGAGTCGAGGTCGGGGGACGCCTGTGGGGGCAGCCAGTAAGGCTAACCACCAGCGAGTGGCACAAGGCCCAACAACCGGCCGAGACCTACTGGCTCGATGTGTCGATGTGGTCTGGGGCACCTTGGGCGATTCGCCCGAGCTTGTATGTAGTGACAATCCCGTTGCCAAACTCGACCACGCCAAGAGGGAAATCGTGGCGACCAGATTCTATGAGATTCCGGCTGAAGCAATCGAACAAGTGAGAATCCGGAGGGAGCACGATGCAATATACAGATGAACAACTTGAAGCGCTGCTTGCCGATATTGAATCAGACCTTGCCGAGCGTAAGGAGTCCTGGAAAGGTGATGCACCAGAGAAAGGGCGGCAGGCGGTTTGTGCCTTTGCGAACGATTTCCCCGATCATCGTAAGGCCGGGGTTCTTTTTGTGGGGGCGAAAGATGACGGGACCCCCTCCGGTTCAAAGATCACCGATGAACTATTGCGCACCCTTTCCGACATCAGGACTGACGGCAACACCCTGCCTCCGCCTTCAATCGTCGTCGAAAAACGCACCCTCAGAGGTGCCGAAATGGCGGTGGTTACCGTCCTGCCTTCAGACGCCCCGCCTGTCAGATACAAAGGAAGGATATGGATTCGCATCGGACCCCGCAGGTCTGTGGTCACTTCCCAGGAGGAGCGGATCTTGAACGAAAGGCGTCGATATCGAGACATCCCGTTCGACGCGCAGCCGCTGCCTTATTGCGATCGATCGGCGCTGAGTCGCGTGCTGTTCGAACAGGAGTATCTTCCCAGTGCAGTGGCCCCCGATATCCTGGCAACCAATGACCGATCTTACGAAGAGAAGCTGGCCTCTTGTCGGATGATCGCCTCCGTGGACGATCCTACGCCGACGATTCTGGGCGTACTGGTTCTGGGCGTATCGCCGCGGGATTGGATTCCCGGCGCTTATATCCAATTCCTTCGTATCGCCGGAATAGAAATGACCGATCCGATCCAGGATGAAGCGCCTATCGATGGGGCACTCGGGCAGGTGTTGCATCGCATCGAGGAAAAAATCGATGCGCATAACCGCAGTGCGGTCGACATCACCACAACCGATCGAGAATTACGCACCAGGCCCTATCCGCGGGTGGCCCTTCAGCAGTTGATTCGCAATGCGGTCATGCATCGCACTTACGAAAACACCAACGCGCCGGTCCGGGTCCATTGGTTCGATGACCGAATCGAAATCATCAATCCGGGTGGACCGTTCGGCACCGTCACCCGGGAAAACTTCGGCCGCCCCGGCATCACCGATTACCGCAACCCGAATCTTGCGGATGCCATGAGGGTCATGGGTTTCGTACAGCGATTCGGCATCGGCATCCAGACCGCAAGGGCGGAAATGAAAAAAAACGGCAATCCCGATATCGAATTTCAAATTGAACCCATGACCGTGCTGGCCACGGTCGGGAGGCGGCCATGAGCGTTCCGGTACTGACTTTTTTCAACAACAAGGGCGGTGTGGGAAAAACATCCCTCGTGTATCACCTGGCCTGGATGTTTTCCGAACTCGGCCATACGGTTGTCGCCGTTGATCTGGACGCTCAGGCCAATTTGACCGCGGCCTATCTCGATGAAGACGAGCTTGAGAGCCTGTGGGAAAACGAAAGAAAGCCGACAACGATTTATCGGACCATTGAACCGCTCGCGCGAGTGGGGGATATCGTAGAGCCCCAGGTCCAAGAAGTGAAGCAAGGCCTCTATTTGATTCCCGGGGATGTGGCCTTGGCTTCATTCGAGGACACCTTGTCCGAATCTTGGCCGGCGAGCATGGGAGACGCCAATTTGTATCGCCCCTTTCGGATTCTGACCGCGTTCTGGCAGGTCGCCCAAATGGCGGCAAAAAAGGTTGGCGCCGATATCATCCTGGTGGATGTCGGTCCCAACCTTGGGGCCATCAATCGGTCGGCCCTGATCGCTTCCGACTATGTTGCCATTCCTCTCGGGGCCGATCTTTTTTCTCTTCAGGGATTGAAAAACCTGGGTCCGACACTCCGTTCGTGGCGCGAGCTCTGGAAAAAACGACTGGATAATTGGAACCCCCCGGATTTTGCGCTTCCCCAAGGGCGCATGAAACCGCTTGGATATGTCGTTCAGCAGCACAGCGTGCGACTCAGCCTTCCGGTCAAGCCCCATGACAAATGGGTCAACCGCATGCCGGCTGTTTATCACGAAACCGTGCTTCAGGATACCACTACCGCCGCGATGCCATCGCGGGATGGGGAATGTCTCGCCACGTTGAGACACTATCGCAGCTTGATCCCGATGGGGCGGGAAGCGCGTAAACCCATATTTCATCTTACCTCCGCCGACGGCGCCATCGGCAGCCACGCGCAGGCCGTCCAAGAGGCGTATAAGGACTTCAAAAACCTTGCCGAAACACTGCTCCAACGAATGGAAGCGGCAACATCCACCCAATGGAAACCATGACCGCGGACCGTGGATAGAGGATTTCCTGCCGATCCAGGCGATCAACCGAGAGGCGCCGCCGTTCATCCTGGAGAGCGGGCCGCACAACAAAACCACCTGGGGCGGGGCTGCGATCGAAGATTGACAAGAGCGGGCCGATCATTCAACATGCTGATCAAGGTCACCTGACAATTGAAGTACCCAAATGTCTTTGGGCTCGTTCAGGAGGATCGATTCGTTTCCGGCGGGCGGCAGGCCCCGATCAAGAGTTCAGTGCATGAAGGAGGAGCGAGATGGCCAGTTTTCTGTTCGTATTGAGTCGCGAGGACAACGAGGCGGCGACCCGCTGTTTTCAGATGGCCAAGGTGGCCCATTCCAAGGGGCATCAGACCCGGATTTTTTTTATTGACGGCGGGGTGTTGTGGGCGGATTCCAAGCGTGATCTCGGCGTCAAGACCAAGACCGGCGATTGCCCTCGGGACTATCTGCCCTATCTGGTGGAAAATCAGGTCTATGTGGGGGTATGCACGCCTTGCGCCAATGCGCGGCAACTGGACGAAGCCCGGTTTTTCCAAAACATGGCCCTGGACGGCGGCCCCCATCTGATCGAAATGGCCGCCGAATCCAAGGTATTCAACTTCTAGCAGGCCGGCTCCCAAGCGGTGTTCCTGAAAGCCGCCGCAGGCAGCGAGGACCTCAAACCCGACCCGAGCCAGCCGAACGGCGGGTCGGGAACGCTTATTCCGCAACCATTTTGCGACCACCCTCACGGCCGATCGCGGTTATCGGTTTTTCCGCATCGGTCCCGCCGGCTCTCTTTTCACTTAGAATTCGATAGCCGCCATGCTATAAACAATGCGCCAAATGGAGCGGAAAGGGAATTCACCATGATCGACCTGCACAATCACATACTCCCCGGATTGGACGATGGCGCCCGCGATTGGCGGGATTCCCTGGAAATGGCCAGGGCCGCCGTGGACGACGGCATCACCGACGTGGTCTGTACTCCCCACTGGGTGTCCTGCGAATACGAAAACGGCTCGGCGCGCATTCTGGAAAAACTGGCACAACTTCAAACCCTATTGGTCGAATCGAAGCTGCCGTTGCAACTCCATCCCGGGACCGAACTCAGGCTGGATCCCTCTCTGCCGTCTCTGCTGCGAAGCGGTGACCTGCTGACGATCAACGACGGCAAACGTTACGCACTGATCGAACTGCCGATGCACGTGATGCCCATGGGCCTGCAGTCTTTTTTCCTGGAATTGGACGCTCACGGAATCGTGCCGGTAATCGCGCATCCGGAACGCTATCCTTGGGTGATCGAGGAGCCGGAGCTGGTTTACCGATGGGTGAGCGACGGTTTTTTAGTGCAAATCACGGCGGCCAGTCTGCTCGGCGAATTCGGTCAGACGGTGGAGCGTCTTTCCCGAAGACTTTTGGAGCATCGCTTGGTCCAGGTGATTGCCACCGACAGCCACGGGCTCAAGATGAGGAGCCCGAAGCTGTCGCGCGCGCGCCAAGTGGCCGCGGCGTGCATCGGGGAAGAGGCCGGCTGGGACCTGGTCCGAGACAATCCAGCCAAGATCATTGCCGGCCGGCCGCTGAACCCGCCGGAGCCGATCGAACTCAGCAACAAATCCGGCGGGTGGCGGCGGTTTTTCGCTCGGTTCGGGAGCAAGCGACCGGCCGATCGCGGAAGGGGCCTTTACCCAAGGGCATAAGCGGCCGGCGAGCACCGATCCGGTCGTGGGCTCGGGCATTATCGCGTCTGGGGGGTATAGGGCGGCTGGTAGCCAAACCCCACCAGCCCGAACAAGGCGTTGAACCGCAGACCATAAATCAGTTTCTCGGTGAGGTTGGATTCCACGAAGATGATATCGCCGTCCTGGACCACCAGTTTATCGTGATCGTCCGCGGTCTTATCCGCCAAGCTCAGTTCCACGACCTCCCGTTTTTCGGCCCCCGTATCCCGTATCAGTTTGACATGGTCTTCACTAGCAATCTCCCCGAACCCCCCGGCCTGAACGATGGCTTCACGCACGGACATGCTTTGCTTGATCGGATAGGAACCCGGTTTTCTTACCGCCCCATCCACATAGACCACTCCGGCATTGGGGACAAACACCACGTCGCCTTTCTGAACTTCCAGATTCAGCTCGGCATGCCCTTCCTTGATCAACTGGTCCATGTCCACCAGGTAGGTTTCCGGACGTTCCGGTTGTTCCATGGCGGCACGCCGCAGATGCACCATCTTCCCGGCTTCCGGAGTCAAGCCGCCGGCGAGGGCCAGCACATCCATCAGTTTTCTACGGGTCAGATAGTCATAAGTCCCGGGGGTCTTGACGGCCCCCAGGACCGTGATCTTGCCGCCGTATTGTTCCTTGACAAAGAGATTGGCGTGGGGATCATGGATATAGTTGGCGCGATACAGGTCCTCGATTTTTTGCTCGGCTTCCCGAGTGCTGAGCCCCTTGAGTTCGACCGAGCCGATTAGAGGCAGGGTGACGAAACCACGGGCGCTCACCCGGGTGCTGGTCTTCAAGTCCTCGGCTTCATAGATGGTGATTTCCAGCAGGTCCCCTTCACTGATGATATAATCGTTGAATTCCGGCGCCGTGCTCACGCTGGAAAACAACTTGGCGTTCATCTCGCTGACCTCCCGAGATCTGGTGGATTGCGATTCGAGCAGCGCACCCACTTGAGTGGTGGCGGTGGGTCCCCCTCCGCCCGCACACCCATGGGCGGCGGCTAGGAGGCTCACCAGGATCAGCATCGGGATCAGCCTTTTGGCACCTTTGACTGCGGCAAGCATCGCTTCACTACTCCTCATCAAGATTTGGCAGCCGACAATGAAACGCTGTTCAACGGCAACTCCCCGTTGGCATTTTCGGCAATACATCGCCGTCTAGCCTTGCCGAAGCCGGAAACGGGAAAGTGGAACGACTCAACTTCCATGCGAACGATACCGGTGTCCGGATAGCCACAAGATAAAAAACGGCGGCGCCATTG
>MNZR01000015.1 GCA_001873705.1 Syntrophobacteraceae bacterium CG2_30_61_12
GGAAACCTGCATCGGTTGCGGCGAATGCGCCACGGTCTGTCCCCAGGGCGTGTTTGCCGTGAACGCCGGCAAGGCCGCCCTGCTCGACCGGGACGGCTGCATGGAATGCGGGGCCTGCGCCAAAAACTGCCCGGTGGGCGCGATTCAGGTGAATCCGGGGGTGGGCTGCGCCGCCTACATCATCAGCGGTTGGATCAAGGGCCGGGAAAACGCCACCTGCGGCTGCGATGCGGACTGCTGCTGACGGCGCTTGCGCTGGAGTGCCGGAAAGGGCGGTTTTTTATTGGCGAGCAGGCAAGCCTGGAGCTGTGCCGACCCGGTCATATTTTGTCGGCGGAAAGGAAGGGGCAAGATGGACAAGGAAGAAATCCTGAAAGCATTGAAGAAACTCCCCCCGGAAGAACGGCTGACCGTCATGGAAACCGCATTGAAGGAATTGCGTAAAGAACTGCACCTCGGAGGACATCCACCGGCTGAAAACGACGCCGAGAAACCACTTGCCCAGGCAGCCGAAGCACTGGTTACCGACTAAGCGGCTGCCAACAACCATCCCGCATCCTCGGTTCTGGAAGAATGAGGGCCGTCATCAACGGCCCGCTTCCTTCTGCCGGTCTTGTTGCATCAGGTCGGCCCCCGCCCGAACAACCTGACCGGCGCACTCCCATAAGCACGGCCTGAACCACAGCCACACGCTTTCATCATGGCCTCGTTTGGGTGGTCATTGCTGAACAGTGAACTCAGTAAGTGCATGTTACAGATTCTTCACCTTTCCGTAACATTGCCATCATTCGCCATCTTTAATCTTCTCCACGTGATGAGGGTGCGGGTCCAGAACCGCACCGAATGAGCGACTGGCGCAAGGACCGGTGACCGCTGCGAGGCCCCCGATAGGATCAGGGTCCCGGCCGCGCTCACGGCGATCGCCCCATGGATATCGGGATGCAGGCACGAGCCGAAGGATCGGCTTGCCCACGGAAGGTTCAAGCAGTAGCAACCATGACCACATCGACTTTCTTTCTAGCCATCCTGGTGCTTTCCGCGGCGGCCTACACCCTGGGCTTGAAGCGCGCCATGGCGGTGGCCAAACCGGCCGGCGGGCTCAGCCGACTGCACTCCAGGCCGGCTCATTACGCCACCCTCACCGCGCTCTGGTGTGCGCTTCCGGCCCTGGCGGTGTTTTCGCTGTGGCTGGCGTTGGAACCGGTGGTGGTGAAGGCGCTGGTGGTGGCCGATCTCCCCGAGGAACTGAGCCGGCTTTCCACCGGCCGACTGAACCTGGTTTATAACGATATCAAGAATCTGGTGGCGGGCAACTTCCTCGGTACCGCGGCCGACCCGGCCTTGGCAGCGGCCGCCGCCCATTACCGGCAACTCAAGACCATCAGCCAGGCGGCGCTGGCGGTCCTGGTGCTGACGGGTGCCCTGGCGGGTACCGTGGTGGTGCACCGCAAGATCAAGCCGACGCTGCGGGCCCGCAATCAGGTGGAAACCATTTTCCGAGTCATTCTGTTCTTGTGTTCCTCGATCGCCGTGTTCACCACGGTGGCTATCGTCCTTTCCGTCCTGTTCGAAGCCATCCGGTTTTTTCAGAGCGTTTCTCCGGGGGAATTTTTCTTCGGGCTGAAATGGAGTCCGCAGCTGGCCATCCGTGCCGATCAGGTGGGTTCCTCCGGGGCCTTCGGCGCCATTCCGGTGTTTCTCGGCACCGTTTTGATTTCCGCCATCGCCATGACGGTTGCCGCCCCGACCGGCTTACTGGCGGCGATTTATCTGTCCGAATACGCCGGACCCCGACTGCGTGCCGTGGCCAAACCGCTGATGGAAATCCTGGCCGGCATCCCGACCGTGGTCTACGGCTTTTTTGCGGCCCTCACGGTCGCTCCCCTGATCCGTTCCGGTGGTTCCCTGCTCGGCCTCGAAGCATCGTCTGAAAGCGCGCTGGCGGCCGGCCTGGTCATGGGCATCATGATCATCCCCTTTGTTTCATCGCTGTCCGATGACGTGTTGAACGCCGTGCCTCAATCCCTTCGGGACGGTTCTTACGGCCTCGGCGCCACCCAGTCGGAAACCATTCGCCAGGTGCTGATCCCGGCTGCTTTGCCCGGCATCGTCGGCGGGCTCCTGCTGGGGGTTTCGCGGGCCATCGGGGAAACCATGATCGTGGTGATGGCGGCGGGATTAGCCGCCAACCTCACGGTGAACCCGCTGCAGGCGGTGACCACCGTGACCGTTCAGATCGTGACCCTGCTGGTGGGCGATCAGGAATTCGACAGCCCCAAGACCCTGGCCGCCTTCGCGCTGGGTCTGGTGTTGTTTGTGGCCACCTTGATCCTCAACATCATCGCCCTTTATATCGTGCGCAAGTATCGAGAACAGTATGAGTGATCCACGCTCCAGCCAAGACCAATCGAACCGCCCGCGCACCATCGATCTGGTGAACGCCGGACTGGCGCGGCGCTACCGGGCCGAACGGCGCTTCCGCCTGTACGGCCTGAGCGCCATCAGCGCCAGTCTGCTGGTTTTGGCCCTGCTCCTGGGAAGCATCGTCGCTTCCGGTTATTCAGCTTTTCAGCAGACCTTCATCCGGCTCGATATCGTTCTGGACGCCGATCAACTGAGAACAAACAATCTCCGTCAGGCCAACTATCAGGGTCTGGTCAAGCAATCGCTTTCCACTCTTTTTCCCGCAGCCGTCGGTCGCTCCGAGAAACGCGAACTCTACGCTCTGGTGAGTTCCGGTGCCGGCTTCCAGATCCGCGACCTGGTCTTTGCCAGCCCGGAACTGATCGGCAAGAGCGTACCGGTCTGGGTGCCGGCGGATGACGATGTGGACATGCTCGTTAAGGGCCACCTCAAGGTCGACGAGAAGGCTGAAAGCCATCGGCTGACCACCGCGCAACTGGGTTGGATCGAGCAACTGCGGGACCAGGGTCGACTGAGCAAACAGTTCAACAGCGCCTTTTTCACCAACGGCGATTCGCGCGAGCCGGAAACGGCCGGAATTCGAGGTGCTTTCACCGGCAGCCTGTTCACGGTGGTGGTGACACTGCTGCTGAGCTTTCCGGTTGGGGTCGCGGCCGCCGTCTACCTGGAAGAATTCGCCCCGCGCAACCGCTGGACCGATCTCATTGAAGTCAACATCAACAATTTGGCGGCGGTGCCCTCGATCGTCTACGGTCTGCTGGGCCTGGCGGTGTTCCTCAATTTCTTCGGGTTGCCCCGGTCGGCACCGCTGGTCGGCGGCCTGGTGCTGGCGCTCATGACCCTGCCGACCCTGATCATCGCCGGCCGGGCGGCCCTGCAATCGGTGCCGCCCTCGATCCGGGAAGCGGCTTTGGGCGTGGGTGCGTCCAAAATGCAGACGGTGCTTCACCACGTGCTGCCGCTGGCGCTGCCCGGCATCCTCACCGGCGCCATCATCGGCATGGCCAGGGCCCTGGGCGAATCGGCGCCGTTGCTGATGATCGGCATGGTCGCCTTTATCGTGGATGTTCCCGGCGGATTCAATGATCCGGCGACGGTGCTGCCGGTGCAAATATATCTCTGGGCGGACAGCCCCGAACGCGCGTTTGTGGAACGGACTTCGGCCGCCATCTTGGTGCTGCTGGCCTTTCTGATCATGATGAACGGGGCCGCGGTCCTGCTCAGGAAGAAGTTCGAGCGCCGCTGGTAAGGTACCGCCGGCGCGGCTAACCGGACCGGTCTCGCGACCGGCCGGCAATCAGCAACGGGAAAAAGAGTTGTTCCGGCCTTGGCCGGGTGCCCTGTTCCCAATACTCTCAAGGAGGATCATTCATGTTCAGGAAAACCGTTTTGTTCACCGCCATCGCCCTGGCCGCTGCTGGTTTCGGCACCGCCCAGGCCCAGTCATCCCGCGACTACATCAGTATCGTCGGGTCTTCCACGGTGTATCCGTTCGCCACCGTGGTGGCCGAACAGTTCGGCAAGGGTTCGGCGTTCAAAACCCCGAAAATCGAATCGACCGGTTCCGGCGGCGGCTTCAAACTGTTCTGCGCCGGCGTGGGCGTGCAGCACCCGGACATCACCAACGCTTCGCGAGCCATCAAGGCATCGGAAATCGACACTTGCAAGGCCAACGGCGTGGCTGAAATCGTCGAAGTGAAAATCGGTTACGACGGCATCGTGCTCGCTAATTCCAGGAAGGCGAAGCCCATGACCATCAGCCGGAAGGACATCTTTCTGGCCCTGGCCAAGCAGGTCCCGGACCCAAAAGGCGGCGAACAGGTGGTGGCCAACCCGTACCGGACTTGGCAGGACGTGAACGCCGCGCTGCCGGCGGTGAAGATCGAAGTCCTGGGGCCGCCGCCTACGTCCGGCACCCGTGACGCTTTCCTGGAACTGGCCATGGAAGACGGCGCCAAGCATTTCCCCTGGATCAAGAAGATGGAAAAAGAGGACGCCAAGCAATTCAAGTCCATCGCCCACACCATTCGGGAAGACGGGGCGTTCATCGAAGCGGGCGAAAACGACAACCTGATCGTCCAAAAACTGGAAGCCAATGTCAATGCCTTCGGCATCTTCGGCTTCAGCTTCCTCGATCAGAACAGCGACAAGATCCAGGGTTCGCTGGTGGATGGGATCGAGCCCACCTTCGAGGCCATCGCCAAGGGCAGCTACCCCCTGTCCCGGCCGCTGTTTTTCTATGTCAAGAAGGCGCATGCGGACGTGATCCCCGGGATCAAGCAATACCTGAACGAGTTCACCAGTGAAAAAGCCTGGGGCGGGGACGGCTATCTGGCCGAAAAGGGAATGATCCCGATGCCCGATGCGGAACGCAAGCAATATCGAGCAGCGGCCACGGCCCTCAAAGCCATGGCTGCCAAGTAACGAGGTCGAGCGCGAGGGGCCGCGTTTGGGGGCGAACCGAGCCTCCGGCCGCGCCGCGGCCGGTCCTCCCCGGCCCCATCCACTAACCGAATCGGTAGCACCAGCCGACGTCCGGGGGCCATGCGGCAACCGGGCGTCGGTTCACCCAACCACCGAGGTGCGGAACATGATCAGCACATTGAGTTTCGTCCATAGCGGTGCCGTTAAACGTGGGCTTCAGGCTTCCGGAGCGATCCCTAGTCGATTCACCGTCGGTGATGCGGCGGTTCAACCCACGGTCGGCGAACCCTTTTCCGACCAGGCCCGGATGAGCTGCCGCCAAGTCAATGTCTACTACGGCGCCAAGCAGTCCATTATCGACGTGTCCCTGGATATCGGCCGCAACGAAGTGGTGGCCATGATCGGCCCCTCCGGTTGTGGCAAGTCCACCTTTATTCGTTGCTTGAACCGGATGAACGACACCATCCCCGGCTGCCGCGTGGACGGTACCATCACCCTCGACGGGGTGGATATTTACGGCAAGGAAATCGATGTGGTACCGCTTCGAGCTCAGGTGGGCATGGTGTTCCAGAAGCCCAACCCCTTTCCTAAATCGATCTATCAAAATGTCGCTTATGGGCCGAAGATCCACGGGTTGGCGCAAAGCCGAGCGGAACTGGATGAAATCGTGGAAACCTCGCTACGCCGTGCGGGCCTCTGGGACGAAGTCAAGGACCGGCTCGATCAGCCCGGCACCAGCCTGTCCGGTGGTCAGCAGCAGCGCCTGTGCATCGCCCGCACCATCGCCGTGAGCCCGGAAGTGATCCTCATGGACGAGCCCTGTTCGGCGCTCGATCCCATCGCCACCTCGGTGATCGAAGACTTGATCGGCGAACTGAAAAGCCAGTATTCCATCGCCATCGTCACCCATTCGATGCAGCAGGCCGCTCGCGTATCCCAGCGGACCGCTTATTTGCATTTGGGCAAATTGCTGGAAGTGGGCCAGACCGAGCGGATCTTCACCCGGCCCCGGCATCCTCTCACCGAAGCTTACATCACCGGTCGCTTCGGCTAGGCGGCGGCCGGCGCGCTCAGTTGCCGCATTGGAAAGTCCCCACCGGGTGCTGGTTGGCACGGGCCAGCGCGATGATCGCATCCAGTTCTTCCCGCGGGTTTCCCTGGGCCAGCACGGCGGAAACCTGGAACTGGATCGGGGCCCCCACACAGAACCGACTGCCGGTCTGGCCGAGCAGTTCATGGATCCCCCGCTGCTGGAAATCGGCGCTGAAATCCCCAACGATCCGTTCGGCTTCGAGCAAATGCGAATAGGGCAGCAGGGTGACGTATTCATGCATGGCGAGCCGCGATGAAAAGCCGCCCACCCCGCCGAAGTGACGGCTGAGGAAGGAACCGAGCGCGCGCGGCAGTTCCTGGGCGGCGATGTGCCCC
>MNZR01000229.1 GCA_001873705.1 Syntrophobacteraceae bacterium CG2_30_61_12
CAATGCTTGATCATTTTGGTGTAGGAATTAGGTGAAGTTATGATCGAAATACGAGTTCACCTAATTGCAACTAATGGTTTTCCAAGCCATAATTTCAATTCTCAAGCTTTTCTTGGAAATGGCCAAAGTCGAGAGTACGATAACCGCAATTCAAGCCACGAAGGCTATCGGGATCCGAAGGGTCCGGTGTCTCGTGGCTTGCGCTTTTTTCGAGCTCCAATCGGCAGCCAGACGAGTGAACGCCGCCCTTCGACATTCGGGGGAAAGGCCTGGGTATTGTCATGTGCGGCCCAGGCGACCTCACGGATACCAGTGGGACATGGGAATGGTCTGGGACGAGCAGCGGGAAAGGAGCGACGGCATGAAGAAGTGGAAAGCAATTTGTGCATTGGCGGCTTTTTCGGTTTGGGCTCTCGCGGGCTGGAGCCATGCTGAACCTGCCGCGGAATCCAGTTCCTATAACATGATCCCTGACATCAGAGGCTACTTTGGGACGCCCTAGCCTTGCTGCCACATGAGGCCGGTTCGGGTATCGCTCACCGTGCCGTTATGATGGTCCACGTAGCCGGCTCGGGCTTCACCCGCGCCGATCATCCCCACCAGGCATCCAAAAACCAATAGACCGAGCCACCATCCCCAGCGTTTCATTGAACCCCTCCTTTGCCTGTCCACAACCACCGAATCGCCGCCTTTGCGATCACCGCCGTCACCCCGAGTGTCCCAACCAGGCAGGTCCATCCATTGGTTCCCAATGGACCCGTGCAGGCCCGAATCCGCACGGGCGGATGGTCCCCAACAATTGTCAGGTAGCTCCCGTTGGTCGCAACCTGACCTACGCGCTGACCTGCGGCTTGGTCAAAATAATTGTCAGGTAGCTCCCGTTGGTCGCAACCTGACCTACGCGCTATACGCCGGCTCCACCATTTGCTTGCACCCAATCCTTCAATTCCCTGTGGGCCGGCTGCTCCATGTGGATGCATCCAACTCCGCGGTTCCCTGTAATGGTTCTTGTCAGGGTGCGCGCGGCGCTCCCTGACAAGATCTGGAACACCGGCAATTCCCGGAATCTCCCTAGAACGGGAATGGTGTTCCTCGCTGCTGAACCAGCCCTGGTTCAGTTCCCCATCAGGGCCGGCAGCCAGAGCGTGAGCGGCGGCCAGAAGGTGATGATGCAGAGATCGATGATCAGCACCAGGAGCATTGGAAGAACGCTCCCCACCACCCGTTCCAGCCGGCATTCGGCGATGCTGCAGGAAACGATCAGGCAGATCCCGAGCGGCGGAGTGAGCATGCCGATGGCCAGATTGACCACCACGATCACCCCCAGTTGCACCAAATCGACGCCCAACTGGGGCACCAACGGCAGCAAGACCGGCACCAGCAGGATCAGGGACGCGGTGGTTTCCACGAAGGTGCCGGCGGCCAGCAGCAGCAGGTTGATCAGAATGAGCAGCACCGTTGGATCGGAAGACACCGATAGCAGGCCGCGGGCGAGTTGGGCCGGCACGTCCTCGATCGCCATGAGCCAACTGAAGATGGAGGCCGTGGCGATGATGAAGAGAATCACACTGGCGGTGAGCGTGGCCCGAATGAACAAGGCCGGCAGTTGCCGCCACTCTAGTTGGCGATGAATGAAGAGACCCACCACCAGGGCGTAGAGCGTCGCCACCGCGGCCGATTCGGTGGCGGTGAAAACGCCGCCCAGGATCCCGCCGAGAATCAGGATGGGAGCGCCGACCGCCCATTTCGCCCGCCACAGGCACTGAACCAGACGCTGCGGCGAAAAACGTTCCAGGGTGCCGTAACGCATGCGGAAGGAAAGGATCGTGGCCACCCCGATCAGGCTCACCCCGATCAGAAGCCCCGGCAAAATGCCGGCCGCGAACAGCTTGCCGATCGAAGCCCCGGTCAGAAAGCCGAAAATGATCATGGGGATGCTGGGCGGGATCACCACCCCGATGGAACCGCCGGCGGCTTGCACCGCGCCGGCGAACCCCGGATCATAGCCGCGTTTGATCATGGCCGGAATGAGAATAGTGCCGACCGCCGCGGTATCGGCCGCGGCCGATCCGGAAATGCCGGCGAAAAACATGGCGGCAACGATCGCCACCGCGGCCAGCCCACCCGGCAGCCAACCCACCAGCGCTTCCGCCAGGTCGACCACCCGCCGGGAAATCCCACCCGCTTCCATCAGCACGCCGGCGTACATGAACAGCGGCACCGCCAGCAGCGGGAACGAATCGGCCCCGGCATAAAGGCGCTGCACCACCATCATCAAGGAAAAATCCCCGTGCACCCAGAAGGCCGCCAGCGACGACAGGGCGATCGCCAGGGCGATCGGCATGTTGATGAGAAAGAGCACCAGCAGGGATAAAAACAGGGTCGGGACCATGTTCGCTACTCAGGGTCGGGAGCGCTCGCCGCCGGCGCCGTGAACGCCGGCCCGGCGCAAGTCGCGGCGCGCCGGGATCAGCGGCGGCGCGGATCGTTCACAACCTGGTTCAAGGCGTGCAACAGGAACAGGACCCCGCTGATGGGCAGGGCCAGATACGGGACCCCCTGGGAAATCCCGAGGGCGGCCGTCTGTTGAGTGCTGACGAAGCGGCTGAAGGAAATCCCGTAGACGACGAGAATCACGAAAAAAACCGAAGCCAGCCCGAGCACCGCCAGGCGGCAGGCGCGCTGGAGCGGCGGCGGCAGGCGGCTCACCAGCAGATCGATGCCGATGTGGGCCTGACGCTTGTAGGCCGCGCTGGCGCCGATGAAGGTGATCCAGACCAGACAGATCCGCCCCAGTTCTTCCGACCAGAACAGGGAATGGTTGAGGAGGTAGCGGCACAGGACCTGAACCCCCATGAGGATCGCCATGGCGAAGCCAAGGCCGAACAGAAACCACTCCACCAGGTGATTCACCCGGTCGCTCACCGCCTGCACGCCACGGCTAAAGCGCTCCAGCACCAGCCACTCCTCAGCCGGTCGCCCGCGCTCGGACGTCGCGGCATGCCGCCGTGAACTCCGCCGCGCCGCCGGCAAACGATCTCGGCCCCTCACCGCTGCCCGGTAACAGAACGCCACCCTGCGCGCTCCACTCACTTGCCGCGGGCCGCCGCAACCGCTTCCTGGAACCGCTTCAGCATGCTCTGCACGGCTTCCCCGGAAAAGATTTCCAGGTCCTTGACGGCCGCAGCTTTGTGCTGGAAGGAAGCAAGGTCGGGCTGGTCATCCACCTGCATCCCGCCCTGTTTCAGGGTCGCCATGAATTCCGCTTCGTTGCTCCGGTTCCACTGACGCTGGTAAGCGATCGCTTGCTTCATGCATTGTTCGATCAGCTTGCGATCGGCCTCCGGCAGCCCGTTGAACCATTCCAGGTTGGCCACGTCGATGTGAGCCGAATAGACGTGCCCGGTCAGGGTCAGATACTTCTGCACCTCGAACAGCTTGTAGGTGGCGATCACCCACAGGGGGTTTTCCTGGGCGTCGATGGTGCCCTGCTGCAGCTCCGTATAGATGGGCCAGCCCATGGGGGTCGGGTTGGCTCCGAGCAACCGCCACAGTTCCTTATCGAGCACCGCTTCCATGACCCGGATTTTGAGCCCGGAAACGTCCTCGACCGTGTGCACCGGGCGTTTGTTGTTGGTGAGATGCCGGAACCCGTTTTCCGAAAAACCCAGCCCCTTGAAATGCGCCGGTTCCAGCCGGCGGAGCAATTCCTCACCGGCTGGTCCGTCCAGGACCCGATCGACTTCGGCAAAACCGCCGAACAAGAACGGGTAGCCGATGACCCGCGCTTCCGGCACGAACACATCGAAGGGTCCGGCGGTGATGACCCCCATCTGCACGCTGTTCATCTGGATCTGCTGGAGGATTTGGGTTTCCGTGCCGAGCGAGGCGCTGTGGTAGATGGTGACTTCGAAGTCCGACTGCGCTTCCAGCAGTTCCTTGAATTTCTCCGCGCACACGTTTTGCGCCGAACCCGGCTTGGTGACCACGCCCAGTTTGACGGATCGGCCGCACCAAGCGTCGGCACTCCAGAGCAACAAGGCAACCGCCATCATCCCGCTGACCAATCGTCGCATGTTCCGCCTCCCCTCTGTTTGCAATGTTTTTTGCTGCTGCTCGGCCCCGCGCCGAGCCCCACCGGCCCCCCCGCTTTCCGATCAGTGCAGGTCCCGACCGGATCAGCCGGCGGCGCCCTCCAGGCCGAACCCATGATTGCGCAAATAAGCCGCTGAAGCAGCTACCATGCCGGCCGGGTCATGTTCCTGCACTTCCATGGCGATGGTGACGTAACCGTCGTAGCCGCTGGTATCGAGGTGCGCCAGGAAGCGCGGGATATCGATCTCCCCTTCGCCCAGCGGCAGATGCCGATGGTTGCCGGCGGCCGGTGCATCACTCAACTCCACGTGGCCCACGTGGGCCTTCACCCGATCCCAGGCTTCCACCGGGTCTTCTCCGGCGCAATAAAGATGGACCACATTGAAGTTGATCCCCACCGTGTGGGACGGCTTCAGTTCTTCCACGAACTTCAGCAATTGATGGCTGGTCTGGAGCAGCATATCCGGTTCCGGCTGCAGCAGCAACTTGACTCCCAGGCGTTCGGCCAGGGGCAGCGTCCGGTGCATATTGGCCGCCAACAGGCGCCAGGCTTCCCCCTGATGCATGCTCGCCGGGATGACCCCGCCGCCGTTGGTGCTGACGGTGCCGATCCCCAGGACCGCACCCAGGCGCAGGCAATCGAGGGTGTAGCGGATGCGTTTTTCCCGTTCCATCCAGTCTTCCTCGATCCAGGACGGATGCTGTGCATCGCCGATGGTCAGGGCCACCGAGCTGTTCAGATTGGCAACGCTGATCTTGTTGTCCCTGAGGCTGCCGTTCAGAACATTGACTTCCGCCCCCTTGATGTCTTCCGGGAAGGCGTGCGGTCGGTCGGCCAGCAACTCGACCGCGCTGAAACCGTTTTGAGCGATCGTCGCTATGGCCTCCGGCAGCGGACGCAAGCGAAACATGGCGGAACTATAAGCAAATTTCATGAACTCACCTCAATGTTGGAACCGGCAGTCGCAGCAGCCCATTCGGGAGTTCCTGCCGCAAACCGGTTCAGGACGACCGCAAGGCGCTCGGACCGGCCGGCTTCATTGCCCGGCCGCGACACTGAGATCCAGCATGACGCCCGCCCGGACCCTTGTCAAGGGGTGAGCGGCCGGTCCGGATATTCGAGATCAAAAGCCGGTCCTCGGCGTGCCCCACGGATCGCCGCAGCCGGCCCCATGGCTGCCATGTGCCGGGGTGCGTCAGTATTGTAGGTCAGGGTGCGCGCAGCGCTCCCTGACAGGTGCGGAAAGGCCGCGGCATCGGCATTGTCAGGTAGCTCCCCTTGGTCGCAACCTGACCTACGTGCCGGGATGCGTCGGCATTGTTGGCGTGACTGTGTCCCTGAAGCCTTCCCTGACCGGTTCGGTACCTGGGGTCGGTCAACTGCCGCGGCGTCAGGTAACCGCGTTGAGCGCTGGTGCCTCAGGCGGTCGTCGCGCGCCAATCCAGGGCCAGGGCCCCGGCGGGCTGGACCGCGACCGGGTTGAGGTCCAATTCGCGCAGTTGGGGATGATCATGAAGCAGCCAGGAAACCCGCGCCAGAATATCTTCCAACGCTTTCCGATCGAGCCGCGGGCGACCCCGGACACCGTCGAGAAACGCCGCCGCGCCGCAGTCATCGAGCATGCGCCCGGCTTCTTCGGCGCCAATCGGACCGACCCGAATGGCGGTCCGGCGCAGCACTTCCACATAAATCCCGCCGATACCGGCCACCACCACCGCTCCGAACGAATCGTCGCGGCGCCCGCCCACCAGCCATTCGCCGGCCGGCTCCAGCATCCGCTGCAGCAGCACCGCCGGCCCCAGTTGGGACACCCGCCGGTAAGCGTCACGAACCGCGTCCGCATTGGCCAACCGCAGCCACACCCCACCCTGATCACTTTTGTGAATCACGCCCGGTTCCGCCGTTTTCAACGCCACCGGGTAGCCAATGGCCTGGGCTTGCGCCACCGCTTCCGGTTCGGACCCGGCCAGGGCGTGCGCCACCAGGGGAATCCCATAGGCGGTGAGGACCCGTGCCAGAACGCCCGGGGCCACCGGTCCCGCCGGGAGCGGCTCGAGGATCGCCGCCGCCAGATCGCGATCGATCCCGGCCGGCGGCTGGTCCGCAAACGGCAGCGGCCGGCGT
>MNZR01000297.1 GCA_001873705.1 Syntrophobacteraceae bacterium CG2_30_61_12
AGGGTGAGGGTGCGGCGGAAACTCCCCTGACACACTTCAGTCAGGGTGAGGGTGCGGCGGAAACTCCCCTGACACACTTCAGTCCCCAGGGGGGTCGGGTCCTCGATGGGGATTTCCAGGCGCACCGAGTCGGTCAGTTCCCCCAGTCGCCCGGCCGCGAGGATTTCTCCGGCGCCGGCGGCGGCGGCCAGGCCGGACACCCAGAACCGGCCGCTGCCGTCCTTGGCCAGAAGCTGCGCCGGGCCCGGAGGCGAGAGTTGGAGCTGGGCGCTCGCTTCCAGGCGCAGTTCACCGTCGCCGGCGCGATCCGAGCGGTTGAAGGCCTGGATCGGGAACCGGAACCGATCGCCGGTGTGGAAAAAGCTCGGCAGGCCCGGTTCCAGGTAAAACGGTTTGCTCACCTGAAGGTGGTTAACGGCGCTGCCGAAGCGGCTGCCGGGATCGGCCGCGACCACATAGATCCGGTATTGGGTCATGGTGTCCGGGAGCTTGAAGTTCACCCGGGCCCGCCCCTCGGCATCGCTCGGCACGGCTGGATTGAAGTATGCCACCGGCCGAAAATCCTTGCGCACATCGGTGGCCGGGAGACCCAGTTCGGCGCCGCCGCCGCCGGTCAAAGGATCCACCCGGAGGTCATGAAACGGCGTCTGCTTGAGCAGCAGCGACCGAAGTTCTTGGGTGATCACCCCGAGCGGCCCGTCGAAGCTCCGCAGTTCGGTCAGGTCCGGCGTGGTGAAACCAGTGAGCGCGAGCACCGCTTCGTTGATCACCGCCACCGCCAGTTCCGCCTTGACCCCGGCCCGGTTTTCGTCGGTCACCCGGAGATCGAACTGCACGTCCCCTCCCGGCAACGCTTTTAGATCTTCCCGGTCAGCGGCGATGGTGACCATGAGATCGCCCGGTTCCCGGCGCACCGGAAGGTTCAGGGTGCCGAACAGAAAGCCCGGTGCTTCGGCATCGTAGCGGCCGGTATAGAGCGGGAATTCACCGCGCGGAGTGAGCGCCAGCACGGACACGAACAGGTTCGGCAGATGTTGCTCGCCAATCGGGATGGTGATGGGCTGCTTCAGATCGGTTCCGGTCAGTACCCGATAGCTCACCAGCTCGCCCTGTTCCAGGGTGAGCAGCGCGGCCGTGATCGGGCGGCCGCCGGCGGCGGTCACGGTGGCGGTCGTGCCCGGCTGGTAGACGTGGCGGTCGGCATCTAACTGGAGTTCATCAAACGGCCGTTCGCGGTTTTCGTAGGCGGTCCAAAACGGGTCGCCGGTCACCTGGAACTGTACGGCGGAGCTGAACGGGCGGCCCTGCCGGTCGCGGTAGGTGAAACTCACCAGGTAACTGCCGCCGACGCCGAAGGCGCATTCGAATTCGCCTCGACCGCCTTCCAGTTCCACGTCGGCGCCGTACTGCCGGCGCCAGATTTCCCGGTAATCCCAATCCACGTTGCCCTGTTCGTTCCGGGTGCGCACGTAGGTGCCGCCGCGGCTGAGCACGCTCGCTTCGATCCGGCCCCGATCGAGCGGGTGCCGGTCTTTGTCCAGCACCACCAGGGTCAGGCGCTGGGGGGTGTCCACCCGGACCGAGCCGGAATGCGACCCGATGCCCACCAGAAAATCCGGATCGCTCTGGTAGGTGCCGCGGTTGGTGCCGGCGCGGCCGTCGAAATCGAGCACGGTGGCGCTCACTTCGAGCGCTCGTTTGCCGGCCACCAGATCGTCATCCAGCGGAAAATCCAGGGTCATGCGCCCCTCTTGATCGAGCAGCGCTTCACCGCTTTCGATCAGTTCCGGTTCCTCGTCGCTTTGGTAGCCGAAGTCGTATTCTTCCCATCCTTCAACGGCGCGACTGACGCTGGTGTAGTGGATTTTCCAGCGTGCCTGGGCGTTCTTCACCGGGCCGCCGGCGTAGTACTGGCCGGACACGGCAATCCGCACCAGGGGTTCCGTCCGGTTCAGATTGACGTAGGCGCCGCTGGTGCGCTCCGCCGGTTCGAAGGCGATCCGGGCGAAGTGGCGCGGCGGCCGGAATTCTTCCACCTGGAAAGTAGTGGAATCGGTGCCGGCCGGATCGTCCGCGTTTTCCACCGTGGCGGTGTAGGTGCCGAGCGGCTGGAAGCCTTCGATCAGGCAATCGTCCCAGGCCGAACCGAAAGCCGTGAGCGGCAATTCCTTGCGGTAGATTTCCTCGTCTTTGGGGTTGCGGATATGGACGGTCACCCGGCCGTCCGGAGCAAAGATCCGGCCGTCCTGATAGCGACGCTGGAAGGCCTTGAAATGGACCGTCTCCCCCGGGCGGTAGATCCCCCGTTCGGTGAAGATGGCGCCTTGACTCAATGGTCGGCCCTGCCATTTCCCGGGCTTCACGGTGATGCCTTCCGGCTTCAGGGGCTGTTTCGGGTCGAGAGCGATAAAGGAACTGTCGGTGGCGGTGACGGCGATCAGAAAGCGCACCTTGGCGATCTGGAAACTGCGCTGATCAAACCGGTAGTCGGAATTATCGTTGGTGACCAGGGCCTGGGCCTGGTTTCGATCCTGGACCAGGAGCACCCCCTGGGCGTCGGTGCGGCCGATGGGAAAGATTTCCCTGGCCTCGGTCAGGGCCAGAATCGACACCTCCGGCTGGGGTTGGCCGGTGCGCAGCGAAGTGCTCCAAACCAGCAGGCTGGAGGCCGCGATCTTGGCGCTCAGGCCCAGGTCGGTGATCCGAAACAGGCGGCAGATCGGCGGCGCAGGTGGGTCGGTGTCGAGCGAATCGAGCGCGATCAACTGGATGGCGCCCTGGTCCGGGTGAGCGCGAAAGGTGAGCGGGAGCGAAAAGATCTGCTCGCGGTTCTTACCGGTCTGGGTGGCAAGCACCTGGCGTTCCTGATCGAGCGGCTTCAGGTATGGTTCCAGACTCGGTTCGCGGCCGGCGAGAGTACGCAGTTTACCGGCCCGGGCCTGGATTTCGTCCAGCAGGGTGGTCCAGTTGATCGGGCCGGCGTAGTCGGCCAGCGCCATGGCTTCCGGCAGCAGCAGGGGCGGCACGTTCAGGGCCTTGACCTGGACCCGGCTGCAATTGACCGTCTTGAGGTGGAGCATCTGCCGACTGTCGCGTTCGATCACCGTACCGGGTTCGGTGAAGCTCACCCGGGGCGCCCGATCGGGCATGAGGAAACTGTCCACCTGGCGGCGGTAGGGGACCCCGGCCACGGCGAAATCCTCGGGCAGCGACAGCGCGTAACGCTGACCGGGACGAAATGAGCCCTTGAGCAGGATGACGGTCGGTTCCACCTGGTTGCTCAGGTGCCAATGGATGCCGGCGTAGGGAAAGACGCGCAGATGATCTTCCAGTTCGTCCTTGGCCACCGGACGGTTGAAGCGAATGAGGACCTGCTGGTCTTCGGCCTGGGGTTCGACGGCGATGATGGAAAAGCCGGGAGCAGCCGATGCGGCGATCTCACCGGATGCCGTGCCCGCTTCGGCTGGGGCGGTGGTTGGGGCTGGCACGGCAGCAGGGGTGGTGGGCGCGGCCGTTGCGGGTGCCGCCGCGGGGGCGGCCGGTGACCGGTCCGGTGGCCTGTTCTGGGCGGCATTTATGTTAGATGCGCCCAGGACGACGGCGCAACCGAACAGCAGCATTACCGGAATCCGAAACCAGGGGCTTGAACCTTTGTTCAGCACGGCGGTCCTCCTTTTGGGGCACCCGGCCCGAACCAGCCCGAGCGGCCCCCGGATGGCGGCGAAAACCAATAAAAATCTGGTTGTTTGACGGTAGTCGGTCTATCCTGCAACCACTCTACACGGCCATGAATTGCGCTTTCGTGGGAGAGTGCTTGCTGACAGGATGAACCGGATAGACGGGATGGCTGAGTATCCCGTTCATCGTGTTGATCCTGTAAAAAAAGTTCAGGTTGTTACCGCGCAAGTTATGAATGGCGCGAGACCCGCCCGCCGATCGCCGGGCGCCGGCAAAGCGATCCCACTTTCAGTTGCGATCATTATAGCGCAGGGAGAAACCCAGTGGAACGACGTCCTGCCATCGATTATGAAAAAGATTTGAATCCCCGGCAACTCCAGGCGGTGACCACCATCGAGGGACCCCAGTTGGTGATTGCCGGGGCCGGCACCGGCAAGACCCGGACCCTGGTCTACCGGGTCGCCTACCTGGTGGAGCGGGGAGTCAGCCCGGAATCGGTGCTGCTCCTCACCTTCACCCGCAAGGCCGCCCAGGAAATGATGCGGCGCGCCGCCACCATGCTCGACGCCCGCTGCGCCCTGGTCACCGGCGGCACCTTCCATTCCTTCGCCAATCTGGTGCTCCGCCGCTACGCCCCGGAATTCGACTTTTCGTCACGTTTCACCATCGTCGATCGGAGCGATGCCGAAGACATCGTCAACCTGATCCGTACCGAACTGGGCCTCCAGGGTAAAGACCGGCGCTTCCCGAGAAAAAGCGCCCTGGTGAACATCTTTTCCCGAGTGGTCAACACCGGGAAAAGCTATGAACAGGTGCTGGAAGAGGAATATCCTCAGTTCAGCGACGAACTGGAAGCCATAGCCCAGGTGGCCGCGGCCTACACCGCCTACAAACAGCGCCACGCGGTCATGGACTACGACGATCTGCTGGTGCACCTGGCGCGACTGCTTCGGGAAAAAGACACGGTGCGAAAACGCCTGTCCAACGATCACCGCTACGTGATGGTGGACGAATTCCAGGACACCAACCCGCTGCAAGCGGAAATCGCCTACCAACTGGCCAGCGAACACCGCAACATCGCGGTGGTGGGCGACGATGCCCAGAGCATCTATTCCTTCCGCGGCGCCGATTTCCGCAACATCATGGATTTCCCGAAGCGGTTTCCGGACTGCCTCATCACCACCCTGGAACAGAACTATCGCAGCACCCAGCCGATTTTATCGCTGACCAACGCGATCATCGCCAACGCCCGGGAAAAGTTCACCAAGCAGCTCTTTTCCCAACTGCCGGGGGGCCGCAAACCGGTCTACCTCCGTCCGGCCGGCACCGAACAGCAGGCGGTCAGGGTGGTTCAGGAAATCCGGCGACTGCGGGGCGATGGGGTGGCGGCCGGGGAGATCGCGGTGCTGTTCCGGGCCGCCTGGCACTCCAACGAACTGGAAGTGATGCTCAAGCGCGGCGGCATCGAATTCATCAAATACGGCGGCCTGAAATTCGTCGAATCGGCCCACATCAAGGACCTGCTGGCCCTGCTCAGGGTCCTGTTCAACCCCCGCGACGGGGTCGCCTGGTACCGGATTTTGCTGCTCATCGAAGGAATCGGACCGACTTCGGCGAAACAGATCATCGCCCGCATCGTGGGCGCTGGTGAAGGCTTCGAAGCGCTCACCCATAAGACCTTCGCCAAACGAAAATATGGCAAGGACCTTGGCGCCTTGCGAGCGGCGTTGGAACAGGTGGGGGAACCGGGGGTGACTCCGACCACCGCCGTGACCGCGCTCATGGACCATTACCGGCCAATCATGGAGCAGAAATACGACGACGCCCACAAGCGCGTGAACGATCTCGCTTCGCTGATCCAGATCGCCGACAACTATACGAGCCTCGAAGCGCTCTTGTCCGACCTCACTCTGGAACCGCCGGAACAGGCCCTGGCCGGGCGCGCCGCGGCGTCGGACGGGGCCGACCGGATCGTGCTCTCCACCATCCATTCGGCCAAGGGCCTGGAATGGCACAGCGTGTTCATCATCCACCTGGTGGACGGCTATCTGCCTTCATCCTATGCCTTCTACAAAACCGACAGCCTGGAAGAAGAGCGCCGGCTGTTCTATGTGGCCGCCACCCGGGCCAAGGAAAACCTGTATCTCAGCGCCCCCCAGACCGCCTCCGGCAATTCCTTCTACAATCCCGATATCGGCGGCCCGTCGCGGTTTCTCCACGAAATCCAGGATCTGAAAACGCTCACCAAACGGGTGAATTAAGCGCTGTTATGCTTGCGATCGAGGAAGTCTCGCTTGGTAACGAAGCTTGCCTCCCGAGAGATCGGTCCCGCAACGGTTTTTTGAGGTCCCGCACCGCTGTTGACAAGTGACCATTCGCCTCTGAACTCCTTAGGATCTTTGACCACTGAAGGCTTAAAGTTTCATTTCCACGCGGAGACGCGGAGGTTGATTTCAGGGCTCTTCTCCGCGCTCTCAGCGCCTCCGCGGGAACACAAAACGTAACTTCTCAAGCTAAAAAGGTATATTATTGCTTTCGCCAGCTTTCCATGGCACTGGCGATCTGCCGGCAGAGTTCGGCCGGGGCCCGACTCTG
>MNZR01000087.1 GCA_001873705.1 Syntrophobacteraceae bacterium CG2_30_61_12
CTGTCGAACCTGGTCAATCAGTTGCGCGAAATGGACGCGCTCGATCGCATTGACGATGTGTTTGCGCAACTGCCGATCGTTCGTCGCGAATTAGGTCAGGTCCCGCTGGTCACCCCGACCAGTCAGATCGTCGGGATCCAGACCGTCAACAACGTCCTGTTCGATACCGAAACCGAACGCTACAAGATGATCACCGCTCAGGTGAAGGACCTGTGTTTCGGTCTCTACGGCAAAACCCCGGTTCCGGTCGATCCGGAAGTCCAGAAAAAGGCGCTCAAGGGCTATCCGCGCGGGGAAAAGCCGACCACGATGCGGCCGGCGGACGTGCTCGAGCCGGAACTGGAACACGCCCAAAAGGACGTCAAGGGCCTGGCCAAGGATCTGGACGATGTCCTCATCTATGCCCTTTACCCCACCACCGGCAAACGCTACCTGCGCTGGAAATACGGCCTCGATGAGGTCCCGGCGGAAGTGAAGCCGAAGACCATGGAACAGGTGAAGACCGAAGACGAACTGGTGAAAAAGGCCAAAGCCGGGCTGCTGATGGAAAAGCCCCGGAAGGATGTGCCGCCGAAGGGCCCGGGGCTGCGTTCCTTCAACGTGTTCGTGGAAAACGAATACTTCGAAGTGGAAGTGGAAGAAGTGGGCGGGGTACCGATGATCACGACGATCGCCCCGGTGGCCCAGCCGGTAGCCCCGCGCTCGTCCATGGTGCCCCCGCCGCCGCCCAAACCGGCCGCGACCCCGGCTCCCACCGCCGCTGCTCCGGCGCCGGCCGCGGCTCCGCCCAGACCGGCCCCGGCGGCAACCGCCGCCGGCACCAAGATCGAAGCCCCGATGCCGGGCATGATCATTCGTTACGAAGTGAAAGAAGGCGCGGCGGTTAAGGAAGGCGACGTGGTGCTGATCTTGGAAGCCATGAAGATGGAAAATTCGATCACCAGTCCGGTCGCCGGTACCGTCAAGCAGATCAACTACAAGGAAGGCGACAGCGTCCAGAAGGGCGATGTCCTGGCCGTGATCGGCTGATTCACCCGGATTCCCCACCCCGGGGCCGCGCCAATCGGGCGCGGTCCCGGTCCCATTCCAGCTGAGGAGTAAAATCATGAGTGCTCATCGAAAAAAAATCACTGTTGTCGGTTCCGGCTTTGTCGGTGCCACCGCCGCTCACTGGGCCGCATCCAAGGAACTGGGTGATGTCTGCCTGATCGATATCATCGAAGGCATGCCTCAAGGCAAGGCGCTCGACCTGATGCAGGCCTCACCGGTGGAAGATTTCGATTCCAACGTGGTCGGGACCAACAATTACGCCGACACCGCCGATTCCGACGTGGTCATCATCACCGCCGGGCTGCCGCGCAAGCCGGGCATGAGCCGCGACGACCTGCTGGCGAAAAACACCTCCATCGTCAAGGCGGTGACCGAACAGATCGCCAAATACTCGCCCAACGCCCATCTCATCATCGTTTCCAACCCGCTCGACGCCATGGTCTACGTGGCCCAGAAGGTCAGCGGCTTTCCCACCAACCGGGTCATGGGCATGGCCGGGGTCCTCGATGCCGCCCGCTTCCAGGCCTTCATCGCCATGGAACTGAAGGTGTCGGTGGAAAATGTGAACGCCTTCGTGCTCGGCGGACATGGCGACAGCATGGTGCCCCTGCCGCGCTACACCACCGTGGCCGGGATCCCGCTGCCGGAACTGATGCCGGCGGCGAAAATCGAGGAACTGGTGAATCGGACCCGCAACGGCGGCGCCGAAATCGTCAATCTGCTGAAAACCGGCAGTGCCTTTTTTGCCCCTTCCGCTTCCGCCGTGCAGATGGCCGAAGCGATCTTGAAGGACAAGAAGCGGATCCTGCCCTGCGCCGCCTACTGCGATAAGGAATATGGGGTCGGCGGCTATTACGTTGGGGTGCCGGCGAAATTGGGCGGAAACGGGGTCGAGCAGGTGATCGAAATCAAGCTCCTGCCCGAGGAAAAGGCCGCCTTTGACAAATCCGTGGCCGCCGTCCGGGAACTGGTGAAGCACCTGCCGCTGTAGCCGAACCGGGCACCGCCTCGACTCCTTCCCGGTGGTCGCCCCCTTCTTGATCAGGACCCAAACCCCAACCCGAACCGGGTTGGGGTTTCCTGTTCCTGCCGCCGTTTTGCCGCCCCGGTGCGGCACGGCAACCCACCAATGATTAATGTTATGCTTTACACGGGCACAAACTGAGCTTTTCACCACAGAGAGCACCGAGGGCACAGAGGACTAAAAAATAGCAAATCTCTGTGTTCTCTGTGATCTCTGTGGTGAATCAAAAAGCGCAACCCATGCCCATGCGAAGTATAACGGCACCGGTGGCTTTTCCCTTTTTCGCTTTTCCATTTTCGTACTTTCAACGCCAGGGAGGCTAAAGCATGAGCACCACCATCAAGATCAAAGGCATGTCGTGCAACCACTGTGCTACGGCGGTTACCAAGGCACTTGCGACCGTGGCCGGAATCACCAACGTGAAAGTCGATCTCGGCGCCGGAACGGCCACCTACGATGCAACCGCCGCGGTCGATTCGGCCCTGGTCCAGGCGGCGGTCGCCAAGGCGGGTTATGAAGTCATCCAGTAAGGTCCGCTTGCAGATCGAAGGCATGAGCTGTGCCGCCTGCGTGCGCCGGGTGGAAAACGCGCTGAATGCTCTCGCCGGAGTCGATCAGGCCACGGTCAACTTCGCCACCGGCCAGGCCACGGTGGACTATGCGCCGGAGCAGGTCACGGATGACCAGTTGCGCCGCCAGGTGGAAGACCTGGGCTACCGGGTGGTTGAGTTGACCAGCGCCGATCCGGATCGGAAAGCACAGGTCCAGATCGGGATCGGCGCCATGACCTGCGCCGCCTGTGTCCGTCGGGTGGAAAACGTGCTGCGGGCGGTGCCCGGAGTGGCCGATGCCGCGGTCAATCTGGCCACGGCCAGAGCCACGGTCTGGCATCAGCCCGGCCAGTTGGATCTGAAGCTGATCGAACAGGCGGTGACCGATGCCGGCTACGAATTCCGCGGCCGGATCGATCCGCGGCTCGCCATTGATCTGGATCTGCTGCGCTCGCGAGAACAGAGGGACCTGCTGCGCCGCGTTCTGGTCGGGGCGGTCTTGAGCGTGCTCACCATGATCGGCTCCATGCCCCACTGGTTTCCGTTCATCGCCCGGGTGCCGGATCGGATCATGCTGCCGGTATTGGCCATCCTCACCACCCCGGCGGTGTTCTGGGTGGGCAGCCGGTTCTTTTCCGGTGCCCTCAAGGCTACGCGACACCAGACTTCGGACATGAACACGCTGGTCGCTTTGGGCGCCGGTTCCGCCTATTTCTATTCGCTTGCCATTACGCTCTTGCCGAGCTTTTTCGCCGCCTCCGGCGCGCCGCCGCACGTCTATTTCGACGGCGCCGCCATGATCGTCACCCTGGTGCTGCTCGGCCGCTACCTGGAAAGCCGGGCGCGCGGCAAGACGTCTCAGGCCATCCGCCGACTCATGGACCTGAAGCCGAAAACGGCACGGGTGCGACGCGGGGACCTGGACCTCGATATCAACGTCGACGAAGTGCTCATCGGCGACCGGGTGATCGTACGCCCGGGCGAGCGCATCCCCACCGACGGGGTGGTGGTGAGCGGCACCACTTCGGTGGACGAATCCATGCTCACCGGGGAAAGTGTGCCGGTGTTCAAGGAAGCCGCCGGCAAGGTGTTCGCCGGCACCATCAACGGCACCGGCGCCATCCAGTTCGAAGCCACCCGGGTGGGAGCGGAAACGGCCCTGGCCCAAATCATCCGGCTGGTGGAAGAAGCCCAGGGTTCCAAGGCGCCGATCCAGCGACTGGCGGATAAAGTCGCTTCGGTGTTTGTGCCGATTGTTCTGGGCATCGCGCTGATCACCTTTCTGGTCTGGGCCCTGGCGGTACCCGGTGGCAACTTCAGCCGCGCCCTGATCAACTTCGTCTCGGTGCTGATCATCGCCTGTCCGTGCGCCATGGGCCTGGCCACCCCGACCGCGGTAATGGTCGGTACCGGCCTCGGAGCGGAAAGCGGGATCCTGATCAAAAACGGGGCCAGCCTGGAAACCGCCCATCGCATCGATACCGTGATTTTCGACAAAACCGGCACCCTGACCGAAGGCCGGCCTCGACTCACCGATCTGATCCCGGCGGAGGGCTGGGATGAGGCGCGGCTGCTCAGTACCGTGGCGGCCATCGAAAGCGCGTCCGAACACCCGCTGGCGCAAGCCATCGTGAGTGCGGCCGCGGAACGAGGATGCACGCTGAGCCCGGTCACCGACTTTGAAGCCGTGGCGGGGCAAGGAGCGAAGGCGACGGTGGACGGGCAGCCCGTGCTGGTGGGAAACCTCGAACTCATGACCCGCGAAGGCGTTCAGGTGGAGCATCTGGCCGGCGCCTACCAGGCCCTGGCGACCGCCGGAAAAACCTGCATCTGCGCGGCGGTGGGCGGGCGCGCCGTCGGCCTGCTGGGCCTCACCGACCAACCTCGAGCCGGCGCTCGCGAAGCGGTGGCTGAACTGCGCGGTCTCGGGCTGGAACTGTGGATGATCACCGGTGACAAATGCCAGACCGCGGAGGCCATCGGCGCCCAGGTGGGGATCGAAAGGGTGTTGGCCGAAGTACTCCCGGAACACAAGGCCGAAGCGGTGCGCAGCGCGCAGCGTCAGGGCCGGTGCGTGGCCATGGTGGGCGACGGCATCAACGATGCCCCGGCCCTGGCCGCGGCCGATCTGGGCATCGCCATCGGCACCGGCACCGACATCGCCATGGAAGCGAGCGATATCACCCTGGTGCGCAACGATCTGCGGCTGGTGGGCGCGGCCATTCGGCTGTCCGCTCTGACCCTCAGGGTGATCCGGCAGAACCTGTTCTGGGCCTTTTTTTATAACAGCGTCGGCATCCCGGTGGCGGCCGGAGTGCTCTATCCCTGGTTCGGGATCCTGCTCAATCCCATGGTGGCCGCCGCAGCCATGGCCCTGAGTTCGGTTTCCGTGGTGTCGAACGCGCTGCGCCTGAAGCGGCTGTGGGCGCACTCAGTCGCCCGCCGGGCCGGGCCTTGAACCGCAGCCTCCATCCGCGCGAGCGCCCGGCGAGGTCGGGCAAAAACCGAGCACTTCGTTTGCATTTGTCGGAAAATGATTTATATTCTCGCTATTGCAGCACCGCCAGGTCGATGGGGTAAATGCCTCGATGCGACGGCCCACGTGGCCTTTGTTGATCGGCCTTGATCTTGAAGCGAAGCATGAAACAAACAAGGAGGATGTTGAATGGACCGTTACGTATGCCAGATTTGCGGTTATGTTTACGACCCGGCCAAGGGTGATCCGGACAATGGCGTGGCTCCCGGCACGGCCTTTGCCGATGTGCCCGACGACTGGAACTGCCCGGTCTGCGGCGCCGGTAAGAGCGATTTTGAAAAGGAATAGTCCGATCCCCCGGGTGAGGAGCCTCAGCGATGATTTTCGGATTCAATGCGGATGAAGTCTTCCAGATTGCCATCGAAATTGAAGAAAATGGCAAGACCTTCTACGAAAAAGCGTTGACGGTGGTAGACGAACCTCAGGTTCAGACGGTTTTCAAGGAACTCGCCCTTCAGGAAATCGGCCACCAGAAGAAATTCCAGGAACTGAAGCGGACTCTGCCCGTTCAAGGCGGTTCCGGTAGGGTTCAGGACCCGGATCGGCAACTGGGCGACTATATCAAGATGATGGCCGATCAGCACGTGTTTCGGACCAGCGCCGGGGTGGATCAGCGGCTGAAGGCGGTGACCAATACCCTGGATGCCCTGCGCCTGGCGATCGAATTCGAAAAGGATTCGGTGATCTTTTTCCTGACCATGCAGGACGCCACCGACGCGACCCAGGGGCGCGACCTGATCGGCCTGCTGGTCAAGGAAGAACAGGAACATCTGCGGCGCCTTTCCCTGGAGCTGAACAAAGCGCTCGGATAGTCCACTTTCGGTGAGCAAAAAGGAATGCCGGATCTCTCAGCGAGACCCGGCATTTTTTGTCTTGGGTACCACCCAGAGCATAGAGCGAGGAACAAGATGGCCCGGGTGCCAGTGGCACAGACGTGGCCCGTGGAGGTGTTGACCGCGAGCGTATCTGGATTATATATACTTGTGAAGGCTTAAAAGTTTCATTTCCGCGCGGAGACGCAGAGACGCGGAGGTTGATTTCAGGGCTCTTCTCCGCGCTCTCAGCGCCTCTGCGGGAACACAAAACGTAACTTCTCAAGCCAAAGAGGTATAATAT
>MNZR01000148.1 GCA_001873705.1 Syntrophobacteraceae bacterium CG2_30_61_12
TCCGGAAAGCGCCGACCGCCCTTACGGGCGCACTACGAACGCATGGGGCTCAAGGCATCAACTTCAGTGCAAGTACCGCGTGGACCGGGCGCCGGCAAAAAGTGCTTGAAGCGATGGCGGCCGATCAGGCAGTAGATCTCATAACTGATGGTCCGGCTGAGCGCCGCCAGTTCTTCGGCCCTGATGCGTTCCGAACCCTGGCGGCCGAGCAGCACCACTTCGTCGTCCGCTCGCGCTTCCGGTAGCCGGGTGACATCGGCGGTGATCAGGTTCATGGACACCCGCCCCACGATCGGCACCCGGCGGCCGCCGATCAAGACTTCGGCCTGGTTCGACAGGAGCCGCGGATAGCCGTCGTCGTAACCCACCGGGATGGTGGCGATCCGCGCGGTCGACTGAGTCACGTAAGTGCGCCCGTAGCCGATCGAGCGGCCGGGCGGAACTTCCTTGATCTGGACCACCCTGGATTTGAAGGTCATGACCGGTTGGAGCTCAGCCGGGGCCTTGAGATCGGGGGACGGCTGCGATCCGTAGAGCATGAGCCCGGGGCGCACCAGTTCATAGTGGGCCTGGGGCAGATCGAGCAGCCCGGCGCTGTTGGCCACGTGCGCGTAGCGCGGCCGAATGCCGCGCTCGGCGAGCATCCGCAGAGCGTCCCGAAAGCGTTCCAACTGTTCACCGCTGTAGCTCTTATCGGCTTCGTCGGCGACCGCGAAGTGGGAACAGACCCCTTCGATTTCCAGCCCGGGCAGCGCGCTCAGTTGATCGAGGAAGTCCGCGAACTGGTCGACCGGTACCCCGAGGCGACCCATCCCGGTATCCACCTTGAGGTGAACCCGGGCCGGACGGCCCAGGCGCGGAGCCGCCCGGCTGATGGCCCGGGCATGATCCAGCCGGAACAGGGCGGGACGGATTTCCAGCCGGAGCGCCTCATCCAGATCCTCCGGTTCGATCCCGACCAGCACCAGGATCGGCCGAGCGATCCCTTGTTCGCGCAACTCCCGAGCTTCCCAGAATTTACTCACCCCGAAAAAACCGACCCCGTGGTCCTGCAAGGTACGGGCAACCGGCACCATGCCATGACCATAGGCGTCCGATTTCACCACCGCCAGAATGCCGATGTTCGGCCGCAGGCGGGCGGCGGCCTGATCGAGGTTGTGGACCAGGGCGCCGAGATCGATTTCCAGCCAGCTCAAGGCCATGCCTTGATCCTCCTGAATGAAACCCGTTCAGTTCCATGCGGTGATACGGGAAGTCTTTGCAAAACCAGAAAATTATGATAGGCGAACCAGGCACGAATGCCAAGTGAATCCGGATCGGCGCACCGGGCGGAGCGGCTATCGGGGTCCCCCAGCCGGGTCCGGCCGTCCGCGTGCGGTCCGATTGAGCGCGGCGCCCGAGCGGATTCCAGTAAGGATTTGACAATGGGTTATTTTTTTACCGTGATCGGCTTGGTGTGCTTTCTCGAAGGGCTCCCCTATTTTGCTTTTCCGGAAGCCCTGAAGCGCTGGCTGCGCCAGGTCATGGACCTGCCGACCGCGCAACTGCGACTGCTGGGCGGCGCCCTGATGGTGCTCGGCCTGGTTCTGGTCTATTGGGGGCGGCGGCACGGCGGCTGATGACAACGGATTTCCTGCTGGATGCTTACGATTACCCATTGCCGCCGGCTTTGATCGCCCAGGCGCCGGTGCCGAACCGCTGCGGGAGTCGCCTGCTGGTGCTCGATCGGAGCCGGAACGGCGGCCTGGAACATCGGATTTTTAGTGAGCTGGGGCGTTATCTCGATCGCGGCGATGTGCTGGTGCTGAACGATACCAGGGTGGTGCCGTCGCGGCTTCGCGGGGTGAAAGCCAGCGGCGGCAAGGTGGAACTGCTGGTGCTCGAGCCCTGCCGGTCGGAGGCTCTGAACGCCGCCGCCGGTCACCCCTGCCTCATCAAGGCGTCCAAGCCGCCGCGGGCGGGCACCCGCCTGATTCTGAACGGTGGCGTCACGGCCCGGGTCGAGGCCCCCCTGGGAGAAGGCCGCTACCGGGTTCGCTTTGACGACCAACGGCCGCTGGCGGCGCTGCTGGATGCGGTCGGCGAAGTACCGCTGCCGCCCTACATTTCGAGAACCGGGAGCGACCCCGCGCCGGTGAACGATCGGGACAGCTATCAGACGGTCTATGCCGACCACCCGGGAGCGGTGGCGGCGCCCACCGCCGGTCTTCATTTCACCCGCCAACTGCTCGATCAACTGGAACGGCAGGGGGTCGAACTGGTGCGGATCACTCTCCACGTGGGTTACGGCACTTTTGCGCCGATCCGCTGCCGCGATATCCGCGATCACCGGATGCATGCGGAAGCGGTGGAAATTTCGGCGGCGGCGGCGGCGGCCGTGAACGCCGCCCGTCGGGACGGGCGGCGGATCGTTGCGGTCGGCACCACCGCGGTCCGCACCCTGGAATGGAGCGCGAGCGATTCCGGAACGGTCACGGCCGGCGCCGGACTGTGCGATCACTACATCTATCCGGGCTATCGATTTCGCGTGGTGGACGCCATGATCACCAATTTCCATCTGCCCAAATCGACCCTGCTGCTGCTGGTTTCGGCCCTGGCCGGGCGCGAGGCGATCCTCGCCGCCTACCGGGAAGCGATCACCCGCGGCTACCGCTTCTACAGCTACGGGGATGCCATGTTGATCCGTTAGCGACCGCCGGCCCGAACGAACGCGGATCAAGCGCGGCGGCGCCGCGCCGCGCCCGGGGTCGGTGACTCCATGGGAAGAAAAGTCATCCTCATGAAATTTAAGCTGCTCAAAACCGATTCCGGCTGCGGTGCCCGCCGCGGCCGCCTGGAAACCGCTCACGGGGTGATCGAAACCCCTATGTTCATGCCGGTCGGTACCCAGGGTTCGGTCAAGAGCGTGTCTCCCGACGAACTGGAAGCGCTTGACACCCGGATCATTTTGGGCAACACCTACCATCTCTACCTGCGGCCTGGGGCCGAACGGATCGAACGGTTCGGCGGCCTGCACCGGTTCATCCACTGGGACCGGGCGATCCTCACCGATAGCGGCGGCTATCAGGTGTTCAGCCTGGCGCCGATGCGGAAAATCGAGGAACAGGGCGTCCACTTTCAGTCCCACATCGACGGGTCCCGGCATTTCATTCGCCCGGAAGATGCGGTGCGAATCCAGCAGCAGCTTGGCTCGGACATCGCCATGTGCTTCGACGAATGCACCCCGTACCCGATCAGCCGCGACTACGCCGAGGCTTCGGCGGAGCGCACGGTGCGCTGGGCGCAGCGGTGCAAGGCGGCGCACCAGCGCACCGACCAGGCCCTGTTCGGCATCGTTCAGGGCGGGGTGTTTCCGGAACTCCGCCGGCGCTGCCTGGAACAGCTTCAGGCCATCGGCTTCGACGGCTATGCGGTCGGCAGCCTGGCGGTGGGGGAACCGAAAGCGGAGATGCTCCGGGTCCTGAATCAACTGGTGCCGGCCATGCCCGCGGCGGCCCCGCGCTACCTGATGGGAGTCGGTACGCCGGAGGATCTGGTGGCGGGAGTTGCGGCCGGGATCGATTTGTTCGACTGCGTGATGCCCACCCGCAATGCCCGGAACGGTATGCTGTTCACCGCCGCCGGCCATCTCCAGATCAAGAACCGCTGCCATGCCGACGATCCCCGACCGATCGAGGAGGGCTGCACCTGTTACACCTGCGCCCGATTTTCCCGGGGCTACCTGCGCCATCTGTTCATGGCTCGGGAACTCCTGGCCTATCGCCTGAACACCTTGCATAATCTGCACTATTACCTGAATCTCATGGGGGACATCCGCGCCGCGCTTGATCAGGACCAATTCGCCGACTGGACCCGGGAGTTCCATGCGCGCCGCGGTTCGGGCGACGGCGGCGAACAAGGAGCGGCAAGCTGATGTTCCTAGAGTGTCCTGGGCGCCAGGAAGACCGTCAGGTAGCTCCCCCTGGTCGCAACCTGACCTACTCGGCTAGCCACCACTGGCTATCGGTATCGGTATCGCAATCACTATCGCAATCGCTATCGAACAAGATTGCGATTGCGACCCCGATTCCGAACCCGACCCCGAACCCGACCCCGACAGCGGGAAGGGGGCAAGCGGCCGGTCGTCCCTATCGAACATGCCGGGTGAGGATTTCCTGAACCAGCGAATAGGGTTCCCGCTCTTTAAGGGCAAGAATTCGTAGGTCGGGTTGCGACCAGCGGGAGCTACCCGACGCTTCGGCAGCGTCTCCAATCGGCAACCAACCACCGGATCGTCAGGGAGTGCTACGCACCCCCTGACCGCGCGCAGGTGCCGTACCCCTGGCCCGTACCTGGGCCAGCCTGCTGTCGAGTGTCCGGGGCCATGACTCCACTTGCTTGACAGGCCGGGGTCGGGAAGGTGATAACAAAGCCGAAAGCCCGGCCAATCCGGCGGTTGGTTTTTGACGATAAATGGAGTATGAAAAGGTGCGGTTGTTGATTTCAGGAGGCATTGCGAACCGCGGAATAACGATCAAGAACCGTCGAATAATACGGGGCCTTTCCCACTTCCGCGGTTCGCTATTTCGTATTCTATATTCGTTTTGTTAACTTCGCTATTCGACATTCTGTATTCGACATTCGATATTTGTCTTTCATTTTTCTAAAAAGGAGTTCTATTTCGATGGCAGCGATTGTGACCCGGTTCCCTCCCAGTCCCACCGGCTATCTCCACATCGGCGGCGCCCGCACCGCCATTTTCAACTGGTTGTACGCGCGCCGTCATGGTGGCAAATTCATCCTGCGGATTGAAGACACCGATCTGGTCCGGTCCACCGAAGCTTCGGTCAAGGCCATTCTGGACGCCATGGAATGGCTCGAACTGGACTGGGACGAAGGCCCTTTTTATCAGACCGAACGGTTGGAGGTGTACCAGGAATACCTGGAAAAGCTGGTCGCCGGCGGCCACGCCTATTATTGCGACTGTGACCCCGAGGATCTGGATCGGCGCCGCCAGGCGGCCATGGCCGCGGGCGGCAAGCCCAAATACGACGGTCGCTGCCGCGACCGCGGGTTGGGGCCGGGGCCGAACCGGGTGGTCCGATTCCGTTGCCCCCTGGCGGGAGAAACGGTGCTGAACGATCTGATCAAGGGTCCCATTGTTTTCAACAATGCCGAACTGGACGATCTGGTGCTGCAAAAAAGCGACGGGATCCCCACCTACAACTTCGCGGTGGTGATCGATGACGTCACCATGGGGATCAACCTGATCATCCGCGGGGACGACCATGTGAACAATACCCCGCGTCAGATTCTGATTTACCAAGCCCTGGGAGCGCCGCTGCCGCGCTTTGCCCATGTGCCGATGATCCTGGGCGAAGACCGCGCTCGCCTGTCCAAGCGCCACGGCGCCACTTCGGTGATGGTCTATAAGGAAATGGGTTTCCTGCCGGAAGCCCTGGTCAACTATCTGGTCCGACTGGGCTGGTCGCACGGGGATCAGGAAATCTTCAGCCGCGAGGAAATGATCGCCAACTTTTCCCTGGAACATATCGGCAAGGCCGCCGGGGTGTTCAATCCGGACAAGCTGCTGTGGCTGAACGCGCATTACCTCAAGGAGCGGGACCCGGCCGCCCTGGTGCCGTTGCTGCGCCCGTTCCTGCACCAGCGGGGTTACTCGGAGCGGCCCGATGACTACCTGGCCCGGGCCATCGCCACCCTCCAGCCACGCTGCCAGACCCTGGTGGAAATGGCCGACGCCATCCGCTACTACCTGGTCGACGAAGTGGACTACGACCCGGCAGCAGCCGCCAAGTTCCTGCGCCCCGAAACGCTTTCCACCATCGCCCGGATGCAGGCCGTCCTGGCCGATCTAGACCCCTTCGACGAAGCCCGCATGGAGCAGGCTTTCCGTTCGGTGGCCGAGGAACTCGGCGTTAAACTGGGGAAAATCGCGCAGCCGGTGCGAGTCGCCCTGACCGGGGTCACCGCCAGTCCCGGCTTGTTTGAAGTGATTGATGTACTGGGTCGGAAAACGGTGCTCGAACGACTGGGGAAAGCCCTGGATTTCATTAAGGCCCAGGCGCGTTCGTAGTGCGCCCGTAAGGGCGTGGCTGCGCCGCTACGAACTGGGGAGATGGACCGGGACCCGGTGAACGATACCGGTTTTTCCGCAACGTCAACCGCTCGTTAGAGTCGGTGGGGATGCAAGGGTGATGACCCAGTCAAACGGATCGCTGCTTGCACGGCTGCGCAGTTTGCCGCTTCGTTACCGGCTCATTCTGCCGTTTCTTTCCCTCGCCTTTTTCGGCACCTTTTCCCTGGTCTGGACCGCGATCCTCAGTCAGAACAAGATCATCAGCCAGCAGGAACAACAGCGCCTGACCGGTGCCTATCAGTCCTTTCTCCACAGCATGGACCTGCGCGGACGCTGGGCCGCCAGCCTCGCTTCGACCCATGCCCGCAACCCGGAGATCGCCGCGGCGTTGGCCCAGCGCGACCGGATGCAACTGATCCGGCTCTGCTACCCGGCCTACCAACTGATGAAGCATCAGTACGGGCTGAGCCAGTTTCACTTCGAGGTGCGGCCCGGTCGATCGTTCCTGCGCCTGCACCACCTGTCCGATTTCGGCGACCTGCTCGGCGACCAGCGCAGTGAGGTGCGCGACGCTCTGGTCAGCCGAGAAGCGGTTTACGGCCTGGAAAAAGGGCTCACCGGCTATGGCATTCGCGGCGTCGCCCCGGTCGAATGGGAGGGCGAAGTGGTGGGCGCCATCGATCTGGGCTTTGAATTTGGTCCGATCTTTATCGAGGAAGTGAAGCAACAGTCGGATGTCGAACTCGCCGTCCTGATCGCGGAACCCGGTGATGGTCCGCGGTTCATCCCGCTGGCCGCCACTCGTCCGGAACTGGTGCGGTCGGACCCGACCCTTTATGCCGCCGTTTTCGGCGGCGGCGACGTCGAATTCAGCATCAAGGAGCTTGCCACCGATCCGTTCGCGCTCCTGATCGGGCCGGTTCGCAACTACCGGGGCGAAATCGTCGCCCTGGTCGAACTCGGCCTCAACCGCTCTCGCACCCTTCAGGTCATTGTCCGTTATCGGCGCTGGATGCTGGGCCTGGGCCTGATCGGGATGGCGGTATCGGTTTGGGCAATCACCGTGGTGACTTCCCTGTTCACCCGGCCGATCACCCGGATGACTTCCCTGGCCCGGGACATCGCAGCCGGGCGCCAGATGCAAAGGATCGAGGAAGCGCCTTCCGGAGAACTGGGGGTGCTGGCCGAGGTGCTCAACGAGATGTTGAGTTCGCTCGATGCCTCGCGCCGGCAGATCAAGGATTACGCCGACACCTTGGAAGAGCGGGTGGAGGTGCGCACCCGGGCGCTGCAGGAATCGGAAGAAAAATACCGGACCCTGGTGGAAAGCGTGCCGCTGGTGGTCTATCGGCTGGTGGGCGGCGGCCGCACCGTGTTCATCAACAGCTTCATCGAGGAACTCACCGGGGTCACGGCGCCGGCCGCCACCGCCGATCAGCAGTTCTGGAAAAACAAGGTCTATCGGGAAGATCGGGACCGGATCTGGCCGCTTATGGACCGCTGCCTGGAGCATGGGGAAGAATTCAAGGCGGAATATCGAATCCGCCATCGCAACGGTAAGTTCGTGTTCGTCTTCGATCACGCCCTGCCGGTGGTGGATGAAACCGGCGAAGTGGAATTGATCGACGGCATTCTGGTCAACGTTTCCGACCGCTACCGCCTGCAGCAGCAGATCCTTCAAACCGAAGAACTGCGAACGCTCAGCGAAATTTCGGCGCGCCTCGCCCATGAAATCCGCAATCCGCTGGCGGTGGCCGGCGGTTTCGCCCGGCGACTGCTGAATAAACTGCCGGCCGGGGACGAAAATCGCAAGAAGGCCGAAATCATTTTGAAGGAAGTGGAACGGCTGGAAAAGCTCCTGGAAAAATCCCTGGCCTACCTGCGCCCGTTCGAATTGGCTCCGACCCGGACTTCACTGAATGATTTGGTGCAATCCGTGTTCCGGAATCAGGGCAGCCTGTTTCAGCAACTGCAAGTGGCCTGGAGCGTGAATCCCGCAGCCGATCTGGAACCGCTCCCGCTCGATCGGGAATTGCTCGCCGGCGCGCTCACCACCATGATCGAGGCCCTGCTCGCCTACTGCGAACCGGAACAAAGCCGGATCGAATGCAGCACCTCCCCGGGCGAAAACAGCGTCGTTCTGGAGCTGACCATTTCCGGCGTACAGCTTTCCGATGACGATCTGGAGCATTTTTTCTACCCGTTCACCAGTCGTCTCGGGGAAGCCAAGTCGGTGGAACTGCCGATGGCCAAGATGATCATCCAGAAGCACAAAGGCGTGCTCAAAATGACCCAAACGGCGCCCGACCAGGTGCGTGTCACCCTCAACCTGCCGCTCTCCTGATCCGGCTGCTCAAGACCGAAAGCGGTCTTGATGCAGAAGCGGCTTCCCTATCAAGACCTGATCATTAGCATTGGCGAGGTCGCCGAGTTACGGGGCGGGAACACAGTAGCCACCGTGGCGACTGTGTTTGAGCTCTAGCGAAATCTGGATTTCATGGCTGGTTATTTATACTGGTTTAGGATCAGATGTTTCATTTTCAAAAGAGGGCAAGATGCCCGCGCTCCCGGGAAAGAGCGCACACGAAATGAAACTTTTTACCCTTAACCGGTATATCAGCATGGCGTTCCCTCGACTTTGGCCATTTTGGCATCAGCCCTGCCCAGGGCTAGCTGTCCAGTACAAGGCCAGTAAATTTATCATGAACGAATTCTTTATGCTGAACAACAACTTGAAAACGCCTGCGGTATTGGCGTATTCGAACGCCAACACCAGGAGGTTCCACATGTCCGCTCTGCCGGCACCTATCCAGGAAGTCTTGGCGGCTTTTTCCCCACTGTTCACCCAGCCCGTTTGGGCTCATGCCCAACCGCTTATCTTGGGGGGCATCCTCGCTCGCGGTAAGCGCACCATTATACTGGTTTAGGATCAGATGTTTCATTACCAGAAGCGGGCGCGATGCCCGCGCTCCCGGGAAATAGCCCACACGAAACGAAACTTCTTACCCTTAACCGGTATAGGTGGTAAAACGCTCACACCCAACCGTCGGCGCAACCAGGATTCCACTCGGGGAGGTCCATTATCGAGACAAGACCGCCCTATTTCCCGAATAGACGACCCAGGATTCCCTTCTTTTCAGGTTCCGGCTGGGGGAGTCCCAAACAGCGGCAGATCACCGCTTCCACCTCGTCCTGGGTAACATTGGAGCCTTCGACCACGATCTCGTCTCCGACCATGACCGCCGGGGCAACGGGAAGCTCCAGTTCGAAGTACTCATCGCACTGGTATTCCGCGACCGGCTTGGACGTCACTTCGATTTCGATATCCTTGTACTTTCCGCCCAACCTGGGCATCATTTGAATAAAATTCTTTCAGGGCTTGCCATTGGGCTCATTCAAAAAGAATCTTACTTTCAGCATCGTCTCTTTTCCCTGGTCTAGTTGCCGCTCTTTTTGAGCTGTGCCATGCGCCCGAGGAATTGATCCGCCGGGAGGAAATCCACCAGGCGCAGATCCCGCCTTTCATTACCGCCGGTATCCAGGAACACGATCGTCGGCACCCCCTTCACCTCGTATTGTTGCAGCAGTCGTTCGTGCACGGGGTTGCCACCGGTGGTGACATCGACTTTCACCATGACAAAGTCATTTTCCGCCTGTTTTACGACCGAGGCGTCGTGGAAGGTGACTTCCTCAAGCTCCCGGCAAGGGGCGCACCAGGTGGCATAAAAATCGATGATGACCGGCTTGTTCGAGTCTTGGGCCGCCTTCAGTACCTCCTCCGAGTAGGGTTTCCAGGTAACGCCGGGGCCTTGCATGGCCCAGGAGGTGACGAGAAAAGCGGCAAGAACGAGACCTGCAATGCCGGCTGCGCCCTTAAGCCAGGGAAAAGCTCGGAAGTTGGCCTGGCTCTTATCGATCCAACCAAGGTGCAGGCCCGCGGCCAGAGCGACCATGGCCAGAGCAATCGTTCCCCATTGGCCGGGGAGAAGGGGTCTTATGAAATGCACAGCCATGCCCACCAGTACCCAGCCCATCAGCTTTCTTACCCAGATCATCCAGCCGCCCGAACGGGGAAGCTTATCCAGTTGTCCCGAGAACATGGCCAGCAGAAACAGGGGGAGCCCCAGGCCCAGACTCAAGGTGAAAAAGATCAGGAATCCCAGCCACGGGCTCCCCATGCTTGCAACCCAAGTGAGGAGTCCGAGCACGAAAGGACCGATGCAGGGTGCCGCAACCACTCCGAGGGTGAGGCCCATGAAGAGGCTGCCAAAGTAGCCCGGGTACGATTTAGCCGCGGCTTGGGTAAGGCCGCTTGGCAGGCGCATTTCCCACAGTCCGAACAGGCTGGTGGCAAAGAGGACGAGGACCGCCGCCACGATAACAAGCACGATGGAATTTTGGAGCATCGCCCCCATGAGGCCGCCGGTCAGGGAGGCCACCACTCCGAGCACGGAGTTGGTGAGGGCGAGGCCCAGCATGTAGCACAGGCCATGCGCGATGAGCTTGCCCCGGCCTTCCCCTCCCCTTGCAGCCTGGCCGCCAAAGTAGGAGACGGTGATGGGGATCAGGGGATAAACGCAGGGGGTGAGGTTTAGAGCCATGCCGCCTGCGAAGATGCCAAGAAGCGTCCAGATCATGGCCCAACCGTAAAGCGGTCCCGGCGCGTTGGTTGGTTCATTCGTTTGCGTTAGGCCGGCCGGAGTGCTCGCAACGGGCAGGCCTCTGCCCTGCCATTCGGGATAGCCATATGGATCACGATAAACGTTCTTATAGCCGAGCTTTACGGCCACCCGGGCCGCCGAGTCACTGCGGACTCAGGTGAGGCCCGCTCAGTAGAATATTACGGTGCGATCCTGGTCCGGTCCCAAGAGGCTTTCGAGCGCCGAGGCCTTGCGCCATCTCGACCAGGCGGTGGGTTCGATGGGAAAATTCACCGCGCCCTTGAGGTGTCCCGTCCGGTACTCCCACTCCTGCCGGGTGTCCACAAGCAGAAGGCGATTGGGATCCTTTCGATAACGCTCGGCAAGTTCATCGGTAGTAATGATTTTGTAGCCTCCGGTTTTCCCTTCGGCCAAAACATCGTCCCAAGTCGCCTGCTTGGGGGTAACGGCACGACTGGTAAACCAGAGGACACCGACCGTAAGAACTACCGCAACGACGGCCATGATCGTCATTTTTATGTTCTGCATAAAGGCTCTTTCCTCTCAGGCGAGAATCAGCCCCTAGAGCTTTCCCTCACGTCTCATCTTGGACAGGAGAAACGTTGCCCCCCGCAGCGAAAGCCCCGTCTTTTCGGCAAGCTTCAGGGGACTGAGAGGGTCATGCTCGCTCGCCAGCGAAATGATCTCCTCTTCCAGTTCCTCAAACCAGTCTTCGAACAGCACCAAGAGATCCGGGTCGGTCATCGCCATCAACTGCCTTGACTGAGCGACCTTATCCACCAGCCTCTGGCACATTTGCGTCGGGTCGACACCTTCGCCCATGCATTCGGCCAGTCAGAGGTGGACCAGGCTGGAGACCTTATCTCCCCTGGATTCTCCCATAAGCTCCCACAGGAATTGCGAACGCGCCTCCTCACCCAAAACGGAGAAAAGCATTTTCAACACCTTCGATATCTCGGTGAGAGCTTGTTCCGGGTCCATGCGGCCAACTATTTTCAGCATCTCTTCCATCGGCATCAGATCACCTCATCCTTGCTCAAAAGGTTTTCCTGGCGGTCAACAGGTCTGTTGCCACGGTGCTCAACGTTTGAATGACATCAAGGATCCTCGGGTCAACCAATTGGTAGTAGATGAAGGGACCATTGCGCTCGATCTTAACGAGGAGCGAGCGTTTGAGTTCCCGCAAATGATGAGACACCAGGGGCTGAGAGAGACCGAGTTGCTCAACGATGCTGGAAACCGATTTCTTGCCGTTGCTCACGCACAGGATGATCCGCAGCCGGTTTTCATCCGAGAGGCTCTTGGCCAGAAAAGCAACGGTCTGGAAATACTCGTCGCGCAGCACCATTTTCTCGTGCTCCGCCGTATCGGGATCCGGCTCACTTGGTTCCGCCGTATCGAGGCCACTTGATTGATTTCCTCGGGTCAGCTTGTCCATGGACCATCCATCCATCCTGTTTTATGCCGGGCCGACAGCGACTCGCACGGTGGTTCCAAAGGGGAAAATCCCACCAAGATGAAAACGCCGGCAGGTGCGGGCTCCGGTTGCCCGGTTCAAATAAGTCATTATACATATCAGTGAGCATTTATATGTTAATACAAAAAGAATGTCAATGCCCAATTTGGTAAGCTGCCGCAAGATTCTTCGGCATGCGCGCGGGTGAGGATCCAGCAGGCCGTCTGGAAGCTTTTCGGGCCTCCCTTCACGGATATTCTATACCTGCTTAGCTTGAGAAGTTACGTTTTGGGTTCCCGCGGAGGCGCTGAGCGCGCGGAGAAGAGCCCTGAAATCAACCTCCGCGTCTCTGCGTCTCCGCGCGGCAATGAAACTCTTAAGCCTTCATGAATATAGATGCACTAGGAGCGAGGCAGTGCCAATTTGAGGGTACCGTGCCGAACTGGCCCAATTAGGGCGCCGGTTGCTCGGGCGGCAGCAGTTCGCCCCGGCCCGGCTCACCCGGGTGACCGTCCATGCGGGTAAAGTCCTGCCAGGGAGCGGACACCGCGCCCGGAATCGGCGTTTTGGGAACAGACCCGGCGCCCGGGTCAATCGGATTTGATCTTGGAGAGCCCTGGAATGAGGGTCTTGGTGCTGATCACTCCGGGCAGCTGGCGGATGTTCTCGTGCACGAACTGGGAAATGATCTCGGCGTCGGAACTCAAGAGGTCCCGGCTGAGGCTGATTTTTACCAGCACATCCACGTCGCCGTGAACCGAATGCACCTCGCGGACCTGTTCCAGTTCGAACAACCTGGCGATGATCTTGTTTTCCCGCCGGGCCTGCACGGTCATCAGCACAAAAGCGAAGATCTCGCGGCGCATTTCCGGGTAATCGGCGCGTTCGGTTGCCGCCATCTTGTCTCGAAATTCTTCCATATCGCTGGCAATCCATTCATCGATGCCGCTGCCGTAACGGCGGCTGCGATTGAGGTCCCACTGATGGGTGGAAATGTAGGCGTAGAGATCGGCGATGGATCGTTCCGGGAACGAATCCAGCAGCCGACCACGCTGGATGATATCGCAGAGAGGCCGATAGATGGTTCGGTACCAATCGGTGGCGGCGGCCTCGACCGAGACCTCCGCCGCATCGCGCGCGCTCAGAACGCGCCGGTGCCGATCGATTTGATCCAGGAGCAGAGCGTATTGGCCGACCTCGGTCAGATGGATCTTATCGGGCAGGCCGGTGGCATCCCGAAACTGCGCCCGTTCGCGGTACAGCACATCTTCCAGGGCGGCGCCGGTGGGAATGAATTCGACGATATCGGCAAGGATTTCATCGTGGCCCAGTTCCTTGGCCGCGGCGATCCGGTGGTTGCCGTCCACCACGTAGTAGTGGTCGCGGATCTGGTAGAGCTTCACCGGCGGCAACGGTCGTCCTTCGCGGAGCGCCTGTTTGATCTGACTCAGGCGTTCGGAGGGCAGCTGTTGCTTGAACCGGAACCGGCGGTCGAAATCCTGGTAGCGGCCGACGCTGCCGACAATCCGATCGAGCGGCACGGTGGCGACTCCGCGCACCCGGCTGTCGAAGGCCCCCTGGCACTGTTGATCGTCGGCGAAGTTTTTCATCGCCGCGGCGAACTCCCGCCGCCGTGCTTTCCATCTATCGAGCAGACGCTGGAGCATGGACTTCCATCACTTGATAGCCGTAGGTATTGATCACCCGGGTGCCGGCGACTTCGGTGATCCGTTCAGCCGGGTCCCGAAACCGGCGATGGATATGGCCGTGAATGAAATAGCCGGGGCGGTGGCTTTCGAGCAGGCGGCGGTAGGCTTCGAAGCCGCGATGGCAGAGGTCGTCGGCGTCGTGAATGCCGCGCGGTGGGGCGTGGGTGAACACGATATCGACACCGCCCCGCCACCACAGGGCCGGTTTCAATTTCCACAACAACTGCTGCATCTGCCGTTCGGTATACTGCATCGGACCCCCATTGTACCACATGGAACCCTCGAGCCCCAGAAGGTTCAGCCCCTGGAAGCGGATCAGGCGCCCGTGCAGATCGATGCAGCCCCGCGGCGGTTGGCTCTGGTAGCGGATGTCGTGGTTGCCGCGGACGAAAAACAGCGGCGCTCCCAGCTCCGTTTGGAGAAACGTGAGATATTCCGGAGGCAGATCACCGCAGGAAAGAATCAGATCGAGCCCCGCGAAGCGCCGGCGATCGAGGTTTTCGGCGAGATCCGGCACCACCGCATCGGAAACGGTCAAAATGCGCATGGCGAAGCGGCCCTTGCGGCGTATCCATGACCGGTCTTGCATGGGAAGTCGGCGATGATCATCGTTTCGGCCACCGCAAAAGACTTTCACCACAGAGACACAGAGAACACGGAGAAAAACCTTGGCCTTTCTCTGTGTCCTCCGTGCCTCCGTGGTAGAGCTTGTTTGAAATGGCCCCAACGATGATCAAGACCGGTAAGTCGATCACGGGCTCATTCACTCGCTTCGGCGGCGGTCAGGATATAGCGGCAGCCGCGCCCTTTACCGATCCGGTTGATCAGGCCCAGCTCCACCATTTCGTTCAGTTCCCGCAGGGCGTGCCGCTCCGAAATCTCATTGAGCTGGGAATAATACTTGTTGGTGATAAAACCGCGGCTTTTCACGAAATCCAGGGCCTTGAGCTGGCGCGGTTTCATCCCGCTGTCCAGGAGCCGTTCGCCCGGTTCCAGTTCCGGAAACCCGCTGCGTTTTCCGGGATCGACTTCACCCCCCGATCGCTCGCCTTGGCCCGCCTGGGCGTCCTGAACTTCCGGGCTCCGGACTTCGTGCGGCAGGTCGTCGAGGCCGATGCAATCTCCGGAACTCAAGATCACCGTGCGCTCGATCACGTTTTCCAGTTCGCGCACGTTACCCGGCCAGCCATAATCCATCAAGGCCGCCAGTGCCGGGCGTTCCAGGGTGTGTGGCGCGGTCGCGTTTTCGGCGGTGTACTTGCGCAGGAAGTGGTCCACCAGCAGCGGAATGTCGTCGCGCCGGGCACGCAGCGGCGGCAGCGGGATGTGGACCACGTTCAGGCGGTAAAAGAGATCCGAGCGGAACCGTTCTTCCGCCACCTCGATCTTGAGGTTGCGGTTGCTGGCGGCAACGATGCGCACATCCACCTTGAGCGTTTCGGTTCCTCCCACCCGTTCGAAGGTCATTTCCTGCAGGGCCCGCAGCAGTTTGACCTGGAGCGACGGGGACATTTCGCTGATTTCATCAAGGAACAGGGTGCCCTGATGGGCCAGTTCGAAGCGGCCCTTGCGCAGACTCACCGCGCCGCTGAAGGACCCTTTTTCATGGCCGAACAGTTCGCTTTCCAACAGGTTTTCTGGCAGCGCGCCGCAGTTGACCGAAATGAACGGTTTCTGCCGGCGCTGGCTGTTGTAGTGAATGGCCCGGGCGATCAATTCCTTGCCGGTGCCCGATTCGCCGGTGATGAGCACGGTCGCCCTGGTCGGGGCCACCTTTTCGATCAACTGGTAGATCCGCTGCATCGGCGCGCTTTTTCCGATGATGTTGTCGAACTGATAGCGCTCCAGCAGTTCTTCGTGCAATTGTTTGTTGCTGCGCAGGAGTTGATGATGTTCCAGGGCCTTCTTGATGGTGAGTTTCAGTTCGTCGTTGGCAAACGGCTTGGTGATGTAATCGAAGGCCCCCTTTTTCATGGCTTCCACGGCATTGGACACGGAGCCGAAGGCGGTCATCATGATCACCGGCAGGTCCGGATTGAAGGCGCTCACCTGTTCGAGCAGGCTCATCCCGTCCATGCCCGGCATCTTCATGTCGGTGATGATCGCGTCCAGGTCGTTGGCCTGAATGGTTTCCAGACCCTGCACCGCGGTCTCGGCGGTGATCACGGTGTAGCCTTCGTCGCTCAGGAGTTCTTCGAGCACCAGCAGGTAATTGGGTTCATCGTCAATGATGAGAATGGTTTCCATGTGGACTCACCGTCGTCTGCTCGGGGACCGTTATACTTGTTTAGCTTGAGAAGTTACGTTTTGTGTTCCCGCGGAGGCGCTGAGCGCGCGGAGAAGAGCCCTGAAATCAACCTCCGCGTCTCTGCGCGGAAATGAAACTTTTAAGCCTTCACAAGTATAGCTCCGGCTGCGCCAGCGGCAACCGAATGATGAAGGCGGTGCCGGCCCGACCGTCGCTTTCCACCCGGATCATACCATCAAGGCTATCGATGATGCTCTGCACGATGGCCAGGCCCAGGCCGGTCCCTTTTTCCCGGGTGGTGAAGAAGGGGTTGAAAATCTTTTTCTGGACCTCCGGCGGAATGCCGCCACCGCTGTCTTCGATCCGAATTTCCAGGTGCGGTTCGCCGCGGCTGTTGGTCATGACCAGACCGGTACGAACCAACAGGCGCCCGCCTTCGGGCATGGCCTGCATGGCGTTGTGGAGCAGATTGACCAGGGCCCGGTAGAGCAAGTCCGGGTCCGCCGGCATCTCCCCGTTGCCTGAATGGTAATCTTTTTCCACCTGGATTCCCAGCTGCCGCAGTTCCGATTCCAGCACCGCAAGATTGCGGTTGATGATGTCTTCGATCCGACAAGGCACCTTTTTCGGGGTCTTGGGCCGGGCAAAGTCGAGGAATTCGGTGACGATGTTGTTCAGCCGGGTGGCTTCCTGAACGATGATGCCGCTCAGTTTCTTCTGCCGTTCGTTGTCGGTGCGTCCATGCAGTAGTTCCGCCGTGCTTCGGATGATTCCGAGCGGATTGCGGATTTCGTGGGAAACGCCGGCGATCATTTCGCCCAGGGCCGCCAGCCGTTCGGTCTGATGCAGGTGCTCCTCGAGCTTTTTTCGCTCCTCGGCGCGGGACGCCAGGATGGTTTCCGCCCGCCGGGCGATGAACAGCATGGTGGCAAACAGGACCCCGAAAAACACCACGAAGCTCAAGACGATGATCAGCTGGAAGTTGCGGATCGCATCGTAGTCGCTGCTCACATCCTGGGTGATGACATAGGCGCCGAGGACCCGGCCCCGCTTCCAGCTGTCCGGTTTTTCCACCCACATGGGCATGGTGGTGATCAGCTTGCGGGTGCCTCCCGGCCATTCGAAGCCGAGGAAAGAATGATCGTCGCCCTCCAGACTCGAGGTGGATTCGCCCTGAATCGCCCGCTCGAAGGCTTGCCCGAGCGCGCCCTTGCCCCCCAGGGGCTCCGGTTCGGTGCTGTAGGTGAGGATACCGCCGGCGTTGTAGATTTCCACCTTCTCGATGCTGAAGCCGGCGATGGTGTTACGCACCGCCCGGTCGAGGCGCCCGTGCTGATCTTCCCGGCTCAAGCGGATTTCGCCGTCGGTAATGAGCGAGGGCAAGGTGAACTGGTAAAATACCTGTTCATTGAGATTTTCCACCACCAGATTGGCGTATTCGGCGCTTTTATGGAGCAGCACGTCTCTGGCGCGATGGGCGATGAAGCCTGAAAGCAGGACGCTGGAAACCAGGAGCACGGCAAAGCTGGAAACACTGAAGTACTTGGCCAGGCGAAACGGCTTGGTCGCCTCCGTGGCCGTGGTGCGGCGTGGCCGTTGGTTGAAGCCGGTGATCGATGGTGGTTTGAGTTTCACGCGCGCTCGGTTCCCCGACGCTCGCTGCTCATGCGGAGCGCCGTTGTGGTGCCGTTCATGGGCGGTGGTTGGTGGACGACGGCCGGTCGCCGCGCTCGCCTTCGCTCACCTGGCGCCGCCTTTGTTCCAAAAAATCGCGCCATTTGCCTTCCCAGCCCTGGTCCTTGGGCCGGTACAGAACGGTTTCCCCAAGTTCCTCCGGCAAATAGCGTTCCGCCACCCAGCCGCCGGGATGGTCATGAGGATACTGGTACTTCTTGCCGTAGCCAAGGTCTTTCATGAGTTGGGTGGGAGCGTTGCGAAGATGCAGGGGCACCGGCAGGTGAGCGGTTTCCCGGGCGAGTTCGCGGGCGCCGTTGAGCGCCAGGCAGATGGCGTTGCTCTTGGGGGCCAGGGCCACGTAAACAATCGCCTGGGCCAGGGCCAGTTCGCCTTCGGGACTGCCCAGCAGTTGATAGGCCTGGAGCGCCTGGGTCGCCTGCAGCAGGGCAAACGGGTCGGCCAGACCGACATCTTCGGAAGCCGCCGCCACCAACCGCCGGGCCGCGGTGAGCGCCGGTTCCCCGGCGTTCAAGAAACGTAGAAACCAGTACAGCGCGGCGTCCGGATCGCTGCCGCGAAGACTCTTGTGAAAGGCCGAAAGCAGGTTGAAATGTTGTTCGCCGTCCTTATCGTGGGCGACCGTATGGCGTTGGGCCACTTCGGCCACCGCGGCGGCGCTGATCCCGCGCAGCCCGTCCACATCGGGAGCGGTGGTGAGCACCACGGTTTCCAGAAGATTCAGAATCACCCGCGCATCGCCGCCACCCGCCGCAATCAGGCCGGCGATCGCGGCCTGATCGATGTGGGTCGGAAAGCGCCCGAGTCCGTTTTCCTGATCGTTCAACGCCCGAGCGATGATTTGTTCCAGTTCCGGCGGGCTGAGGGGCTCCAGCACCAGCACTCGGGCTCGAGACAACAGCGGACGGATGATTTCAAACGAGGGGTTTTCAGTGGTGGCTCCCAACAGCAGCACGGTCCCCTGTTCCACGTGCGGCAGCAGGGTGTCCTGCTGGCCTTTGTTGAGCCGATGGATCTCGTCCATGAACAGCCAGGTGCGTTTCTGTTCGCGCACCCAGATCTGCCGGGCACGGTCAACGGCGGCGCGGATTTCCTTGGTGCCGGCCATGACCGCGGACATGGCCAGCAGGCGGGCATCGGTGCCCGCGGCGATTAGATTGGCGAGCGTGGTCTTGCCGCAGCCGGGAGGCCCCCAAAGGATGAGAGACTGCATCTGCCGATGGTGCATCAAGCGGTGCAGCACCCTACCGGGACCGAGCAGTTGCTGCTGGCCGATGAACTCGCCGGGAGTTCGGGGCCGCATCCGTTCGGCCAGCGGGGCCGCGGCCCCGAGCCGGGCGGCGGCGTGTTTTTCCAGCAGGTTCGCCTGATCCATCTTGGCCGCTCTTTACCGGATTGAAATGGGGGTCTTGATCGTCGTGAGGGCCGTTTCAACAAGATCCACCACGGAGGCACGGAGGACACAGAGAAAATCCCAGGTTTTTCTCCGTGTTCTCCGTGTTCTCCGTGTTCTCCGTGGTGAAAGCCTGTTGCGGCCGCTCAGGAGGCGTTCCCGGTTTTCTGGATTTTCGCCCAGGCATCGCGCAGGGTGACCGTGCGGTTGAACACCAGGTGGCCGTCGCTGGCATCGGGATCGACACAGAAATAGCCCAGGCGTTCAAACTGAAACGTTTGTCCCGGCTGCGCCGCGGCCAGTCCCGGTTCCAACAGCGCTTGCGGGATCACCTGGAGCGACTCCGGGTTGAGCGCCGCTTCGAACTGTTCATCGCTGGTCGCGTCCCCGGCGTCCGCGGCGCTGAACAGGTGCCCGTATAGACGGATTTCCGCCGGCACCGCATGGACCGCGGACACCCAGTGCAGGGTCGCTTTCACCTTGCGCCCATCGGCCGATGACCCGCCCCGGGTCTGGGGATCGTGGGTGCAGCGGACTTCGATCACGGCCCCGGTGGCCGGGTCCTTCACCACTTCCCGGCAGGTGATGTAGTAGGCGTAGCGCAGGCGCACCTCGCGACCGGGAGCCAGCCGATAGAATTTTTTCGGCGGCTGCTCCATGAAATCGTCTTGTTCGATGTAGAGCACCCGTGAAAACGGTACCTGGCGCGTGCCCGCCGCCGGGTCCTCGGGGTTGTTCACCGCTTCCAGCCATTCCACCCGATCGTCCGGATAGTCTTCGATCACCACCCGCAGTGGATTGAGCACGCCCATCACCCGCGGCGCCTTGCGGTTGAGGTCTTCACGGATGCTGTATTCGAGCAGCGCGATATCGACGGTGGCGTTGCTCTTGGCGACCCCGATCCGGTCACAGAAATTGCGGATCGATTCCGGGGTGTAGCCACGGCGGCGCAGCCCGGAGATGGTCGGCATGCGCGGATCGTCCCAGCTCCGCGCCAGACCCTTTTCCACCAGCCGCAGGAGCTTGCGCTTGCTCATTACGGTGTAGGTGAGATTGAGCCGGGCGAATTCAATCTGCAGCGGGTGGTAGAGTTCCAGTTGATCCAGGAACCAGTCGTACAGGGGCCGATGGTCTTCGAATTCCAGCGTGCAGATGGAATGGGTGATGCCTTCGAAGGAATCGCACAGGCCGTGAGTGAAATCGTACATCGGGTAGATGCGCCAGGCGGTGCCGGTGCGATGATGGGCGGCATGCAGAATCCGGTACATGACCGGATCGCGCAGGTTCAGGTTGGGTGAGGCCATGTCGATTTTGGCCCGCAGCACCCGACTGCCGTCAGGGAACTCGCCGGCGCGCATGCGTTGGAACAGGTCCAGATTGTCCGCCACCGACCGTTCCCGATACGGACTCTCGCGGCCCGGTTCGGTGAGCGTTCCCCGATATTCTCGGATCTGGTCGGCGCTGAGATCGCAGACGTAGGCCTGGCCCTGTTCGATCAGGCGCACGGCGCACTGGTAGATCCGTTCGAAGTAGTCGGAGGCGTAATAGAGCCGATCGTCCCAGTCGAATCCCAGCCAGCGCACGTCTTCCTTGATCGATTCGACGTATTCCACTGCTTCCTTGGTCGGGTTGGTGTCGTCGAAGCGCAGATTGCAGCGGCCGCCAAATTCCCGGGCCAGACCAAAATTGAGACAAATCGACTTGGCGTGGCCGATATGCAGGTAACCGTTGGGTTCCGGCGGGAACCGGGTGTGCACGCGGCGCTCAAATCGGCCCGAGGCGCGGTCTTCGATTATGATGGTGCGGATGAAATGCGCGGGTTTGCTGATTTCGCTATCGTTCATGGGGAGCTGTCCTTTGCTCGAGTGCGCATTGAAAGAGTGGCGGTCGCGGCGCCAACACTGGAACCGATCGCCGACCGCCAGGGGGATGCTACCATATTCCGAGCGTTGTCGAAACGATCACTTGGCGGCCGGCAGGGGTGGGGCGATTGCGAACGGTTCGTTCGCGTCCGCGCGGCCCAGGAGCCGGATGATCGCCAGCCGGCGAAAGCGGAAAATCCGGTCCAGTTCCAGCCGGACCCAGGGGAAGGCCGGTTCACCGAAGGGAAACAAGGGCAGGCGGTAATCCACCCGATCGGTGATTCGGGTCCCCTCATCGATCGCTTCAAAGGTGTGGGTGTGGACCCAAAGCCGGTACGGTCCCCGGATCTGCTGATCGACGAACAGCCGCGGCGGCTGCCAGCGGCTGATCCGGGTCCGCCAGCCGAACGGGATTCGGAACAGGCGCAGGCGGTAATCGATCTCGGTCCCTTCCGCGAGGGTAAGCGGCCGGCGGCTGACGATGCGAAAACAGAGTTCCGGTGGGGTGATTTTTTCCAGGTTTCCCGCTTCGGCAAAGAAGGCGAAGGTTTCGTCGATGGAACGAGGCAGCGTCATTTGATAGTGAAGGGTGTGCGGCACCGAGCTTCCTTGCGATCCGGCGTTAATATGAAAATAGGACCCTATGTATACCTTTTTAGCTTGAGAAGTTATGTTTTGTGTTCCCGCGGAGGCGCGGAGAGCGCGGAGAAGAGCCCTGAAATCAACCTCCGCGTCTCCGCGTCTCCGCGTGGAAATGAAACTTTTAAGCCTTCACAAGTATAAATCATTCCAGATGGTTGTGCACAACCAAATGGAGGAGCGAATGCGTAGGTCGGGTTGCGACCAGCGGGAGCTACCCGACGATTCGGCAGCGAGTCCAATCCGCGCCCCTCCACCGGATCGTCGGGGAGTGCCACGCACATCCAGAACCTACTGGCAGCCCTACATTTTCATGCTTCGTTGTGACCGTCCCCGGTCATGGGGGTTGGAAAGAACTCGGTTTCGAACATCGTTTCAGTCATTCTCGCGGCCCGGACGCAACGCTCATAATGTCTCTATCCTCTTGCCATGACCCAATGTCTCCGCGGCAGGGTGTCGATTGTTGCGGCCGCGATGATGATTGTGTGCAACATACGGATGCCGCTCGATCCGGTCAAGATCGAGTCCGGCAGGCCGTGAAATTTGGGCTTGCTATTTAGTGGGCGAATGATTAACAACTTTTAGCACTCATTCAAACTGAGTGCTAGTTATTGCGACCGGAGCGTTACCAACCTTGTTCTGGAAACATTGTTGGGGAAATGGGACCATCGCTACGCAGGCTAAGGCGGAGCGAAAACCGACAAGAAAAGGAGAAACCGATGAAGTTGAGACCATTGCATGATCGAATCATTGTCCGTCGACTTGAGGGCGAAGAGCGCAGCGCCGGCGGCATCATCATCCCGGATACGGCGAAGGAAAAACCGCAGCAGGGTCAGGTGGTGGCGGTCGGCAAGGGCAAACTGTTGGACAATGGTCGGATCGTGCCGCTGCTGATCAAGGAAGGGGATCGGGTGCTGTTTGCCAAGTGGGGTGGCACGGAAATCAAGGTGGAGGGGGAAGAGCTTCTGATCATGCGGGAAGACGATATCCTGGGGATTTTCGAATAACCTGGCGGGAAGGAGCAGAGAAGCATGTCCGCAAAGATGATCAAGTACGATTCAGAAGCCCGCGAGAAGATCCTAAAAGGCGTGGACATTCTGGCTAATGCCGTGAAGGTTACGCTCGGTCCCAAGGGTCGCAACGTCGTGATTGAGAGAAGTTTTGGCTCGCCCCTAGTGACCAAGGACGGGGTAACGGTCGCGAAGGAAATCGAACTGGAAGACAAGTTCGTCAATATGGGCGCCCAGATGGTCAAGGAAGTGGCAAGCAAGACCAGCGATGTCGCCGGCGACGGCACCACCACGGCGACTTTACTGGCCCAGAAGATCGCTCACGAGGGAGCCAAGCTGGTGGTGGCCGGCCACAATCCCATGGGCCTAAAGCTCGGCATCGAACAGGCGGTGGCGAAGGCGGTTGAGGCACTCCGGCAGATGAGTCAGTCCACCAAGGACCAAAAGGAAATCGCCCAGGTGGGCACCATTTCCGCCAACAATGACCCGCAAATTGGCAATATCATTGCCGAGGCCATGAACAAGGTGGGTAAGGAAGGGGTGATCACGGTCGAGGAAGCGAAGGGCATGGAGACGACCCTGGAGGTCGTCGAGGGGATGCAGTTCGATCGGGGATACCTGTCACCCTACTTCGTGACCGATCCGGAAAAAATGACTGCCGAGATTGCCGATCCGTATGTTCTCTGTCACGAAAAAAAGATCAGTGGCATGAAGGACCTGCTGCCCGTCTTGGAACAAGTTGCGAAGATGGGCCGGCCCTTGCTGATCATTGCCGAGGATGTGGAAGGAGAGGCCCTCGCCACTCTCGTTGTCAATAAGCTCCGCGGCACCCTCAACGTGGCCGCGGTCAAGGCCCCGGGATTCGGCGATCGGCGCAAGGCCATTCTCGAGGACATCGCCACTCTGACCGGGGGCAAGGTGATCAGCGAGGACTTGGGCCAGAAGCTTGAAAAAACCTCGATCTATGACCTCGGAACGGCCAAGCGAGTGGTGTTGGACAAAGACCACACCACCATCGTTGACGGCGGCGGCGAGCGCACGGCGATTGCCGCTCGGGTCAAGCAAGTCCGTGGTCAAATCGAGGAAACCACCAGCGATTATGACCGGGAGAAACTGCAAGAGCGACTCGCCAAATTGGTCGGCGGGGTGGCGGTGATCAAGGTCGGGGCCGCCACGGAAACCGAAATGAAAGAGAAGAAAGCGCGCGTGGAGGATGCGTTGAATGCCACTCGCGCCGCGGTGGAGGAAGGGATTGTGCCCGGCGGTGGGGTGGCATTGTTGCGCTGTCGCAACAGCCTCGAACAAATGGTGGTGGAAGGTGAGCTTGCCTTGGGCAAGTGGATCATTCTCCGCGCGCTGGAAGAACCGCTGCGACAGATTGCCGCCAACGCCGGCCATGAGGGCTCGGTGGTGGTGGAAAGGGTCAAGGAAGGTGAAGGCGCCTTCGGGTTCAATGCCGATACCGAGGTCTACGAGGACCTGATTGCAGCGGGCGTGATCGACCCCACCAAGGTGGTGCGCTTTGCCTTGCAGAACGCAGCCAGTGTCGCCTCCTTGTTGCTCACCACCGAAGCCATGGTGGCGTCCATTCCGGAAGAAAAACCGATGCCGATGCCGATGCCCGGCGGCGGCATGGGCGGCGGCATGGGCGGCATGGGCGGCGGCATGGGCGGGATGGGAGGCATGGGAGGCATGGGCGGGATGTACTAGAGGCCGCGGGGGCCCGGCAGGTGCCGCTTGCGCTTCTGGATGCGGCGCTGCTGCAATCTTTTCCGGATGAACCGAGCCGGCACGCCGACAGGCGAGCGCCGAACCGAGCCGACTGAGCCACACCGCTCGACCACCGTTGTGGAAGACCCGAACTTTCCGCTTCTCGAGAATCCAGCCTATTATCTCTCGAGACCGAGTTGAAGAGAATCACACCGTCAGACAAGTCCGAGGAGCTCGGGGCTCAAGGTCGCGAGCTCTTTTCGGATTTTC
>MNZR01000080.1:0-655 GCA_001873705.1 Syntrophobacteraceae bacterium CG2_30_61_12
GCAAGATGCCCGCGCTCCCGGGAAAGAGCGCACACGAAACGAAACCTTTTACCCTTAACCGGTATATTTGCGCCTCGTGGCGTAAAGCAAGGCGCGATCGGCGCAGGAAAAACGTCGGGAAAATTCAGCGGTTCGCGGACTCGACGGAGTTGGCCACAGTGGCCGAGGTCCTCCGGGGAGTGGCAAAGCTCCGGTCGATGGCGAAGTCGCTCCGGGTCGAGCGAATGGAGACCTGTACGATCAGATGCTGTTGGAGGATTGCCCGGTAAACCCGATCGGCCAATCCGGCTGCCCGGTTCATGCGGGATTGATCGGGTTGGGCTTCACTTCGCGCTCGATCGGTTCCGCCGCCGGCGGGTCCACGGCGCCGGCTTCGGCGGTCAAGGGTCCATGTCGGCTATCCGCACTCGTATTGAACATCACACCGGCCCCAAACCGGCTCGTGGCTGATTGGAATATCAGATCGATTTCCTCACGGTCAATCGCCAATCGGATGGGCCGGTTCTGAAGCGGGGAGCGGGGAGCCGAGGCTATGGCGTCGGTTTTCGGCGGACCGCGGCGCCGCCGGCAGGGCAACCGCGGCCGCGGCCCGCGATCTTTCGTTTCCAGGCCGCGGGCGGTGTGGTAAGAAGGAACCTCCATGCCCGGCGGGCGG
>MNZR01000080.1:671-6084 GCA_001873705.1 Syntrophobacteraceae bacterium CG2_30_61_12
GATTGGGCGGGCAGCGCTATCTTGGAGGTGAATGAAATGGCGACGGCAACGGTGAACGAAACGGCCCTCGGCGGACTCCATCTGGTATCCCGGGGCAAGGTGCGTGATATCTACGATCTCGGGGACAGCCTGATCATCGTGGTGACCGATCGGATTTCCGCTTTCGATGTGGTGATGCGGACCCCGATCCCCGACAAGGGCAGGATCCTGAATCAGGTGGCGGCGTTCTGGTTTGAGTTCTGTCGGGACGTGATCGAAAATCACCTGATCACCACCGATGTGGAGGCGTTTCCCGCAAGCTGCCTGCCCCATCGCGAGGTGCTGCGCGGCCGCGGCATGTGGGTGAGGAAGGCCCGGCCGCTGCCGGTGGAATGCATCGTTCGCGGCTACCTGGCGGGTTCCGGCTGGAACGACTATGAGAACACCGGGAAAGTCTGCGGCCTCACGCTCCCCGCCGGTTTGCGTCAGGCCGAACAATTGCCTCGGCCGCTCTTCACCCCGTCCACCAAAGCCGCCGCGGGGACCCACGATGAAAACATCCCGTTCGAGCGGATGCAGGATCTGGTGGGTGCCGAACTGGCCGCCCGGGTCCGTGATTTGAGCATCGAAATCTACCGGCGGGCGGCCGATTACGCCCGCGAACGCGGGATCATCGTGGCCGATACCAAGTTTGAATTCGGTCTGCTGGACGGGCGCCTGATCCTGATCGACGAAGTGCTCACCCCGGATTCCAGCCGATTCTGGCCGGCCGACCGCTACCGGGTCGGAACCAGCCCTGAGAGTTTCGACAAACAATATCTCCGCGACTACCTCCTCGGTTCCGGCTGGACCAAGAACGACCCGGCCCCGGAACTGCCGCCCGAAGTGGTGGCCAACACCCGGGCGCGTTACCTGGAAGCGCTGCGGCGCCTGACCGGAACGGACCTGGTCGCTTGAACATGGAACCGGTGCTGGAAACCGTCGCGATCGAACGCATCAATCCCGACGATACGACTTTCGCCATGCGCTGTGCCGGTCCCGCGGCGGATCTGTATGCCTCTCTTGATGCCAACGGGATCCTGACCCCGCTCACGGTGCACCACGGCCCAACCGGCCGATTCACGCTGGTGGACGGGCACCGGCGCTGTGCCTGGGCACGCGCCGGCGGCTACTCCACCATCCCCTGCCTGGTTTACCCCGCCGCGACCGAAGCGGCGCTGCTGTGGCGCCTGCGCCTGGAAGCGAAGCTGTTTGGTCCGGAACTCAATCCGGCGGAAAAGGCTCAGGTCCTGGCTCGCTACGCCGCGCTGGTCGACCCCGCCGAATTGCACCGGCGAGTGCTGCCCAGGCTCGGCATCCACACCGGGGCCGGAAGTCTTGAAAAATGGCAGCGGCTGGCCGCGGCCGAAGACGATTTCCTCAACCTGCTGGCGGATGGCCTAATCGCCGAACGGGCCGCCCTGGAACTGGTGGACTGGCCGACCGCCGCACGCCTGCGGATGCTCGGCATGCTCCGGGAACTGAAGCCGAGCGCCAGCATCCAGGTGGAAATCCTGGAAACGGTGTGGGAAATCGCCCGGCGGGAACGGCTGGAACCGCTGGCGGTGCTGGAGCAGGCACCGGTAAAACGGGTCCTGGCCGCGGCTGATCACAACCATCGCCAGAAGACCCAGGCGCTTCGGGACCTGCTGTTTCAACTTCGGTTTCCGCGGCTCAGCGCCCGCACCGCTCGGGTGCAAGAACTGCTGGCGGCGGCCGGGTTGCCGCCGACCCTGCGGGTGCGTCCGCCGCGCTCCTTCGAGGGGGGGACCTGGAGCCTGGAACTGGTTTTTTCGAGGGTGCGCGAACTCCAGAGGGACCTTGAAACAGCTCGCGCCTTCGCCGCTTCCGGTCGACTCGAAGGCGCCATGACCATGCCGGAGCCGGCCCCATGCGCTGCTTTGGCCGGCGGAGGCGCGAATGCAGACGGCGCCGCCTGAAACGGTGGTGATCGAGCGCTCGGTGGCGCAGGGCCCGTTGGCGGCTAGGCTCCGCCGGTCGCTTCCGGGCGCTCGCTTTGAGCTGGTGGACCAACTCCCACCCGATGCCGCCGGCGACCCTTCGGTGCTCGGCCTGGTCCGTTTCCGCGGCCGCTTTCTCAGGTCCTGCCCGGGCACCCGCCATTACCACTGTTGCGGCTATCAGATCGTGCACTTCGGCACCCAGTGCAGCCTCGGTTGCACCTACTGCATCCTCCAGGCCTATTTCCAGAACCAGGGCCTGCGCCTGTTTGGAAACATCGAGGATCTGTTCGAGGAACTGGCCCGAACCCTGGACGCTCGCCGCGACTGCCTGTTTCGGATCGGTTCGGGCGAATTCACCGATTCGCTGCTGCTGGATCCCTGGACCGGGTTCAGCGAATGGCTGGTGCCGTTTTTCGCCGATCGGCCCAACGCCGTGCTGGAACTCAAGACCAAGACAACCCATATCGACAATCTGGAACGGCTCGATCACCGGGGGCATACCCTGGTGGCCTGGTCGCTCAACGCCGCTCCGGTCCGGGCCCGGGAAGAAAGCCGCGGCGCTTCGCTCGCCGAACGCCTGGAGGCGGCCCGCCGGGTCCAGTCCTGGGGCTATCCCCTGGCCTTCCACTTCGACCCCATGATCGATATTCCCGACTGGCAGCGCCATTACGGCGAGGTCCTGGAACGGCTGTTTCAAGCGGTGGACCCCGCTCGGGTGGTCTGGATCAGTCTGGGCGCCTTCCGCTTCATGCCGGAACTCAAGGAAATGATCCAGGCCCGGTATCCGCGGAGCCTCATTGCCTACGGCGAATTCGTTCGCGGTCTGGACGGGAAGATGCGTTATTTCCGAGACATTCGCGTGGAATTCTACCGGTTCATGGCGGACTCGATCGCCCGGGTCGATCCCGGCATCCGGGTCTATCTGTGCATGGAAAGCGACGATGTCTGGCGGGACGCCCTGGGATTTTCCCCGACCGAACGGGGCGGACTGCCGGCGCTGCTCGATTCCGCGGTGCAGACCCGCCTCGGCGTCGGCCGCGATTGCCGGCGATCGGCCGTGGATGGTGCGGCCGGCGAATTGGGGGTGGCATGAAACTGTTCGAATCGAAATCGGATCGGGACCTGGTGAGAACCTGGAACGCCGGTCTGTCCGGCCCGGTGGAGGTTACAGTGGTTACGACCCAGGACCCCCGGAGCCGATCGCTGGCGGCCTTCGCCGAAGCCCTGCGCGGCCTGGCGGGGCAGGTGCGGGTGACCAGGCGGGAACTGAGTGACGCCCGGCCGCCGGCTTTCCAGATCGGTCCCGGCTGGCTCTATCACGGTCTCCCCCGCGACCGGGAACTGGCGCCTTTTCTGAAAATCCTCGCGGCCCAAGATCCAAGCGCGCCGCCCATCACTCAATCGGTGCGGGAATTTCTCCGCCGCATCCGCCGGCCGGCCAGCCTTGAGGTTTACGTCACTTGCGAGTGCCTGCATTGCCCGTTCGTGGTGAGCGCGCTGGCGCCTCTGCCTTTCGCCAATCCGAACCTGGGTGTCCAGTTGTTCGATCTCGGCCTGTTCCCGGAACTGGCCGAACCGAAAGGGATCAAGGCAGTGCCCATGCTGCTCTTTGGGGAAGCGCTGCGCTGGAGCGGTCCGCTGCGGATCCAGGAGGTGCTGGAAGCGGTGGCGCGCGGGGTGGAAGCCGATCCGGACGCAGCCCAGATGGTGCGGATGCTCAAAGCCGGGGCCGCCGATCGGCTGGCCGACATGATACTGGAACGGCAGCGGCTGTTCGCGGATTTCCATGAACTCGCCTGCCACCCGCAATGGTCGGTCCGGGTGGGCGCCGTGGTGGTGCTGGAAACGGTCGCGGCGACCGATCGCGAACTGGCGCGCCGGGTCCTGACCCCGCTTTGGGAACGGCGGGTGGGGTTCGATCGAACGCGGTTGGGCGACCTGTTTTATCTCATCGGGGAGCTGGGGGACGCGGCCTGGCGCCAAGCGCTGGCCGACCTGCTGGAGCGGACCAGCGATCCGGAACTGATCGAGGCCGGTCGAGATGCCCTGGCGAGGCTTGATGAGTGACTCGCGCGAAGGCGCGAAGGGTGCCGTAAACCAGGACGCCCTGACGGGACGCACTACGAACGGGGGCGCGCTGGTAGTGGCGCCGTAAGGCGTTTGGGCGCTTCCGAACCGGCCGTCGTGCAAACGCACCGAGGCACCGTAAGCCGGGACGCACTACGAACGGGGGCGAAATAATACTGAAATATCAAGCCGCCGCCTGCTTCGACTGAGATGAAACAAAGATCTTCGGCGCCCTGCGGTAGCCACGGCGGAGGTCAGTAGACACCGTGTTTTGCGGGCGAGGGTCAAGGGCAGGACTTGGGATGCAGGGGCGAAGCGGATTCGCCCCTGCCGGTTCCAGCGATCGAGGTTTGTGCTCAGGCGGCCGCGCTCAGCAGCATGTCATGCAAGGTTTTTCGGGCGGTAGCGTACTTGGGGGTGGCAAGCGGCGGGCAGGCGTCCAGGCTGGCGTCTTTTTTCATCAGCTTGCTGGCGTAGGCCATGCAAGTGGGTTCCCCGCATTCCTTGCAATTGGTCTTCGGCAGCCGTTTGAGGATTTCAACCACATTGAGTTTCATGATCTTCACCTCCTTTCTCTTGGTTTCACCGGGCCGCCGCGGCGCGTTCGCGCACATGCGGGACCGGGGGATTGGGACAAATGGCCGCGGCTCGCGTGCGGACTCCGCCCTTCCACAAGCGCGCGCCCGATGGATTGGGTGCGGCGAGGGGCGGCAATGAGCAGTGGGTATGCTGACCCGCGCTGCTCATTGCCCGCCCCAACCTACCTCCGGGGACGGAGGGAGGAGTCGTCGGGAACGTCTGTTTAGGCCGAAAGCGGGCCGATGAGCGACAGAACGGTCGATATGCGGAAGGAGGCGGCGGCTTGGGAGCGATAGATCCTGGGGTAACCGGAGGTTGTTCAGTAAAACTCTAACCGCCGATCGTGGAGTGGGTCAATAGGTGAACAACGGAATACTGCGAACGGCTATGGGTTGGGCTCCCTGGCATTGCGACCACGGGGAGAAATCTCGAGATCCCTAAGCTGCATTCGGGATAACAAAGCTCTGATTTCTGCTGCGCGCGGTATGAGGTGCATGGCGATAAATAATCGTCCGGCGCGGCGTCCCCGGAGCAAACACCCCCCGCTGCCTGGACCAGGACGGCTGCACCCTGGGAGCGCCGCGCCCCAGCGCGGCGGTTTGCCGGAAGTCGCTTGCCCGCCCAAGCCGGAGGTTGCCGCCTGGTATCGTGGGTTGCCGTTACGGCTTGCCGGCGAGGGCGCCGGCGGTCCCATCGCGGCGGTAGCGTCAATCGGAGGCGTTGCGGTAGGGATCGGCGTTCAGCTGGTAGCGGCGCATGATCTGCTGCAGCGCCTGGCGTTCCAG
>MNZR01000180.1 GCA_001873705.1 Syntrophobacteraceae bacterium CG2_30_61_12
TCATGGAACTGTCGGCCTGAACGAACGGCTGAAAGATCTTGTCCCGACTGTGTTCGGCCAGCCCGATGCCGGTGTCGGCAACGGCGAAATGAAGATCGACGCTGCCGGAGGTGCCGGCGTCTCGTTCCACCCGGAGCACGATCTCCCCGCGCTTGGTGAATTTCACCGCGTTGCCCACCAGGTTGACCACGATCTGGCGCAGCCGCCCCGGGTCCCCGATCACCATCTGGGGCACTTCCGTGCTGATCTGATAGGCCAGTTCCAGGCCCTTTTCATGGGCCCGGACGGCGACCGTCTTGAGGGTGTCGGCGAGGCTGTCGTGGAGGTTGAAGGGGATCGGGTCCAGTTCCAGTTTCCGCGATTCGATCTTGGAAAAATCCAGGATGTCATTGATAAGAGCCAGCAAGGCATCACCGGAAGCCTTGATGATCTCGAGATATTCCTTCTGTTCCGCGCTCAAGGGGGTGTCGAGAGCGAGATCGGTCATGCCGATGATACCGTTCAGCGGGGTGCGGATTTCATGGCTCATGTTGGCCAGAAACTCGCTCTTGGCGCGGCTGGCGGCTTCCGCTGCCTGGCGCGCCCGGACCAGATCGCTCACGTCGATCACGTTCAGCAGCACGCCGTCGTAGCTTTCACTTCGATAGATCGGCTGCACCCGTAAAATGACTTCGGCCGTGCCCAGGGCTCGCTGCAGGAATAAAGGGCCGGTGCCGGGCTGGGTCTTGAAGCGGGTGAGGAGGGCGCTCAGCTTCTCCCAGATCCGGCCGCTGTGCTGTTCGATCATGGGGCGGCCGACGATGCGCTCGCGGGGGAGCCCCACAAACCGGCAAAAATAGTCGTTCGCTTCCACCACCCGATCGTCGGCGTCGGCGAACACCACCCCCTCTTCCATCCCTGAAATCATCGCCGCCAGCTTGGCCGCTTCGCGTTCGGCCGTGGCCTGGGCCTGCTTCAAGCCGGACACATCGGTCACGGTGGCGATCGCGGATTCAAGCGGTCGGGCCCGATCGAGCGGGCTCAGCGTGAGCAGCGCATCCATCGGGCTGCCGTCCCGGCGTTTGAGGCGGACTTGCGCTTCGCCGGGGCGGCCGTCGGAGATTTCCAGATAAAGTTGGCCGACCGATTCGTAATCCTCCCGGGACCCGTAGAATTCCTTGGCCGGTCGGCCGAGCAGTTGGTCACGATGGTCCCAGCCCAAGATCCGGACCAGGGCGTCATTTGTCCAGGTGATGACCCGGTTTTCGATCCGCAGGATACCCACCTGGGAAGCCTTGAGGATCCCCTTGAGCAGGCGTTCGTTTTCCGCTAGTCGCTGTTCGGCGCGCAGGCGTTCGTCGATATCCACGGCAAAGCCGATCACCCCAACGATGTCGCCCTGCTGATCGCGGTAAGGGAGCTTGTCGGTCTGAAACCAGCGGAGTCCGTCCGCGGTCGCTAGTTGCTCCACAATGCGCCGTTTGGCCCGACCGCCGGCGATCACTTCCTGATCGTCGCGCCAGTAAGCTTCGGCTTGATCCGGGAATAGATCGAAGCAGGAACGGCCCTCGAGTTCGCTTTTGGGCTTGTCGACGCTGCGGGCGAACGCCTGGTTGACCCGGACTAGCCTATTTTCCTTGTCTTTAAAGAAAAGAATGGCCGGCAGGGCGTCCAGCAGGTTCTGAAAATCCTTGTTCTGATCGAGCAGGCGGGCCTGGAGCAGGGCGCATTGCTCCCGCCACCGGGTCGCTTCCGACGGCGGTTCGGACGGCTGCCGTTCGGCGGCGTTCGGCGGCGTTTCGGGTTGCCGCGGGGGAGTCGGTTGGGCCATGACGAATCCTGCCGTTTGGTTGGTCGCTCCACGGCACCGGGGGCTGCTCGGATCGCCCCGTGGGATCGTGCCCGGCCGCCGGATGCGCTGTCAGATTACCGAGATCATAAAGCAAATCCGGGGCGAGCGCAACGCCCGGTTCAGTCGGTGCCGGCTTCGAACCGGCGGCGATATGGTTGTAAAGGTGGTAATGGCGAGACAAGCACTGACCGCACGCTCGTCGATTTCAAATACCAGGTTCAAACCATGCCGCTATCGCTTGCAATTGCCTGCGCCATTTTCCGTGCCGAGAGGCGTTTCTTGGGAATGAGCTTGATGAGCGAACGCAGGGCCCTATTCACTGATTCCGAATCGGGGAAGTACTCCCGCACATCAGGCTCCAGGACGACCGCGCCCTCTTGAGGTTTCACGTCTTGGACTACTTTTGTTCCATCCGGCTGATGGATGGTGATCGTATATCCAGCCTGCATAGCCCGATAATGTTTGCCCCGCGTCCCGCCCGTGAAGTCATATTCGTCCTGCATGCCATTACGGTCTGTCTGGGTCTTGGATGCCTTCTTCATACTGTCTCCGTTCGCGTCGTGTCGCTTTGCGGCAGCTGATAAGCCGGATGTTACTGTTTCGTTGAGAAAGGTTATTGATGAAAGATCAGGTTGTTGCGTTTCTTTGCGCTCTTTGCGCCTTTGCGGTGAAAAGCTCAGTTTGTGACCGCTCGAAGTATAACTCTTATGCCGGCCTCGGGGAATCATGGTCGGTGCCGGCTTCGAACCGGCGGCGGTAGAGCTGGTAGTAGATCACCGGCACGATGATGAGGGTGAAGGCGGTCGAGGCCAGCAGACCGAAGATCAGGGCCCAGGCCAGGCCGGAAAAGATCGGATCGAGCGTGATCGGCCAGGCGCCGAGCGCGGTGGTGGCGGCGGTGAGCAGAATCGGGCGCAGCCGCACCACCCCGCTGTTCAGCACGGCTTCGCGAAAGGGCGTGCCATGGCGCCGGCTATCATCGATGAATTCAATGAGCACGATGGAATTGCGGACCACGATCCCGCCCAGGGCGATCATCCCGATCATGCTGGTGGCGGTGAAATAAATCGGATTGGGGTAGCCGCCGATGGGTTCCGCCGCCACCAGGTTGAGCAACCAGAAGCCGGGCAGGATGCCGATCAGGGTGAGCGGGATGGCGGTCATGATGATCAGCGGAATGGAATAGGATCCGGTTTGGACGATCAGCAGCAGATAGATGCCGAGCAGCGCGGCGCCGAAAGCGATCCCCAAATCGCGGAATACCCGGATGGTGATGTGCCACTCCCCTTCCCCGGTCCAGACCGCGCGCGCCCCGTGCGGCAGCGGTTCGCGTTCAAGTCGCGCCTCGAGATCAAGCACCGCTTCAGCCGGCGGGCGCCCGGCGGTGTCGGCGAACACGTACACCAGCCGTTCCAGGTTCTTGTGATAGATCGGCTGGTCCACGGGGGTTTCCTGAAAACGGCCCAGTTCGCCCAGACTGACCAGCCGCCCGGCGGCGGTTTTCACCGGTAGCCGGGCAAGATCGGCCGGAGATGTGCGGTCGGTGCGGGGGACCGTGAGGCGAATCGGTAGTTGCTGCCGTTCGCCGGCGAGGTGCAGGCTGCGGGCGGTGGCGCCGCCGAGGGCGAGGCCGAGGGTTTCGATCAGGGCCGCCGGGCTCACCCCGTGGAGGGCGCTCTTTTCCTTATCGACCACGAAGTCGACCCGGGTGCGGGCGGCTTCCACCGTATCATCGAGGTCCACCACCAGGGGTTCGGTCGCCATCATCTGACGCAAGCTGCCCGCGGCTTCGATCAGTTGAGCGTAACCGCGATCGGCGGGGGCATGGAGTTCCGCGGTGAGGGTGGCGATCACCGGTGGTCCCGGCGGGGTTTCCACCAGCTTCAAGGCGGCCTGATGGCGCTGGGCGATGGCCTGGAGATCGGAGCGGATGCGCAGCAGGATTTCATGACTCTGGCGGCGGCGCCGTTCCTTGGGGGCCAGATTGACTCGGATATCGGCCTGATGCGGTTCGCTCCTCAGATAATAATGGCGCACCAGGCCATTGAAATCCATCGGCGAAGCGGTGCCGCTGTAGGTCACGAAATGGTCCACTTCGGGCACCGTTTCCAGATAGGTTTCGAAGGCGCGCACCACCCGATCGGTCTGTTCCAGGGTGGCGCCCTCATCGAGATCGAGCACGATCTGGAATTCGTTCTTGTTGTCGAACGGCAGCATTTTGAGCGGCACCAGGCGCAGCAGGACCAGGGCCACCGAAACCAGGAGCAGTCCGACGGTGGCCAGAATGAGCAGGCGACTGAGCCGGCCGGAGTCGAGAAACGGGGTGAGCAGTTGCCGGTAGGCGCGCTTCATGCGGCTGGGTCCGGGTTCGGTGCCGGGGCCTGGATCGGCGTTCGCCGGGTCGCCTTGCCGCGGGCGCAAACCGCGCAGCAGCCGATAGGACAGCCAGGGCACCACGGTGAGCGCGCTCAGCGTGGAAAAGGTCACGGCCAGCGGCACGTTCACCGCCATCGGCGCCATGTAGGGGCCCATCATGCCGGTGATGAAAAACATCGGTCCAAAGGAGACGATGATGGCGAGGGTGGACAAAATCACCGGCGGCAGCACTTCCTGCACCGCGCGCAGGGTGGATTGGCGCGGCGATTCGCGGCCGCCGAGGATATGGCGCTGGATATTGTCCACATTGATGATGGGGTCATCGACCACCAGCCCCATGGACAGGATCAGGGCAAACAGGGTCACCCGATTGATGGTGTAGCCGGCCAGATAATTCACGAACAGCGACAAGGCGAAGGTGACCGGGACCGAAAAGGCCACCACCAGGCCTTCCCGCCAGCCCATGCTGAAGGCGATCAAACCGACCACGCAGACGATGGCGAAGGCCAGCGACAGGAGCAGATCGTCCACCTTCCGGCTGGCGGTGGCGCCGGCGTTTCGGGTCACCACCACCCGCACGCCGGCGGGCAGCACCGTCCGCTTCAGTTGTTCCACCCGCTCGATCACGGCCTCGGCCACGTCCACCGCGTTGGTGCCGCGCTTTTTGGCCAGGGCCAGGGTGACGGCGGGGAGCGATCCGCCGCCCGGTTCAATCCCTTGTTCCGTTAGATAGCGGAGGGAAAAGCCGATTCGGCTGTAGCGCACGGGTTCTTCCGGGCCGTCTCGAATGACCGCGAGATCCTGGAGACGAACAGGCCGGCCGTCATGAACGGCCACGGTGAGCGTTGCCGCATCCGGTGCCGAGGTGAGGAAGGCTTCGGAACTCACCGGCCGGTCCCGATTGTCGCGGGTGAGGGTGCCCAGGGTGCGGGAAATGTCCACGCCGGTCAAGGCTCGCAGCACTTCCGGAGCGGTTACCGCATACCCGGCCAGCCGCTCGGGGTCCAGTTCCACCCGCAGTTCGCGCTTGCGGCCGCCGACGATTTCGGTGCGCGACAGGTCTTCCAGCGACTCCAGGCGCGCCATCAGTTCTTCCCCGATCCGGCGCAGTTGGTGATCGTCGTGGGCGTCCGAGTATAGGGTCAGGTTGACGATGGAAACATCGTCGATTTCCACCGGTTTCACCACCCAGCCGGTGACTCCCGCCGGCACCCGATCGACGTTCATGCTGATCTTGTTGTGCAGCCGGACCAGCGACTGTACCAGGTCCTGGCCCACGAAGAAGCGCACGGTGACCACCGCCAGATCGCGTCGGGACATGGAATAGACGTATTCAACCCCGTCGATCTGCCACAGCAACCGTTCCAGCGGGGTGGCCACGAGCTTTTCCACTTCCTCGGCGCTGGCCCCCGGGTAGTGCACGAACACATCGGCCAGGGGCACCACGATCTGGGGGTCTTCTTCGCGCGGGGTGATGACCACCGCCGCCGCCCCCACCAGCAGGGCAAACAAAGTGAAGAGAACCGCCAGTTGACTGCCGAGGAAGCGATCGACCATGGCGGCGATCAGACCGCTGGGGGCGGGGCGTTCGGGCGTGTTCATTGGGCGTTACTCCACCACCAGCCGTTCGCTGCCGTCGAGACCGGAAAGCACTTCGATCAAGCCGTCATGGACCGCCCCGGTCTTGACATGGAGCCGCAGCCGACGGCCGTTCTCTTCCAGGGTCACCAGTTCCAGTTGGCCGATCCGGCGGATGGCGGCAGCCGGCACCAGCACCGCGGGGCGCTCACCCAGTTCGATCCGGAGCCGCCCGAACATCCCGGGATAGAGCCCGGGTCGATTGGGAACGGCCAGTTTAACCAGAAATGATCGGCTGGCCGGGTCCGCCGCCGGCACCAGTTCTTCGGGGCGCTCACCCAGTTCGATCCGGAGCCGCCCGAACATCCCGGGATAGAGCCCGGGTCGATTGGGAACGGCCAGTTTAACCAGAAATGATCGGCTGGCCGGGTCCGCC
>MNZR01000026.1:0-5525 GCA_001873705.1 Syntrophobacteraceae bacterium CG2_30_61_12
GGATTCTTCAAACCGCTCGGATCGGCTCCCGGCGGCGGCCGGCGGCGGTGAATCCAGCCGGCAAGAGCGGGCGCCCGGTCGAACAGAAAGACGCCGATGACGGCTGTCGCCAGGATGTAAGCCCCGCTGAAGACGCGCAACTGGGCTGAAGCCAGACCGGCAATAATGGCGGAGAATTCACCCCGCTGGACCATGGAAAAACCCGCCCGCAGAGCGACTTTACGGTTCAGTCCGAACCAACGGCCGCCGGCGTAGGCGGTGACGATCTTACCGACCACCGCCAGCAGCACCAGGACGCCCAGCAGGCTCACCAGAGGGAGGCCTTCGCCGAACTGGATCGTGGTTCCGAACCAGAAAAAAAAGAACGGCAGCGTCAGGTCCCGGAGGGGAAGCAACAGATGTTCGAGTTCGGAAGACCGACCGGTTTCCGAGAGCATCACACCGGCCAGGAAGGCCCCCAGAATTTCCGATAAACCCAGTGCTACCGCCAGCCCCGCGTAGCCCAGGGCGAGCCCCACCGCAAGCATGGGCATGAAGTCGTGCTGCAGGCATTTGGCGACGAAATGGCTCAGCCGCCTAAAACCGTAGAGGCCGATCAGGACGGCGCCGGCGGTCAGCGCCAGGATTTTTCCGAACAACACCCCCATGAAAGCCGCCGACACCTGATCGCCGGCGCGCACCCCAGCCAGGAAGGAAACCAGAACGGGGGCCACCAGGTCTTCGAAGATGAGCAGAGACAGAATGAATTCCGCCTCGGGGTTCGCCAGCCGTTTGTGTTCATCGAGCAGTTTGGCGGAGATGGAAGAACTGGTGGCGTAGGCGATGGAGCCCACGGTAAGCGCGGCGATCACATCCAAACCGAACAGCAGCGCCACCCCCATGGCGCCGCCAAGGTTCAACCCAACATCCAGGGCGCCGGCCGGCCAGATCCGTTTGGACACGGTGACCATGCGCGCCAGCGGAAATTCCAGGCCCAGGATAAAAAACAGCAGAACAATCCCGATTTCCGCCGTGATATGGATCCAGTCGGCGTGATGGAACAGGGAAGCTGCGGCTATTCCCAGGATGATGTAGACCAGCACCGACGGCAGCCGGAACTTCCAGGAAGCGAAGCTGACCGCGAAAAAGCCCCCGAGCATCAGCCCGCCGAGCAGCAGGAACGGTATGTTTTCCAAGGTTTTCCCCGGCTAGCGGATGATGGCCGACTTCTCCGTGTCTGCCGATGCGGGCGAACCACAGGATGCGCACAGCGATTCCAGACTTTTCGTCTGTTCCCGATTGCCGATGATCATGAGCGTGTCGCCGGGCCGGATCACTTCGTTCACATCGGGGCTGCCGATCATCCGGTCGCCCCTCTGGATGCCGATGATGGTGGCACCAGTGGTGCCGCGAACTTGCGAATCGAGGATCGTTTTATTGGCCAGTTCGCTCTCCGGCGCCACCCGAATCCATTCAATCCGCACGCTTTTCAGCAGCAATTCCATGCGGTCGTCGGCCACCGGCTGATAATCAACGCCCAGCAAGATGGTGCCCAACTGACGGGCCTCCTCATCGCTCAATTTCAGCACCAGGTCCGGATCGTCTTGGTCGGCATCGGCAAAATGATAGATTTCACGGTGTCCGGCCTGATGCAGGATCACCACCAGTTGTTCCCCTTCCGCCGTGGCAAACGAATAGCGCTTACCGATCCCCGGCAGGTCCCCGGTCTTGATCTTCATCGATGGTCTCCCCTGCTTCCCTCATCAAGTCTGGCTGGGCCATGATCGTCGTTGCCGCCACCGCCCAAGGCTTTCACCACAGAGGCACGGAGAACACGGGGAAAACCCTGAACTTACTCTGTGTCCTCCGTGCCTCCGTGGTTGATCTTGTCTGAAATGGCCCGTTACCAACATACCCCAATAACCGGCTAGCGGACATCCGCCCGTGGCGGCGGCGCCTCCAGGACTTCCACCGGATGCTCCGGCAGGGTGCGTACCAGCAGCCGATGCGCGAACAGCCGCTGGGCCACTGTCTGAACATCAGCCGCGGTCACCGTCTGAACCAACCGGGGATAGTTTTCCGCATAGTCCCGGCCGAGGCCCATCAGTTCATCTACCGCAGCCCGCTGGGCTTGAGCGGCCAGGCTTTCGAGCCCCAGATGGTGCATGGTGATGACCATGTCCTTGGCGGTCTCGAGCGTGGCCGCGGAAACCGGTTCGGTCTTGAGCCGGTCCAGGTTGTCTTTAATGATTTTTTCCACCTTCGGCAGGTTTTTCATGGTGGTCTGAGTCAACACCCCGAAGTAACCCGCATTCAGGCCATAAAAGGGAAAGGCGTGGACCACGTACACCAGGTTCGCGGTACCACCGCGCAGGGCCTCATGGAGGCGGCCACCCGGGTAGTTGATACCGGAAAGCAGGGCATCCAGGACATCGAGGGCCGGCCGCAGCGGGTCATCCAGGGCCAGGCCGTTGGTCCCCAGAAACAGGGCGGCGGAAGTCTTGTCGTTGTTGTGCTCGATCAGCCGATCGGCGGTGAGCGGCGCGGTTTCCTCGGGCCAGACGGGAAGCTCCACCGGATCAGCCGCCCAGGCCTCGAACAAGTCGCCGATCCGCTGCTTGACCGCAGCCGCGTCGAAATCCCCATAAACCGCCAGGACCGCCTGCTGGGGCCGCACCATCCGTTGATAGCAGTCGATCACATCGGCGCGGCTGAAGCCGGTAACCGAGTCCTTGGTACCCAGTTCATCGCTGCCGTATGGGTGATTCTTGAAGAAATTGGCCTTGAACAGCCGCAGCACTTCGCGCTGCCAATCCTCGTCCTGACGCTCGATCGCGAGCAAGGTTTCCTGCCGGCGCCGGTCGATTTCTTCATCCGGGAACTGGGAGTGGAGCACCACATCGGCAAGCAGTTCCAGGGCCAGCGGGAGATCATCTTGCAACACCCGAATGGACACCGAATAGGTGTTGTTGCCAGCGCCACTGCTGATCGAACCGCCCACGTCTTCGATCGTGGCGGCGATCTGCTGCTTGGTCCGGGTGGTGGTGCCGGCGGTGAGCAAGGCCGCCGTGAATCCGGTCAGGCCCGGCTTGGCTTCCTGGTCCAGGAGCAGGCCGCCCAGTCCATACAGTTGCACACTGGTGATCGGCAGCCGGTGATCCTCCTTGAGCAGCACCCGGAGCCCGTTGGCCAGCTTGATTTCGTCAACCGCTTGGGCGCTGTTCGCGGGATCATCCGCGGTCGCAATCGCGGTCGCGGCGGTGGCAGTCTTGGTCTCCTCTGGGTGAACCGCCGCGACGGTGGAACGTTCCGGCACCAGATAGGCTTTCGCCACCCGCAGCACGTCTGCCACGGTGACCGCGCGAACCCCGTCGACGTAAGCCTGTTCAAAATAGGGATCGGCAGTGTCCAAATATGATGAAGCCAGGGACGAAGCCACATCGGAAGCCGATTCCTGGTCGAAAATACGCTGCGCGATGACTTTCTTCTTGGCTCGGTCCAATTCTTCGGACGAACATCCGGTTTTTTTGAACACCGTCAATTCGTCCTGGAGCGCTTCCTGGACCTTGCTCCACTGTTGCGGCGCCAGATCAAGCGAAATGATGAACTGGCCGTGAGCGAACGCCGGAGTCCAGTTGTAAGAACTGACCGAGAGCACCAGTTGGTCCCGGTCCTTGAGGCGCTGGTAGAGGCGGCTGGTTCTGCCTTCGCCCAGCAGGATGGCCAGCACATCGAGCGCAAACAGGTCCGGATGGGCCAGTTGCACCGATGGGAAGCCGACGATCGCTTGGGTCAGGCGGGCCATCGGGAGCCGGGATTCGGCACGGCGGGCATTGATCTGATAGGGTTCTTCCGGCCACTGCACCGGGGCCATCCGCGTGCGTTCGACCGCGGCCGCCTTTTCGATCACATGCCGCAGCACCTCGGTTGCTCGGACCGCTCCGACCACCGCCAGCACCATATTCTGCGGCTGATATCGGTCATGGTAATAGGCCAGGAGGGCCTCCCGGTCTTGGCGAACGAACACGGATTCGTAACCGATCACCGGATGACGCACCGGATTCACCCGATAGGCGGTCTGCAGAAAGAGTTCCCACAGCCGGCGCCGCGGATTGTTTTCCCCCAGCTTGAATTCCTGCTGGATCACCGCCTTTTCGCGGTTGACTTCAGTCGGCGCCAGGGCGCACTCGGTCACGTAGGCCAGAACCAGGTCCAGCGCTTCCCGCCAGTGATCGCCATCACTGTCGATGTAGTAGACGGTGCGGTCGTAGGAAGTATAAGCGTTGGAAGCGCCGCCGAGTCGTTCCAGACGGGCCCGCGCCTCGTCTTCCGTGAACGACCGGGTGCTGCCGCCGGCCACCACATGTTCCAGATAATGCGACAGCCCCGCCCCCATCCGCTGACCTTCATAGAGCGAGCCGGCGCGCACGAACACCTGGGTGGACGCCACCGCGGCTTTGGGGTCTTCGCGAATCAGCACGGTGAGGCCGTTTTTGAGCACCACAAAAAGATCGCCCGCTTTTGACGGCAGTCGCCGATCCACTTGCCCCGCCAGTTCCGGCGGCAACGCCTGATCGTCGGCTGGAAGCGGTGGCGGCGCGGCGGCGGCGATCAGGCTGAAGGCGAAAAGCGCCGCAACGGTGAAGCGCAAACGAGTCCATGACATGAGCATGATCGCATCCTTAACCGATAAAGACCCACTCGCGCCGGTCAGCGATGTTGGCACCGCCCAATCCGCAAGGCAAGAGCTGCGCGCGTGGCCCCGAGTCGGCCCAGAGTCAAGAGTCCATGTTTTCCAGTTCCTTCAGGACCCATTTCAGCTTCACCGGGTCCTGAAGCTCCTCCGGCTTTTCCCGCTCGGTCTTCAGAAGATCTTCCAACTCGAGCCGGCGGCGCTGCCGAAACCCATCGACGTCTTTACGAAAATGTCTTTGCGCCAAGGCCTGTGACTTGGCGTATTCCTGTTCGAGATCGATCATCTGTTGCTCACCTCACCTTGCCCGATCGGGCAGTCATTCTGGGTCCCGCGGTAATCCCCCGCACTTCGGCATCGGCATCGGTATCGCTATCGGCATTCCATTCCCGCATGCTTCCGCCGGGACCACCGGGGACACCGGTCACCCAAAACAGGGTATCCCTGGATCATGCCCCAACCATGCCCCAAAACCTGATCGCCAATACCAAGTGCTACAACCACTACAACCGCCCCTGCTCGATCCTCCGGCTGATCCATCGATGCCGGTCGAGCCGCTCGGAACGGGTCGCGAAGATTCGAGGGGGGCGGCCGAGTCCAAGGCAGAACCAGCTGCCGTGATCATACCCCCACTTCAGCACAATATCGTCGAGACCGGCGGTGTTGATCAAGACCTGACTTTTTTCCAGCGGTTCCATAAGCTGCCGGTCCAGGGTCAGCGGTTCCCAGAGGCCGGGCCCGGTGCCGAGTTGAAATCCCAGGATAACGAAATCCACGGCCAGACAGCGTACCACCTTCCGCCAGGGTCGCCATTGCCGAATCAACACCGGACCCGGCCCGCTCACCAACCGCT
>MNZR01000026.1:5716-6051 GCA_001873705.1 Syntrophobacteraceae bacterium CG2_30_61_12
TGGTAACTGGCGGCACTGGGGAAAATGGGTTTGGCCACCGCCTCGAACAGGCCCAGAAAGCGCCGGGTGGGGAAGTACACCTTGACCGCTCGTCGCAACAGGGCCAGCTCCTCGCTCCGATAAGCGGCCAGCGTGGGCCGCACTCCCAGGGTGATGACGCCGGGGCAATCGGCAATAAAGGGAGCCAGCGCCACCTTCGGCTGCGAACTCGGTACCCCCCCACTCATCGGAGAATCTTCCAGGCGGACCCGATCACTGGCCATTATCATTGTTTCGGCCAATTTGAATAAAGATTAACCACGGAGTTCACGGAGAACACTGAGAAAACCCTTTCT
>MNZR01000028.1:0-1862 GCA_001873705.1 Syntrophobacteraceae bacterium CG2_30_61_12
TTGGCGGGTTGTGGGTCTTGTCAGGGCGATAGGCGCTTACCGCAAGCCCAGCGACCCTGCTTTCGGATGCGCCGTCAACGCCTGACGGCGCCACTACGAACCAAGCCGCGTAATGACCAACCGAGCGGCGCCACTACAAGGTCAGGGTGTGCGCTGCACTCCCTGACGATCCGGTGGATGGCTGCGCATTGGAGACGCTGCCGAATCGTCGGGTAGCTCCCGCTGGTCGCAACCCGACCTACGAATTCGCTCCTCCATTTGGCCGCTCTCAAACATTTCGAATGATCCGCATAGGGTCCCATTTTCATGTAAACCTGGAAGGCCCGCCAGGTGTCGTCGGCGGTCCCTCCCGGTGTTCCAGTTCCCAGGTTTTCAGTCGGAATCACGGCCGAAGTAACGTTCGGTCACCGCGTTCCAGCGGCCCTGCACCTGGAGGATCAGTTCGCAAACTTCCCGGCAAGCGCCGTGCCCGCCCCGCGCCTGAGTCCGGTAATGGGCGTAGGGGAAGATGTGCGGGCTGGCATCGGCCACCGCGACCGCAAAACCGACCCGGCGCAGCACCGGGATATCGATCAGGTCGTCGCCCATATAGCCCAGCTCGGCTTCCTCGATGCCGGTGGCGCGAACAATATCCCCCAGGGCTTCGACCTTGTTGTGGACCTTCTGGTACACCCGCCGAATGCCGAGATCGGCGGCCCGGCGGTTCACCACCTGGCTGGACCGGCCGGTGATGATGGCGGCTTCGATTCCGGCGCCGAGCAGCAGTTTGATGCCGTGCCCGTCTTTCACATCGAAGGCCTTGTGCTCAATGTCGCCATCCTGAAAAATGATCCGCCCATCGGTGAGCACGCCGTCCACGTCGAAAATCATCAGCTTGAGGCGGGCGATCCGGGCTTTCAGGTCCGGGTTCAGGCGGCGGTGGGGCATGGGGCTCCTTTGGCAGCGGGCAAGCGCGGGGCCATCAAACAGGTTCGATGCGCTCGGCTTGCACCGTGCGGTAAATGGCCTTGAGGGTTTTGAGCAAGGGCGGCACCGCCGCCAGGGGCAGGGAATTGGGTCCGTCACAGAGCGCCCGGTCGGGGTCCGGGTGGGCTTCGATAAAGACCCCGTGGGCTCCGGCCGCCACCGCGGCGCGCGCCAGGGTGGCCACGAACTGCCGCTGGCCGCCGGAACTGGTGCCCTGACCGCCGGGTAGTTGGACACTGTGGGTGGCGTCAAACACCACCGGATGACGCCATTGGGCGAGGGTCGGAATGGCGCGCATGTCCACCACCAGATTGTTGTAGCCGAAGGTGGTGCCCCGTTCGGTGATGAGGATCCGATGGTTGCCGGTGCTTTCGATTTTGGTGACCACCTGGCCCATGTCCCAGGGGGCCAAAAACTGGGCTTTTTTCACATTGACGGGGCGGCCGGTGGTGGCGGCGGCCACCACCAGATCGGTCTGCCGGGCCAGAAACGCCGGGATCTGCAGCACGTCCACCACCTGGGCGGCACGCACGGCTTCGGCCGGGCTATGGACATCGGTCAGGACCGGGACCCGCAGTTCGCGCCGGATCCGATCCAGGATCGCGAGCCCCGATTCGAGGCCCGGGCCGCGGTAGGAGGCGAGCGAGGTGCGGTTGGCCTTGTCGTAGGAACTCTTGAAAACGTAAGGGATTTCAAGCTCGGCGCAGGTGGCCTGGAGAAACCGCGCCGCCTCCATGGCCATGGTTTCGTCTTCCAGCACACAGGGGCCGGCGATCAAGAACAACGCATCGGTACCGAGGCGCTGCCCCATCACTTCAAAATTCGCCATGACCGACTCCCCCCCAATAGCGGCCGCGGCTGGATCGCGCCGGCGGCGGGAAGTTCATCGATGCCGT
>MNZR01000028.1:1902-4779 GCA_001873705.1 Syntrophobacteraceae bacterium CG2_30_61_12
AGCCGATCCTGGCCGCCGTGGTGAACCTGGTGAAGGGGTTTTTCATGCTAAGCCTCCGGGATCCGGCCGGCTTCACGGGGCCGGCTCAGGGCGTTGTCCAGAGAATGCTTGACGAAATCCCTGAACAAGGGATGCGGGTCCATCGGCCGCGACTTGAATTCGGGATGGAACTGGCAGCCCAAAAACCAGGGGTGATCATCGATTTCAATGATTTCCACCAGGTTGCGATCGGGCGACAGGCCGCTGAAGCGCATGCCGTGTTTGGCCAGGATCTCGCGATAGTCGTTGTTGAATTCAAACCGGTGGCGATGCCGTTCGGTGACTTCCGGGACCCGATAGGCTTTGAAGGCAAGGCTTTCCGGTTCCAGGATGCAGGGGTAGGCGCCCAGGCGCATGGTGCCGCCCAGATCCGAGGTCTCATCGCGCTTCACGGTGCGATTGTTCTTGTAGTCGAACCATTCGCGCATCAGATAAATCACCGGGTCCGAGGTTTGCCGGTCGATTTCCATGCTGTGTGCTCCCTGGATTCCGGCCACGTTGCGGGCAAATTCCACCACCGCCATCTGCATGCCCAGGCAAATCCCGAAAAAGGGAATGCGCTGTTCCCGGGCATGGCGGACGGTCTTGATCTTGCCACCGATACCGCGCGCCCCGAATCCGCCCGGCACCAGAATGCCGTCGGCCCCGAACAGCAACTCCTCCCCGCCCTCCTTCTCCACTTCCTCCGAATCCACGTAATCCAGGATCATGCGCGCACCGTTGGCGGCGCCGCCGTGCACCAGGGCTTCGTTCAGGCTCTTGTAGGATTCCTTGAGGTCGACGTACTTGCCGACGATGGCGATCCGCACCTGATGGGCCGGGTTCTTGATCCGCTCGATCAGTTGCTCCCAATTGTTGAGCAGCGGCGCCCGGGTCCAGATGTTGAGCAGGCGCACGATTTTTTCATCCAGACCCTCGCGGTGGAAACACAGCGGGACTTCGTAAATATTGGTTACGTCCTTGGCGGTGATCACCGCATCGGGATCGACGTTGCAGAAATGGGAAATCTTGGCCTTGAGTTCCGGCGCCAGGTCCTTTTCCGTCCGGCACAGCAGGATGTCCGGCTGAATGCCGATGCTGCGCAGTTCCTTGACGCTGTGCTGGGTGGGCTTGGTCTTGAGTTCGCCGGCGGCCTTGATGTAGGGCACCAGGGTCACATGGATGTAGACCACGTTTTCCCGCCCCACATCGTTGCGAAACTGGCGGATGGCTTCGAGGAACGGCAGGCTTTCGATGTCTCCGACGGTGCCCCCGATTTCCACGATCACCAGATCGAAATCGTTGGCCACGCCCTTGATACAGGCCTTGATTTCATCGGTGACATGGGGAATCACCTGGACCGTGCCGCCCAGATAATCACCCCGCCGCTCTTTATTGAGCACTGAATAGTAAATGGAGCCGGAGGTGAAGTTGTTCTTTTTCGACATGGCGGCGTGCGTGAACCGCTCGTAATGCCCCAGATCCAGGTCGGTTTCGGCGCCGTCGTCGGTGACGAACACTTCCCCGTGCTGAAACGGGTTCATGGTGCCTGGATCCACGTTGATGTAGGGGTCCAACTTCTGCAAGGTCACCCGCAGTCCGCGGCTTTCCATCAAGGCTCCGATGGAAGCCGCGGCCAGGCCTTTACCGAGCGATGACAGCACCCCTCCGGTAATGAAAATGTATTTGGTCTGTCTCAAGGCTGCCTTCCTTTGCTGGCGGATTGAGCCAAAGGGAACCGGTTAAATTGCAAGCGCGGCCAGTATAGCAAGACCTGTTCCAAAGTCAACTTCCACAACCTCCACCCTACTCCGCCCGGTTTTCCCCATGCCCGCTAGCCCCTTGGCACAAGCGCCGAGGGGCAAATGTACTATTTTTCTCTTGCTTTTTGCGCCCACTTCTCCTAGGTTACCGGAGAATGCAATGGGTCGCAGATCGTGATGACACCCCGCCATTGCCGGTGCCAGAGTCCTCTTTCAGTCTCCCGCTTGAGTAAGGTCGGTCGCATGGTTGTTCGACAATGGATGACCAAAACTTTGGTGACCATCGGTAAAGAGGCTTCCATTCAGGAAGCCCTCGGCAAAATGAAACAAGCGTCCATCCGCCATCTGCCGGTGGTGGATCGGGAACAGCGGATGGTGGGGTGGGTCAGTGACGCCGATCTGAGGGGCGCCTTGATCGCTTCCATGCTGGAAGAACTCACGGTGGCCGACGTGATGGTGCGTAAACCCTTGACGGTGGGGCCGGAAACCAGCCTGGACGAGGCCGCGGCGCTGATCCTCAATAAGAGAATCGGCGGCCTGCCGGTGGTCGAAGCCGGCCGGCTCAAGGGGATCATCACGGTGGTGGATATTCTCCGGGCCTTCATCGGGATCCTGGGGCTGCTGGTGGAATCGTCGCGGGTGGATGTCCGGATCGGCGCCGGCGGGACCACTCTGGACCAGGTCACGCGGCTGGTTCGGGAGGGCGGCTGGGAGGTGATCAGCATCTGCCATCTGCCATCGGCCTCGGAAACGGACACGATTTATTCATTTCGGCTGAATAAATGCGATGTGGAGCCGATTGTGGAGCGGCTGCGCCAGCACCAGGTCGAGGTGGTGGCCGCGCACACTTGATCGAGGCCTGATTGGGTCAGCCGGTTGCCGGAACGGCTGGGCCGCCGGGCACTGATGGCGCGGTAGCGCGGGGATGCCCCGTTCCCGACCAGAGGTGTTGCGGTGAAGCGCAACCCGGCACGGTGACTGGATTGCGGAAAAACTGGTTCGGCACGCCGGCGTGCCCGCTCTATTCAAGATCCCATGCTCATTCATTATCCCGCGGTTGAACTGAAGCGCTTGCGAATTGCGGATCTGCTCATTT
>MNZR01000028.1:4804-7865 GCA_001873705.1 Syntrophobacteraceae bacterium CG2_30_61_12
GCCGCCGATCTCGCACCGACCATGGCCGCCCTCGGGGTTTCCGAGCGGCGCTACAGGTTTTTATGCGGTTGGGCTGAAGCAGCCAGCACGGCATGCCTGATGCTCAGGATTGAAAGGAGGTGGTCCGTACACTTCGTCGGTGCCGGCCCCAGGGTGGACCTTGAGCCGGTCTCAGCAATGCAGAAAAGTGAGTTCACAGCCGGAGACAATCGTAAGGAGGAGTGAGAATGAGCAAGATATCGGAAAAATACCTTCCACCCAAAGACATGTGGCCGGAATATGTGGTTCCGCAAGAGTTTGCCGATACGCCCGAGCAGGTGAACCTGGCTGATTTCCTGGTCGATCGCCATGTGCGCGAGGGGCGGGGTAACAATATCGCCATTAAATTCATGGACAAACAGTTCACCTTTGCGCAGCTGCAAGGCATGGTGAACAAGTTCGGCAACTCCCTCAAGGCCGTTGGGGTCGAGCCCCAAGATCGGGTCGGGCTCCGCCTGGTTAATTCGCCTCAGGCCGTGGCCACCGTGTTCGCCATCGAAAAGATCGGCGCCATTCCGGTACCGACCTCGCCGCTCTGGTCCAAGGACGAAGTGGCCTTTGTCGCCAACAATGCGGAAATGAAGTTTTTCGTGGTCAACGCCCCGCTGATGCCGCCGGTGGAAGAAGCCAAACCGAATTTTGAATTCGGCACCAAGGTGATCGTGATCGGCGGCGAGGCGGACAAGGTGAAGGCCGCCGGCAACCTGGTGTTCGAGGAAATGATGGCAAACGGTGCGCCGAACCTCGAAGCCGCCATGCTGGGACCGGGCGATATCGGCATCATTCTCTACACTTCCGGCACCACCGGCATGCCCAAGGGCTGCGTCCATTTCGCCCGGCCCGCTATTATCGAATCCAAGCTGGTCAACAAATACGTGTACAAGCTGGCTCCGGGCGATGTCCTGGGCGGCGCGGCCCCGGTGTCTTTCGCCGCCGGCTTCGGCACCTTCACCCTGATCCCGTTCGAGGGCGGCGCGGCCATCTCGCTGATTCCGAAGTTCGCACCGGCCGACATGATGGATCTCATTCAAAAGCACAAGATCACCGTACTCACCGGGCTGCCCACCGCCTACCGGGCGCTGATGAAGTTCCCCGACTTCAAGAAGTACGACGTCGGTAGCGTTCGTATGTACACCTCGGGTGGCGATGCGCTCGGCGCCGAAACCCTGGCCGGCTGGACCAAGCTCACCGGTCAGCCCATCTGGGAAGGCCTGGGCGGCACCGAAATGCTCCACCTGCTCACCTCCAACGGCATGAACGCCAAACCGGTGCCCAATTCCATCGGCAAGGCCCTGCCGGGCGTCAAGGTGCGGGTCATCACTCCGGAAGGAAAGGACTGCAAGCCCGGCGAGGTCGGCAGCATGATCATCAAGGGACCGTCCGGATCGCTCTACTGGAAGCCGTATGTGGACGACGAGCGGCTGATCAAGTCGCAGCGAAAAGGCGTGGTCAACGGCTGGAACCAGATGGGCGACGCGGTGTATATGCAGGAAGACGGCAACATCTTCTTTGTCTCCCGCGAAGACGACATGATCAAGAGTTCCGGCTACCGGATTGGCCCTGCCGAAGTGGAAGAAGCCATTGCCAAGCATCCCAAGGTCGCCGATGTCGGCGTGATCGGGGTTCCGGACCCGGATAAGGGTCAGATCACCAAGGCTTTCATCGTGATGAAACCGGGTGAGGAAGGCGGCGATAAGTTCTTCGAGGAACTGAAGGTGTTCCTGAAAGACCACATCGCTATCTACAAGCTGCCGCGGGCCATCGAGTACGTGGAATCACTGCCGCGGACGCCTACCGGCAAACTGCTGCGCCGGAAACTGCGCAAGTAGCCGTCGGAGAGTCGCCAATCGTTTCGTGAACCGGCAATATCCCCCGGCCTGGTGCTCCGCCGCAGCCTCGCGGTCCGCTCAATGGAAGGAGCGGAGCGCGGCTGATGAGGGACGCCAGGTTCCGGGGGTTCGCTTTTGGGGAGGCGGCCATGACCTGGAAAGTGACGGTTTTATGTGAAAATACCGTGCCGGTGCCGGCCTTGATCGGCGAACACGGCTTCGCCGCGTTCATCGAGACCCCGGACCACGGCAAGATCCTTTTCGATACCGGGCAGGGTATGGGCCTGGTGGCCAATTCCCTGCGGCTGAAAACCGATCTGCGCGAGGTCAACCGGCTGGTGCTGAGTCATGGGCACTTCGACCACACCGGCGGCATGCTGGCGTTTTTGGGGGTGCACGGGCCCTGCGAGGTGACGGCTCACCCCGACGTGCTTTCCGAACGGTTTCGCTGGATGCCGGTGGGGCCGACCGAACGGCCGGTTTCCATCGGCATGCCCTGGAAGGAAGCGTATCTCACCAGTCGCGGGGCCCAGTTTCGCTGGCAGCCGGAATTTGCGGAAATCGCGGCGGGCGTGTTCGTGTCCGGGGAAGTACCCCGGCGCAGCGCATTTGAAACCGGGGACCCGAAGTTCGTGGTCAAGGCCAACGGCGACTGGGTGCCGGACCCGTTCTTGGACGACTATTCGCTGATCCTCAAGACCGACCAGGGATTGGTGGTGATTTTGGGCTGCGCCCATGCCGGGATCATCAACATCCTCGCCCATGCCGTGGAAAAGACCGGTGACGAGCGGATCTATGCGGTGTTGGGCGGTACCCACCTGGGTTTTTCCCCGCCCGAACAATTGGATCACACCATTCAGGCACTGCATCGATTCAAGCTGCGCAAACTGGCCGTGAGCCACTGCACCGGGCAGCAGCCGATTGCCCGCCTGGCGGCGGAATTCGGGCCGGGCTTCGAATTCGCTCCGGTGGGCTACACCCTGCAAGTCTAACCCGAGTCGGCTCGCGCGGCATTCCGGTCGCGACGGCACGGTGAGGCATCGAGGAACCAGTCATGGCGGTAGCCCTTCGTGGATTGACGCCGCTTAAGCGCATCTTGTGGGTGCTGCTGTGGGTTGCGAGCGCATCCGGCGCGGCGGCGGCCGCTGGCGCGCCGCTGCGGATCGGGGAAATCAATCCGCTGACCGGACGTC
>MNZR01000152.1 GCA_001873705.1 Syntrophobacteraceae bacterium CG2_30_61_12
CGCCGTATGAACACCAGTTGCAAAGAAAGGTGACGATTTTCGGTTCCCAATCGCTCATCAAAATCTCCTCTATCGATGCCGCGGGCGAACGCCGCTCCCGGGTGCCGGCCCCGAATCAAGGCGCCGGCACCGGAGCCGCTCCAAAACCCGCGGAGGCTTTAAACCATTTCGATCATGCTGAAAATCTGGGCGTCGTCGAAACCCTGCAGGCGGATCGCTCCCGACCGGCAGGACGCCACGCACAAGCCGCAGCCTTTACACAGGGCCGGATTGATGTCCGCCTTGCCCTTGTCATTGAAGCGCGGCGCCGAATAGGGGCAGATGCTGACACAGGTGCCGCAACTGCTGCACAGGAACGGATTGCTCTGGGCCACGGTGCCGCTGAACAGGATCGTCTCCCGGGCCAGGATGGTGGCGGCACGAGCGGCCGCCGCCTGGGCCTGGGCGATGCTTTCATCGATCGGCTTGGGGTAGTGGGCGAGCCCGCAGAGATACACCCCGTCGGTGGCGAAATCGACCGGGCGGAGTTTGGCATGGGCCTCGATCAAGAACCCCTCGTCGTTCATGGGCACTTTGAAAAACTGGGCCAGGGTTTCGTCCTTATTGGGCAGAATGGCCGCGGCCAGGGTGACGAGATCCGGCGTCAGCCTGACCGGTCGCTGCAGCACGTGATCGATCACGGTCACTTGCAGTTGGCCGTTCACCGCCTCCACCCGCGGTTTCCGGTCCAGACTGTAGCGGATGAACAGGACCCCAGCTTGGCGGGCTTCCTTGTACAGCAGTTCGCGTTCGCCGTAGCTGCGAAGGTCCCGATAGAGCACGTAGACATCGCAGTCCGGATTGATCCGCTTCAGTTCCAGGGCGCTTTGCACCGAATGGGTGCAGCAGACCCGGCTGCAGTAAGGATGTTCCGGTTCACGGGAACCCACGCACTGGATGAACACGGCCGAATTCACGTGCTTCAGATGGGGGTCCCGGTCCTGCAGCCGGCGATCCAGCTGCTGATGGGTCAGCACCCGCGAATCTTGACCGTAGAGATATTCGGTCGGCTCCAGCTCGCGGCCGCCCGTGGCCACGATGGCGATGCCGTGTTCGATCGTGACCGGATCGGCGCCGCTCGCGCCGGCGATGGTGGTCTTGAAGTTGCCGACAAAACCGTCCACCGCCTGGAGTTTGCTGTCAAGATAGACGGTGATCTGGGGATGGCCCAGCACCTCGTCCACCAGGGTGTTGAGGTAGGCGGAAACGTCTTCGCCCTTCCAGGTCCGGTAAAGATGCCTGGCCTGGCCGCCGAGCGATCCAGCCGCTTCCACCAGGTGTACCGGGTGGCCCTGATCGGCCAGGGTCTTGGCCGCCACCATCCCGGCCACACCGCCGCCCACCACCAGGGCGCCGCGGGTGACCTTGAGTTCCGGTTCCGCCAGCGGTTCCAGCAGGGCCACCTTGGACACCGCCATCCGAACCAGATCTTTCGCCTTGGCGGTGGCCTTTTCCGGATCATCGCCGTGGACCCAGGAATCCTGATTGCGGATGTTGGCCATCTCGAACAGGTACTTGTTGAGACCGGCATCGATCAGGGTTTCCTGGAACAGGGGTTCATGGGTGCGCGGCGTGCATGCCGCCACCACGATCCGGTTCAAATGGTGCTCCTGGATCACCTCTTTGAGTCCCACCTGGGTGTCCTGGGAACAGGTGTAGAGGTTGTCCGCCACCAATTCCACGAACGGGAGCGTCCGGGCGTAATCGCGCACCGCTTTCACGTCCACCACCCCGGCGATGTTGATCCCGCAGTGGCAAACAAACACCCCGATCCGGGGCCGCTCGCCGCGCACATTGGTTTCGATGCGCACCGGCTTTTCCCGGGCCAGACTGCCCCGCGCCGGGCTCAGCAGGCTGCCGGCGGCCGCCGCCGCGGCGCTCGCTTCCACCACCGATTGAGGAATGTCCTTGGGCCCCTGGAACGCGCCGCAAACAAAGATCCCCGGCCGACTGCCGGCCACCGGCTGAAACGACGAATGAGCGGCGAAATGACTGTCGTTGAGCTTGAGGTTTAGCCGCTCGGCCAGTTCCATCGCCGACTTGGAGGTTTCGAGACCGATCGAGAGCACCACCAGGTCGAACGTTTCCTTGGTGATTTCCCCGGCTTCGGTAACGAAGTTCACTTCCAGATCATGGCTCCCCGGCGCTTCCTCGATGCTGTGCACCCGCGAGCGGATGAAGCGCACCCCGTGTTCGTTGCGCGCCCGGTCGTAGTACTTTTCGAAATCCTTGCCGTGGGTGCGCATATCCATATAGAAGATGGCGGCGTCGAGCCCGCCCTTGGCGTGCTCCTTGGCGATCACCGCTTCCTTGATGGCGTACATGCAGCAGACCGCCGAACAGTAGCCATGATCGCAGTGGTGGATGTCGCGGGAACCGACGCACTGGAGCCAGGCGATCCGCTTCGGATCCTGGTGGTCGGACGGCCGCACCAGATGCCCCATGGTGGGTCCCGAAGCGGACAGGAACCGTTCGAATTCCATCGAGGTGACCACGTTGGGGAACCGGGAATAGGCGTAGGTGTCGTAGTTCCTGGGGTCGAACGGTTCGAACCCGGGCGCCGCGATCACCGCGCCCACCTCGAATTCCAATTGCCGCGGCCGGTCATCATGGATCACCGCGTTGGCGAGACAGGCCTCGACGCACTGGTAGCATTCGGAACAGATCCCGCAATTGAGGCAGCGGCCGGCTTCTTCCCGCGCCTGCTGCTCGCTGAATCCGAGCTGCACTTCGTTGAAATTGCCGCTGCGCTGGTCCGGGGTGAGCCGCGGCATCCGCCGCCGTGGGATCCGGTCGTAGCCTTCCGAACGGACTTCTTCCACCGCTCGCCATTCCCGTTCCCGACCGGCCGCGAGATCGTCCCCGCGGATGAAGCGATCGATCGAGATGGCCGCCTGCTTGCCGGCGGCAATCGCCTCGATCACCGTCTTCGGCCCGGTCACCGCATCGCCGCCGGCGAAGATATCCGCATCATCGCTTTGCAGGGTCAGCGGGTTGACCCGGATGGTGCCCCAGTCGCTCAGCTTACAGGCGCATTCCGAGGTGAGGCAGGCCCAATCGGATTCCTGGCCGATGGCCGGAATCACCGCGTCCACTTCCAACACGAAATTGGAGCCGGCGATCGGCCGCGGCCGCCGGCGTCCGCTCGCGTCCGCTTCCCCCAGCTCCATCCGGACGCACTCGATCGCCTTCACTCGGCCGTTTTCCCCGATGATCCGCACCGGGTTGGTGAGGGTCATGATGGTGATGCCTTCTTCTCGGCACTCTTCGATTTCTTCCTCGTTGGCCGGCATCTCTTCGTGGCTTCGCCGATAGATGATGAAGGCTTCCTTGGACCCGGTGCGCAGCGCGGTGCGAACCGCATCCATGGCGACGTTGCCGCCGCCCACCACGGCCACCCGATCGCCCAGGGGGATGCGCCGGCCGAGGTTGACTTCGCGCAGGAATTCCACCCCCGGGTGGACCCCCCGCATATCCTCGCCTTCGATTCCGAGCGCCTTGCATTCATGGGCCCCGATCGCGGTGAAAAAGGCCCGGTAGCCCTGGGCGCGCAACTGAGCGACGGTCACATCCTTACCGATTTCCACCCCGGTGCGGAATTCCACGCCCATGTCCTTGATCACCTGGATTTCCGCTTCGATGATGTTGCGCGGCAGCCGATAGGCCGGAATCCCCACGGTCAGCATCCCGCCCAGCACCGGCAGCTTTTCGAACACCGTCACCCGGTAGCCGGAAAGCGTCAGGTAGTAGGCGCAGGAAAGGCCGGCCGGTCCGGAACCGATGATGGCCACCCGCTCTTCCCGGCGCTCCTTGATTTCCGGCACCAACCGGGTGCTCGATTCGAGATCCAGATCGGCCACGTAGCGCTTGATGAAATCGATCGCCACCGGCTCATCGACCTGCCCTCGCAGGCACGCCGATTCGCACGGATGATGGCAGACCCGGCCGCAGATGGCCGGCAGCGGATTTTCCTGTTTGATCAGGGCCAGCGCCTCGCGGTACTTGCCGGCCGCCGCCAGGGCCACGTAACCCTGGACCGAAATGTGCGCCGGGCAGGTGGCCTTGCACGGCGAGGTGCCGCGCTTTTCGATGGCGAACGCCCCCGGTACCGCCTGGGCGTAGCGCCGGTAGGCCGCGCGCCGTTCGGTGAGGCCCATGTCGTATTCGCTGTCGCGCTTGACCGGGCAGACCCGGGCGCATTCCCCGCACCCGGTGCATTTGTCCGGATCGATGAAGCGCGCCTGCTGCTCCACCTTAACCTTGAAGTTCCCCGGGCTCCCGCTCACCTCGCGGACCTGGGCTAGGGTCAATAATTCGATGTTCAAATGCCGGCCGACCTCGACCAGCTTGGGCGAGATAATTCACATGGCGCAGTCGTTGGTGGGAAAGGTCTTGTCCAGTTGGGCCATGACCCCGCCGATGGACGCCTCCTTTTCCACCAGATACACGTAGTAGCCCATGTCGGCCAGATCAAGCGCCGACTGCATGCCGGCGATGCCGCCGCCGACCACCATGACCGAGCCGATCACCGGTGCCGATTTTGTTTCTCCGCTCATCAACTTCCACTCCGCAGCGATAGATTAGCAATGCGCGATCCCAAAGGGTGTGTGCACCTGACCACGCCGGACCATGAACCCGCCGACCGCTCCCTCAGTCCTGATAACTCTGGAGGCAACTCAGCGGACATGCCACTATACCGGAATCGTTTATAAAGGAGCCCGCTCGGGACGTCAAGGAAAGTCCGAAAATTCTGGATAGTTGGGTTCGCGCCGGGCGGCAAGCGAAGGTTTGGCTTACCGCTAATGATCGAGGACCTGTTCGCGGACCTTTCGCATCAAGAGGCCACCCTCGACCGGGCGGCTTTTTTCATGATGCGGGCAACGGCCGGGACAGAGTTGCTTGACCTGAGAGCCGCGCACGGCGATATTGCTTTTACGGTTCTTATTTTTCCCTGGAGGAACAAGCCATGCCGGAACCTGTAAGGAAGCGGGCCGGGTACGAAGACCTTTTCGGGCTGCCCGAAAATATGGTGGGCGAAATCATCGACGGGGAACTCCTGGCCGCGCCGCGGCCGTCACGCAAGCACACCGTGGCTGCCTCGCGCATGGGTGGCGAAATCATTCCGCCCTTTGATTTCGGGCGCGGCGACGGGCCCGGCGGCTGGGTCATCATCCTCGAACCCGAAATCGCCTTCGCCGACGATATCCTGGTGCCGGACCTGGCCGGCTGGAAAAAGGAGCGGTTTCCGGTGGAGGAACCGCACAACTGGATTTCCGTCGCCCCCGATTGGGTCTGTGAGGTCCTCTCACCCGCCAGCGCGCGCCGGGATCGCGCGGACAAGATGCCGATTTACGCACGCCACCGAGTGGGCCACCTCTGGCTGCTGGATCCCGGTCTCCAGACCCTCGAAATCTATGCCCTGGAACAAGGCCGATGGGTGCTCGCCGGGGTCCACGCCGGATCGGCTAGGGTCCGCGCCGAACCCTTCACCGAACTGGAACTGGACCTCGGCCTACTCTGGATCGAGTGACCGGTCATCCTTGTTCCCAATGAAATCCTTCACTTGTTATGGGCTTTTTCCCGGGAGTGCGGGCATCTTGCCCACATTCGGTCATGAAAGATTTTGTCCTAAATCGGTATGTTTCATCTGAGGTGACCCTATCGCGTTGTTTCGCTTAGGCAATTACTTTGTTACTTATTGGCGTCCCTGAGTTCGAGAGGAACAAGCCATGCCGGAACCTGCAAGGAAACGGGCCGTATACGAAGACCTTTTCGGGCTCCCCGAAAATATGGTGGGCGAAATCATCGACGGGGAACTCCTGGCCGCACCGCGGCCGTCCCGGAAACACACCGTGGCCGCCTCGCGCATGGGATATGAGATCGGTCCGACCTATGATTTCGGGCGTGGCGGCGGGCCCGGCGGTTGG
>MNZR01000104.1 GCA_001873705.1 Syntrophobacteraceae bacterium CG2_30_61_12
GGCCGCCGCCCCACCGCCCCCGGCTTCCTCTTCCATGGCTTCTTCCACCATGGCGTCGACGTCTCCGCCGAAATCTTCGCCCATTTCGTGGCTCATGGCTTTCATCATCCGGGCCACGCTTTTCGGGTCGTTTTCATCGATCGCCCCCAGTCGCGCCGGGTCGGCCAGCCGTTCCATGCGGGTTTCTTCGGACATTCGCACCCGCACCCGCGACGGGATCCGGGTGAGCCCTTCGCGGCCGCAGAACCGGCACGCCGTCGGGACCGGTTCGTTGACCCGGAAGGTGATGAATTCATTGCGTTTGCCGCATTGGCCACAGCGAAATTCATAAATCGGCATGGGATCAACCACCTCGCATCACTTGGGGTTGTTCGGAACAGCCGGCGCCGCCGCACTCATTGCCGCCGGCCCGACCTCGGCGCCGCTTCGCGTCTTCGCGGCTTCGCGTGAGCCGCCTGTTCGAGGATTGCGCGAACCCGGTCCAGCGGATGAACGAATCCCCGGTCGGCGCCGGCAGTCGGGTATTTCACCGCCTGTTCGAGACCGCCGGGGAGGTCGCGAAGCCGGAATGAATCATTGCCATGACGCATCGCTGCGCTGGTATGGATCAGGGTTTGTGTTTCAACTCAAGGGATGGAATGTCCAGGACCCCGCGTTTGATATCCACCACCGACAGGTTCTTCGCCTCGAACTGCTCTTTCAGGAAGTGCAGCGCCAGGTCGGCATCGATGAGATCGCCGCAGGTGAAGATATCCACCGCACAGTAACCATATTCCGGCCAGGTGTGGATGGTGAAATGGGACTCGGCGATGACCACCACGCCGCTCACTCCATGCGGGGAAAATTGGTGGAAAACGGGCTGGATTATTGTGGCTTTTGAAAGCTTGACGGCTTCGACCAGGATCCTTTCCACCTGGGCCACATCGTTGATGCGTACCCGGTCACAGTCATAAAGTTCCACGATCAGGTGTTTTCCTAATGATTTCATTTCTTCTCTGCGCCCTCAGGTCATAATGAACCCTTCACTTCCGGGTTAACAAACGAAAATGCCTCCACTCTATGGGGGGACCTTGCACGACATCACCCAGCCAGGTGCCATAAATGGAGGCAGTTAAAGCGCCCGCATTATACGCACAATCGCTCGACTGGCAAGCAAAAAATGAAGCCCGGCGCGGACCTTGAAATGGGTTGACAAACCCGGCCGCTCAAGACAAGCTGACCGCGGCCCTGGGGGAGCTGTCGAGTCGCCCGCCGCAGCGTGATGATCTTGAGACCAGCAGATTAAGGAGGATGTTGATGCGGAGCATTCTGGTGTTTGATACCACCCTGCACGACGGCGAAAAGGCCCCGGGCACGATCCTGACCGTTCCGGAAAAATTCCGCATTGCCAAAGCGTTGGAAAGGCTTCGGGTGGATGTGTTGGAAGCCGGCTTTCCGGCGGCATCCGAAGAGCAATTTCAGATTGTGGAACGGGTCGCCCGCGAGGTTCGCGAAGTGCGGGTGGCGGCCCTGGCCCGGGCAACCCATCCGAAGGATTTCGAAGTCGCCTGGGAAGCACTGCGCGCGGCCGAACAGCCCCGCCTGCACACCTTTGTGCCCATTTCTCCCTACTATCGCAGTCATTTTCTGAACAAGGACATCGATGCGCTGGTCGAACTGGCCGGGGCCGCGGTGAGCCTGGCCGCCGGCCACACCAGCGATGTGGAATTCAGCCTGGTGGACGCGCTCCGGGCCGATCCGGACGAAGTGGCTCGGGTGGCGGAAGCCGCTATTCAAGCCGGGGCCCGCACCATCAACATCGCCGACACGGTGGGCTACGCCACCCCGCGGGAAATCACCGCGCTCTTCGAACACCTGCAAAACCGGGTGGCGAGCTTTGACAAAGCGCTGTTCAGCATTCACTGCCACAACGATCTCGGCCTGGCGGTGGCCAATTCGCTGGCCGCCGTCGGCGCCGGCGCCGGTCAGGTGCATTGCACCGTTAACGGCATCGGCGAACGCGCCGGCAACGCCGCTCTGGAAGAGATCGTGGTGGCCCTGGCGGCACGCGGGACCCATTACCAGGCCGAGACCGGGGTTCAGTTGAAGCATATCTGCCCCGCATCGCGGCTGGTCCGGCGCCTGACCGGAAACACCCTGCAGCCGAACAAACCGGTGGTGGGCAGCAACGCCTTCCTGTTCGATCCCCTGGTGCCGCAACTGGCGGACGCGGTGGGCCCCCCGCCGTACCGGTTCATCGAACCGAAGGAACTCGGCTGCGATGAGGACGGAGACGCGCTGGCCGCCGCCGCGAGTCTCGATCAATTCAGCGAACGCGCCGCCGAACTCGGCTACCCGCTGGACCAAACCGGGCTGGAGGCGGGTTACCAGCGCTTTCTGGAACTGGCTGAAGAACGTGAACTGGTTGCCGACAGCGATCTCGAACTGCTCTTGAACGATCACGTGGACCCGAACCTCGGCCGCTACCGGCTGCGCTACCTCAATGTCTCGGCCGGCAGCATCGCGGTCCCGAACGCCACCGTGCAACTGGAAGTGGACGGGGTCAACCTCCAGGATGCCGGGTTCGGACGTGGCCCGGTGGATGCCGCGTTCAAAACCATTTTCAAGATGGTCAACCGCTCGCCCAAGCTGGTGCGCTATGAAGTGAGCGCGGTCACCGCGGGCACCGAAGCTCAGGGCGAAGTCTGCGTGCGCTTGGAAGACCAGGGCTGCATGGTCCAGGGCCGGGCGGTGGATACCGACGTCGTGCTGGCCAGCGCCAAGGCCCTGGTTGACGGCCTGAACAAGTTGGAATATATGCAGGGACGCCGTCCCGTCAGTGAATTCACCGACGAAGACGGCTGGTTGCCCGAGCTGTAAGGCCGGCGGCGGGGGCGCGGTCAGCCGTGACCAGGTGATCGGATCCGGACCGTGTTCGACCGCCGGGGATGAGCTTCTCATCCCCGGAGTCTTTTGTGAATCCGATCCGGCCGATGCGCTGGGACCTGGTGCCACCCGTTACGGGAGCGTAAATTGCGCGGTTGTGGAAGAGTTCTGATTGACCGGATTGACAGAACGGATGATGGTTCAGCGTGTCGTGTCGATCCCGTCAACAAGTTCTGGTTGAGCCCGCGCAAAGCATAGCAGCAGTGGAGATTGCTCATGCCGAAACTTAAAACCGTGTCCGCCCTGGCTCTGCTCTGGATATGGCTGGTGGCCGCCGCCTACGCCCAGACGCAACCGACCGATTCGGCGCAGATGCACATCAACTCGCGCGCCGCGGTGCTGGTGGAGGTGGACACCGGCACCACCCTGTTCAGCCAGGCCCCGGATCAGGTGATTGAACCCGCTTCCTTCACCAAAATCCTCACCCTGTACCTGGTCTTCGAAGGCCTGCGGAACAACACGATCCACCTGGCCGACCCGGTATGGGTCAGCGAAACCGCCTGGCGCACCGGCGGGTCCAAGATGTTTGTGGGGGTCAACAGCCAGGTGCCGCTGGAAGAACTGATCAAGGGCATTGCCGTGGTTTCCGGAAACGATGCCTGCATCGCCGCGGCCGAACATCTGTACGGTTCCACCGAAGCGTTCGTGGCTGCCATGAACAAAAAAGCGCGGGAACTGGGGATGAACGGGAGCCGCTTCCTCAATCCCCACGGGCTGCCGGCGGCCGGCCAGGTGACCAGCGCGGGCGACATGACCAGGCTGGCCACCGCCTATCTCAATCGTTTTCCGGAAGCGCTGCGGTTTCATTCGATGCAGGAATACACCTACAACAACATCACCCAGCGCAACCGCAATCGACTCCTGGCCAAGGACAGCTCGGTGGACGGCCTGAAGACCGGCTACGTCGAGAATGCCGGCTACCATCTGGCGGCCACCGCCAAACGCGATAACATGCGACTGCTGGCGGTGGTGATGGGAGCCAGCAAACCCAGCATCCGGGAAGCCGAATGCACCAAACTGCTCAATTGGGGCTTCCGCAATTTCGCCCTGGTGGAACCGGTTCCGGAATCCAAACCGGTGGCCACGGTAGCGGTCTGGAAGGGCAAAGCCGATTACTGTGATCTGCGCCCGGAGGTGCCGATCCGGATCCTGGTTCCGGCGGCCCAGAAAGACCAAGCCCACATCGAAGTGGACGCGCCTCGGGATGCCGTCGCTCCCATCGCTGCCGGGCAACCGCTGGGCTCGGTCAAGGTTTTTGTCGGCAACGAATTGAAGAACACCGTGCCCCTGGTGGCCGCCACCGCGATCGAACAAGCCGGCCTGCTGAAGCGAATCTGGCACACCGTGGCCCGCATCCACGCCATCGACTGGAAGTGGCTGGCGATGATTGTCGGGGGCGTGCTGGCGGTGCTCCTCCTGGTCCTGGCCGCGGTTCGGATTGTGCCGAAATTGAAGAAACGGCGGCGGATCTGACCAAGCGGCACGGTTGCCCGGACGCCCCGCCACCCCGGGAATGCGGTCCTCGCCATGGGGCCGGTCACGCTGTTGGGAGAACCCCCAATGGATTTTGACCTCTGCCTGAAGGGCGCCGGCGGCGGTGCCGGGCGTTATCCCCTGATCGATGACCGGGCGCTGCTCGCATGCGCCCAAAGCGCCGCCCGCCCGCCCTGGCAAGCCCAGCGGCTGGCCCTGGCTCAAGGGGTCCTGCCGGCACGCTATGACAAGAACTTGACCGCCATCAGCTTCGCCGAACAGGCGCGGATCTGTTCCGCCCGCGTGGTCGTCTGCGGTTGCGGCGGTCTCGGCGGCACCATCCTCACGCTCCTCGCCCGACTCGGCGTCGGCCGCCTGCGCTTTGCCGACGGCGATCGATTCGCCGCTTCCAACCTCAATCGCCAGTGGTTCGCGGACACCACCCGCCTCGATCAGGCCAAGACGGATGCGGCCCGAGAGCAACTGAAACGGATCAATCCCTTTTGTGAACTCGAAGCGCGCCGGGAGTTCATCACCGCAGCCAATGTTTCCGCCCTGCTGGCCGACTGCGATCTGGTGGTGGACGCGTTCGACAACATCCCCGACCGGTTGCTCGCGGCTCGGGCGGCCCGCGACCAGCGGGTGCCGTTTGTCCATGGCGCGGTGGCCGGCTGGTGGGGGCAAATCGTGACCCTGCTGCCGGATTCGGCGGTCGGTCTGGATTCGATTTACGGGTCCCGCCGCGCGCGCGATCCGGCCGAATCGGCGCTCGGGGTGCTCGGGTCGGCAGCCGCCGTGATCGGCAGCATGGAAGCCATGGAAGCCACCCGGCTGCTGTGCGGTCGGGCGCCCGCCTACGCCGACCGGATGCTTTATTTCGACGGTGAAACCGGCACCACCGAACTGGTGCCGCTGGGTTGAACCGGCGCCCACGGCCACTGGCTCTTGCAATGAAAGGATCCTTGCGATGCAGATCGAAACCCAAATCGGGCCGGCCTCGACCTGGCGGGCCGACGCCCTGGTGCTGGCGGCGTTTGAAGCCGCTGCCGGCGAACGCCCCCCATTCGTTGCCGGTCTGAACGCCGCTCTGCCCTGGCTGGCGCTGTGCCCGGCGGTCGATGATTTCAGCGGCCGCGCGAAACAGGTGATGGTCGCCTACGGGCCCCGAAGCTGGTCCATTCCCCGCGCCATTCTGGTGGGGCTGGGGAAATTCGAACAATGGGACCTCGACCGCTGGCGCGAAGCCCTGAGCGCGGCCTTCAAAACTGCCCGCGAACTGAAAATCGAACGGCTGGCGCTGGCTTTCCCCCTGTTCCAAGGCCTGCCGGCGACACCGGCGGCGGCCCTGGACGAGGGACTGGCGGCGGGTTCGCTCGCCCTTTACCGCTACCGGGAACACCAGACCCGCGACCGGGACGAAGCCGAAACCGGCCGCCAACCCACCCTGGTGCTGTGCGGCGAGGCCCCGCTGGAACCCGCCGACGCCGAAGCGCTCCGGGATCTTCCGGCGGAAGTGGCGGGAGTGGAACTGGCGCGTGATCTGGTGAGCGGCCCATCCAACCAGGTGACCCCCTCGTATCTCCGCGCCCGCGCCCAGGATCTCGCCGATACTTATGGGTTCCGACTGGAAGTGATCGATCGTGAACAGGCCGAAGCCCTGGGCATGGGGGCCTTTGCCGCGGTCGCTCGCGGCAGTCGCGAACCGGCCTGCTGCATCATCCTCGAATACGCCCCCTCGGCCCGGGCCGCCGATCCCCCCCTGGTGCTGGTGGGTAAGGGCATCACCTTTGATAGCGGCGGCATTTCACTCAAACCCAGCGCCAAGCTGGAAGCCATGAAGATGGACATGGCCGGGGCCGCGGCGGTGCTCGGGACCTTCCACGTCATCGGCCGACTGCGGCCGGATCGGCGCATCATCGGGATCATGCCCTGCACCGAAAACATGCCCGACGGCAAGGCCTACAAGCCGGGGGATATCATCCGCTCGCTGTCCGGGCAAACCATCGAAGTGATCAGCACCGACGCCGAAGGCCGCATGATCCTCTGCGATGCCCTCACTTATGCGCTGCGCTTCGAACCGGCCGCGATCATCGATCTCGCCACCCTGACCGGGGCCTGCGTCGTGGCCCTGGGGGAACGGGTGGCGGGAGTGATGGGCAACCGCGACGACCTGGTGAAACAGGTGGCCGAATTGGGATCTGCCGTGGGGGAAAAATTTTGGCCCCTGCCCTTGTGGGATTTTTACTTCGAAGACCTCAAGAGCGATGCCGCCGACTTCAAGAACGTGGGCGAACGCAAGGCCGGAAGCATCATCGGCGGGGTGTTTCTGAAACAATTCGTTCCCGATCGCATCCCCTGGGTCCATCTGGATATCGCCGGACCGGCCTGGACCGACCGCGAGCTGCCGGGCATCCCCAAGGGCGCCTCGGGCTTCGGCGTGCGCACCCTGTGGCGGCTGATCCGTCAATCGCTCACGGATGCCCCGTTAAATAGATCATGACGAACACAATTTCCGCGAGGGTTCGCGCTCAGTGCCCACAATCAAGAACATCGCCGGCCCTTATCGGTTCTTCTTCTTCAGTTTTGACTGTAATGAGCCCAAACACGTGCATGTTCAGCGTGGCAGGCGTGTCTGCAAATTTTGGTTAGAGCCCTTGTCTTTGAGCAGGAACCATGGATTTTCCCCGAAAGAACTCAGGGAAATTCGTCAGATCATAAGACAAGAGATGCAAGAAATAGGGGAGGCATGGAATGAGCATTGCGGTGGATACCATTGACCCCCGCGTAGTGAGCGTTGTCGTGACGGAAGACGAAATCACGGCGCGACTCGCGGACGGGCGAACCCTGAGCGTACCGCTCGTCTGGTCATGGAGGCTGTCGGAAGCAAGCCCTGAGCAACGGCGGAAGTTCGAAATCATTGGAGACGGGATCGGGATCCACTGGCCGGACCTTGACGAAGATATCAGCATTGCCGGGATGCTCGGGGGCACTCCCGCCCGCCGTCCAAACCTCGCGTCGGCCTGGCAACAGCGACCTGGAGGCGAGGCAAAAAGAGCCACTTGACTCTGGGACCTCCGTGGTTGATCTTTATTCAAATCGGCCGAAACGATGATCAAGGCCGGATTCATGAAGGTCCGGGTGATCGTGTTGATCCGGTCAAAAAGCTCAAACCATCGGCTGGCAAAGCACTGAATAGAGCAGCGCCGGTTGGGAATTTCAGGCGATACCTAGCAGTTGGTCCGGTGTCCGTTTGAATGTCTGGTTGCGGCAACAAGAGCGGCCAACCGGCAGGCGGCAACATCGTGTTCGGAGCTATGCGCTGCTCTCAAGACCACAGTTGGTGACCTTGAAGGCTTGTCCCATGGGCTGAAAGTCTTTAGTATCGTGGCGCTTCAGCTTGGCTCTGATTCGTTCGAAGCATCTGACCACATCTTGTGAATACAATCGTTCGCCACACCGCAAACACACTTCCGCCGGGACTCTCAGGATTGCGGTATTGACCCCGCCACGAAGCAGTTTCTCCACTTCCTTCCCCACCATCTCGCCACCACAGACGGGACACTTTTCAAACGGCATCATGATCTCTTCCTCTCACGCCAATCGATCCATCGATCCGGATTGGGCCGATACACCGTAACCAGCACCGCCCACTGGATTTGTTCATTATAAGCCCAAACGGAATGGACAGGATCGCCACTGGAAGTCATACCGTGGATTAAACAGCTTGGGTACGGCCTGTCATCCGGATAATCTTCAATGATCTCTCCATGCAGAACCGAGTAATAGATCTCGTCAAAGGAAAGCTCATCGGATTCTGACTCTTCGTCGGCATGGTCACTGATCCGCACGAAATTCTTCCGGATTGCATCAACTAGGTGATCAATTTTCATATATCTTTATGCTGATGCATGGGACCGCCGCTGCCGCCGACCCCGCCGGCGTCGGCCCGGACCGCGGCGGTAAAGGCCTTCAGTTCTTCCCCGTCAAGCACTTCGCGCTCGAGCAAAATCTCCGCCAGACGGTTCAGGTGCTCGCGCTTTTCCAGCAGGATGAAGCGCACCCGCTGATGCGCCTGGCCGATCAATTCACCCATTTCCTCGTCGATCTGCTGCTGGGTCTGTTCACTGAACTCGCGAGCGCCGGTGGCGCCGGTTTGTAGATAGGGGGAACGCGGTTCGCGGGTGTAGGTGAGCAGCCCCAGCCGGCTGCTCATGCCGTATTCCATCACCATGCTGCGGGCGATATCGGTGGCCCGCTGGAGATCGTTCTGAGCGCCGGTGGAACTGTCCTCGAACACGATTTCCTCGGCCACCCGGCCGCCCAGGAGCACCTGCAGCCGGTCCAGCAGTTCTTCCCGGGTCATCAGGTAGCGGTCTTCGGTCGGCAGTTGTTGGGTGTAGCCGAGCGCGGCGATGCCCCTTGGAATGATGGTGATCTTGTTGACCGGATCGGCGTTGGCGACACTCATGGCGACCAGGGCATGGCCGGCTTCGTGATAGGCCACAATGCGTTTTTCCTTGGGATTGATGGCCCGGTTCTTCTTTTCCAGACCGCCGATGATCCGATCGATGGCTTCCTGAAACTCGCTCAAGCCGACATCCTCGCGGCCCCGCCGCGCCGCCAGCAGCGCCGCTTCATTCACCAGATTGGCGAGGTCGGCGCCGACGAATCCCGGGGTCATGGCGGCGATTTTCTGCAAGTCCAGGTCCGCGACCAGCTTCACCGAGCGGCTGTGAATCTTGAGAATCGCCTCGCGCCCACGGATGTCCGGCCGATCAATGGCCACATGGCGATCGAAGCGCCCGGCCCGGAGCAGCGCCGGATCGAGGATCTCGGGCCGATTGGTGGCCGCCATGATGATCACCCCGGAGTTGGCTTCGAAGCCGTCCATTTCCACCAGCAACTGATTGAGGGTCTGTTCGCGTTCGTCATGACCGCCCATGGGGTTGAGACCGCGGGCCTTACCCAGCGCGTCCAGTTCATCGAGAAAGATGATGCAGGGCGCATTCTGCTTGGCCTGGCCAAAGAGATCCCGGACCCGAGCGGCGCCCACCCCGACAAACATCTCGACGAAATCGGAGCCGCTCATGCTGAAAAAGGGCACCCCGGCTTCGCCAGCCACCGCCTTGGCAAGCAGCGTCTTGCCGGTACCGGGAGCGCCCACCAGGAGCACGCCCTTGGGGATCTTGCCGCCCAGTTTCTGGAATTTTTCCGGAAATTTCAGAAATTCCACAATCTCCTGGAGTTCGGCCTTGGCCTCGTCGATTCCGGCCACATCATCGAAGCCCACCCCCACTTCTCGTTCGGCGTAAATCTTGACCCGAGCCTTGCCCACCGACAGCACCCCTTGCGCGCCGCCGCCCATGCGCCGAATGAGAAAGCTCCAAAACAGGATGAGCAGGGCCATCGGCATCAACCAGGACAACACCAGAACCACCCACTTGTTTTCCTGAAGGCCGGTGTACTTCACTTCCTTCTCGTCCAGGGTGCGCACCAGGTCCGGATCTTCCACCCGAACGGTGACAAAGGCGCGCTTGTCTTTCCCCTCCTGCTTGAATTCGCCGCGGATCCGGTCCGGTTCCAGAACCACGCTCTCCACCTGGTGGTCTCGCACCATCTGCTTGAACTGTGAGTAGGGGAGCTTTTCCAGTTGCTGTTCGAACAGATGCCCCTGGAGCCAGGAAATCATCAGCATGGCCAGAAGGAAATACCAGAGCGAAAAGTGCATCTTGCGCTTGGACGGATCGGGGCCGTCCGCGCCTTCGACCCGCTGCTTCAAGCGATTCATGATATCCTTCAAGGGATTGGGTTGCGGCGTCTGGTTTCTGGCCATGATCAGCTCCTGGACAATTGCTTTACCGATATCGATCCATTATTATACGAATGTTTCAGTGCCCGCTGCCGGCGCCGGCAAAATTCCAGCTCATCCTCATCGAGGCACGCGTTCCGCTGCGAGGTTTCAATTCCCCGGGCTCTGGGAAGCCACCTGAGCGGGTATTTTACTTCCTGATATCTCAGGAAGCAAGCCGCGCTTGCGCGCCGGGCGCAATCCAAGGTGTTTGGGCTGGTAGTGGCGCCGTCAGGCGTTGACAGCGTATCCGAAAGCTCGGTCCACGGCAGACCGGTAGGCGTTGAACGCCCTGACGGGACGCACTACGAACGCACTCGGGCCAAGACCTCAACTGATGCTCCAATGCGGCATTAGCCCTGGAACGGGAGCGCTATCTCGGAACGGTTTGAATTGCACCCTTCCGTGCTCCCTTCAGCGGCAGGTTAATTTATGTCAAACAAGGTTGCCTGGTTTTTGACAACCCCGGCTTTTTCTGGTACCTGTTGATACTGCCCATATTCATTGATGTTTTCCCGCCATTGGATCATTGGCAAGGGTAAGGCAAGCGTCACGAATCGTTCAATCCAACCAAGGAGGCTATTCATGGGAAAGAAACTGGCATGGGTGTTTTTGGCGGTTTCACTGGCCCTGACCGGATCGGTGCTGGCGGCTACGCCGAAGACCGGGGGCACCCTGGTGTTCGGGCGCGGCGGCGATTCCGTGGGTCTGGACCCGGCGTTTGAAACCGACGGCAATTCGTTCATGATCGCCGACAACGTGTTCGATGAACTGGTGCTGTACGCCGACGAAACCACCGACATTGTACCGGGCCTGGCCACTTCCTGGGACATTTCCCCGGATGGCCTGATCTATACCTTTCATCTGCGCAAGGGGGTGAAATTCCATGACGGCACCGATTTCGACGCCGATGCCGTGGTGTTTTCCCTGGGCCGCCAGATGAAGGAAAAGAAAGTCAAGTTCTTCAAGGCCACCTGGGAATTCCCCAAGGAACAGCCGCCGGCCGAATACTGGCTGAGCATGGAAATGGATAAAATCGTCGAGGGGATTGAAGCGACGGACGCCGCCACCGTGGTGTTCAAGCTGAAACGCCCGGAAGCTCCGTTCATCGCCAACATGGGCATGGATTTCGCCGCGATCGTGAGCCCCACCGCGGTGACCAAGCTGGGACCGGATTTCAAGAGCAACCCGGTGGGCACCGGTCCCTTCAAGTTCGTTAAATGGGTGAAGGACGATCGCATCATTCTGGAAGCCAGCAAGGATTATTGGGGCGGCCGGCCCTACCTGGATCAGGCGATCTTCCGCTCGATTCCGGACAACTCGGTGCGGTTTCTCGAACTGAAGACCGGCAACATCGACGTCTGCCAGTTCCCCAACCCGGAAGACATCGATCTGGCCAAGAAGGATTCGTCCATGAAGCTGGTGAGCCAACCGGGGATGAACATCGGCTACGTCGGCTTCAACCACACCAAACCGCTGTGGCAGGACGTCCGGGTGCGCCAGGCCTTTGCTTACGCCGTCAACAAGAAGGCGATCGTCGATAACATTTACTACGGTCTGGGCCAGGTGGCGAAAAACACCATTCCTCCGACCATGTGGAGCTACAACGACGATATCAAGGACTACCCGTACGACCCGGAAAAGGCCAAACAGCTCCTGACCGAAGCCAAGTTCTTCGATCTGCTCAAAGCCGCCGGCCAGGACAAGATCACGCTGTGGAGCATGCCGGTGCCGCGCCCCTATAACCCCAACGGCATGAAGGTGGGCGAAGCGATCCAGGCGGACCTCAAGAAAGTCGGGGTCGACGTCGAACTGGTGACCTTCGAATGGGGCACCTATCTCAAGAAGCAACGCACCCAGGACCCGACCATGGATCTGTTCCAGTTGGGCTGGACCGGTGATAACGGCGACCCGGACAACTTCCTGGCGGTGCTGCTCGATGGCCTGGCTGATCCCAACGTGCGCACCCAATGGAAGAACGAGGACTACCACGCCACCATGCAGAAAGCCAAACAGGCCGCCGGCAAGGACGAACGGATCAAACTCTACCGCCACGCCCAGGAACTGATCCACGAGGAAGTGCCGCTGATCAATATCGCTCATTCCCTGGCGGTGTGGCCGATGAAAACCCGGGTGCGGAATTTCAAGCTGCACCCGACGGCGAGCGTTCGGCTCCATCAGGTGTGGGTGGAATAAGGCGCGAGGCAAAAATAGAGCATCCGCCGCCGCCCTTACATCGACGTTCCCGCATGCTTGTAGCGGGAATCCAGAAATGAACACCGGCCTGGATTCCCGCTTAAACACCGCGGGGATGACGGGAGTTATGTTATACCTGTTGAGCTTGAGAAGTTACGTTTTGGATTCGCGCGGAGGCGCGGAGAGCGCAGCGAAGACCCCTGCAATCAACCTCCGCGTCTCTGCGTCTCCGCGCGGAAATGAAGCTTTTGAGCCTTCACGAGTAAGGACACCAAATCCTGAACAACGGTTTATTGCCTGGCGCCTGAGTCCGGTCCCTGCCGTGGGTTGGCCCCACGCCCCAACCGATGACAACGCCAGGCAAATCGTTGGCGCCGGAGCGCCACGTCCGCTCCCACCGCCGGTCCGACCCGAGGCTGAAGCGTGTCACGATTCATTCTCCACCGCCTGCTTTCGCTGATCCCCACCGTGCTTGGGATCTCGCTACTGGTGTTTCTCATGGTCCAACTGGTGCCCGGAGATCCGGCTGAAATGATGCTGGGCGAACGGGCTTCCGAACAGGCCATCCAGGATCTGCGCCAACAACTGGGGCTCGATCAGCCGCTCTACATCCAATACGGGATGTTCCTCTCGCGGCTGGTCCGAGGCGACCTGGGGCGGGCGCTGCGCACCAATGAAAAGATCACGGTGGAAATTGCCGAACGGTTCCCGGCCACCATCGAACTATCGCTGATGGCCATGCTGTTCGCGGTCACCCTCGGCATGCTGGCCGGAATCATCTCAGCCACCCGCCAGTATTCCCTGTTCGATTACGCCAGCATGATCCTGTCCCTGGTGGGGGTATCCATGCCGATCTTTTGGCTGGGCCTGGTGCTGATGATCATCTTTTCGGTGAATCTCGGCTGGCTGCCCCTGTCCGGGCGCATGAGCTACAACATCCAGCTGCAATCGGTGACCCATTTTTACCTGCTCGACAGTGTGCTGGCCGGGGACTGGAAGGCGCTGCGCGACGTGCTCTGGCACCTGGTGCTGCCGGCCTTTACCCTGAGCACCATCCCGATGGCGATCATCGCCCGGATCACCCGTTCCAGCATGCTCGAAGTGCTCCGCCAGGATTACATCCGCACCGCACGGGCCAAGGGTCTGTCAAGGTTCGCGGTGCATTACAAGCACGCGCTGAAAAACGCCTTGATTCCGGTGATCACGGTGATCGGCTTGCAGTTCGGGATCCTGCTGGGCGGCGCGATTTTAACCGAAACCATCTTCGCCTGGCCGGGCATCGGGCTGTGGCTCCTGAACGCGGTTTACGCCCGCGATTTCAATGCGGTCCAGGGCGGCACCATGCTGGTGGCGACCACTTTCGTCTCCATTAATATGATCGTGGACGTGCTCTACGCCTGGGTCAACCCGCGCATCAAGGTGAACTGAATGAAGGTCCGCGCCGACCGTTCCGCCCCCGATCCCGTTGCCTCTCCCGCCGCGGTGGCCGCCCGCGCCGCTTTGCCGCCGAAACCGCGCAGTCCCTTCCGGGAAGGGATCGGGCGCCTGGTCCGCAACCGCACCGCGGTGGCCGGCCTCATCATCATCACGGTGTTTCTCTTGATGGCCCTGCTGGCGCCCTGGCTGGCGCCGCGCGATCCCCTGGCGCAGGCGCTTTACGCCAAACTGAAACCGCCGTTCTGGGACCCGGCGGGGAGCTTCGATCACCTGCTGGGAACCGACGATTTCGGTCGCGATCTGCTCAGTCGGATCATCTACGGCTCGCGCATTTCCATGCTGGTGGGTCTGGTTTCGGTCACCATTTCGCTCTTTTTCGGCACCTTCGCCGGAGCGGTCGCGGGCTTCTACGGTGGCCGCCTGGACAATCTCATCATGCGGTTCATGGACCTGCTGCTGGCCTTCCCGAGCATTCTACTGGCCATCGTCATCGTGGCTTTTCTCGGGCCGAGCTTGAGAAACGCCATGCTCGCCATCGGCGTGGTCAGCATTCCGCGCTATGCCCGGATCGTGCGCGGTTCGGTGCTGGAAGAATACGGCAAGGACTACGTGCAGGGCGCGCGAGCCCTGGGCGCCGGTGACGGCCGCCTGATCTTTCACCACATCCTGCCCAATTGTCTCGCGCCGCTCATCGTTCAGACCACGCTCGGATTTGCGTCCGCCATTTTGGAAGCGGCGGCCTTGAGTTTCCTCGGCCTCGGCGCCCAGCCGCCGACCCCGGAATGGGGCGCCATGCTGGCCAACGGCCGGGCGCTGATTCTCCGGGCCTGGTGGGCGGTGACCTTTCCCGGCCTGATGATTCTGTTTGCCGTACTCGGCTTCAATCTTCTGGGCGACGGCCTGAGAGATGCGCTCGATCCCAGGCTCCGCGACTAGCGGCCGCCGGCATCCCGATTCGCCCCGCACAAGGAACTACCCGCATGGCGCAACCCTTGCTCATCGTGGACCAGCTCGAAACCCACTTCATCACCGAACGCGGCGTGGTGCGCGCCGTCGATCGGGTCAGCTTCCAACTGGAAGCCGGGCAAACCCTCGGCATCGTCGGCGAATCGGGATGCGGCAAGAGCGTGACCGCGCTGTCCATCATGCGGCTCATTCCGCAGCCGCCGGGCAAAATCGTCGGCGGCCGGATCCTGTTCGCAGGCAAGGATCTGGTGGCGATCCCGGAACACGAAATGCGCAGGATCCGCGGCAATCAGATTTCCATGATCTTCCAGGAACCCATGACCTCGCTCAATCCGGTGTTTCGGATCGGGGATCAAATCGCCGAAGTGCTCGAGCTTCACGAAAAATTGTCCAAAAAGGAAGCCCTGGCGCGTTCGGTGGACCTGCTCCAGCAGGTGGGGATCCCGTCGCCGCAGAGCCGCATCGCCGATTATCCGCACCAGATGAGCGGCGGCATGCGCCAGCGGGTGATGATCGCCATGGCACTGGCCTGCAACCCGCGCCTCATCATCGCCGACGAACCCACCACCGCGCTCGATGTGACCATTCAGGCCCAGATCCTGGAACTGATGGAGCAACTCAGCGCCACCACCGGTACCGCGGTGCTGCTGATCACCCATGACCTGGGGGTGGTGGCGGAAACCGCCCGGCAGGTGGTGGTGATGTACGCCGGTCGAGTGGTGGAAGCGGCCCCGGTGCGGGAATTGTTCCATGCGCCGCTGCACCCGTACACGCGCGGCTTGATGCGCTCCATCCCCAGTCTGGCCGGAGATGAAGCGCGCCGGCGCCTGGAAACCATCCCCGGAGTGGTGCCGAGTCTGGTCGCGCTGCCGCCCGGGTGCAAGTTCCACGACCGTTGCCGGCATGCGTTCGCGCCCTGTTTCGAACGGGAACCGGAACTGGCGACCCCCGCCGGAGGGCACCCGGTCCGCTGCTGGCTCCACGAGGAGGCATGAAGGTGGTTCAAGGCTCGATGGCGAACGATCTGGTGGTGCTCGAAGGCTTGAAAAAATACTATCCGATGACCGGCGGCGTGTTCCGCCGCCAGGTGGGGACGGTGAAGGCGGTGGACGGCATCGATCTGGCCATCCGGCGCGGAGAAACGCTGGGCCTGGTGGGCGAATCGGGCTGCGGCAAATCGACTCTCGGGCGGCTCATTCTGCGGCTCGAACCGCCCACCGCGGGGACCGTGGAATTCGATGGGCAGAATGTTTTGAAGCTCTCGGCGCGAGCCATGCGGCCGCTTCGAAAGCGGCTCCAGATCATTTTCCAGGACCCCTATTCATCGCTCAATCCGCGCCAGACCATCGGCCGCATCATCGGTGAAGGGCTGGTGATTCACCGGGTCGGAAGCCCCGCCGAACGCCGGGAACGGGTGCGCGAACTGATGGACCTGGTGGGGCTCAGGCCGGAACAGATCAACCGTTATCCGCATGAATTCAGCGGTGGTCAGAGGCAACGGATCGGGGTGGCGCGAGCCCTGGCGCTGAACCCGGACCTGATCATCTGCGATGAGCCGGTATCGGCCCTGGATGTCTCGATCCAGGCCCAGGTGCTGAACCTGCTGATGGATCTCCAGGATCAGTTTCAACTGACCTATCTGTTCGTGTCCCACGATCTTTCGGTGGTGCGCCATATCAGCGACCGGGTAGCGGTCATGTACCTGGGCCGACTGGTGGAATTGGCGGCGAAACAACAACTTTACTCCCAACCGCTCCACCCTTACACCCAGGCGCTGCTGGCGGCGGCCCCGAAGCCCGATCCGGACAGCCCGAAACAGCGCGAGCATCTTGCCGGGGACCTGCCGAGTCCTCTTTCGCCCCCGACCGGCTGCCACTTCCACCCGCGCTGCCCGCGGGTCATGCCGATCTGCCGGGACCAGATCCCGGCCTTCAAAGAGCAGCAACCCCACCACTGGGTGCGCTGCTTTCTGCACCGCCAGGACACCCAGAGCGAATGATCCGCCCCACCCTCCTCATTTCGGTATCGGTATCGGGGTCGCTATCGGGGTCGGTATCGGAATCGCTATCGGGGTCGCCATCGCTATCCCTACCGGTATCGGCACTCCCGCATGGCACTACCAGCAATGACGGCGGCACCCGTTACCCAAGAACAAGGGAAGTCTGAACCATGCCCCGATTAGGCTTGCCGCGTCCCGATGCCCGATACCGATGCCGATGCCGATACCGATACCGATTCACGACTCACGACTCACGCCTAAAACCGCCAGGTCACCCAGAAATCCAAACTATTTTCGCTCAGTTCCGATTCCAGCGTGACCGGACGACCGGTTAAATCGGTGCCGCTTTCCGTGATGGTGTTGCCGAAGGCGTGCATGTAGCCGAGGTTGATTTCAAACTTCGGGGTGAAGGCGTAGCCGACGCCGAGCGTCAGGTGGTGTTCGGCGATGGCCGGAAAACCGATGATGCGGAAGGTTTCACAATAGTAGCCGGGGAGCGATTTGCCCTGGACGCTGGTCATCTGCATGCCGTTGAATCCGTCGTGCTCGTTCACCGGGTTCTTGGCGTAGTTGTAACCGGCGCGGAGCTTCAGCTTGGAAGTGAGAGCGTACTGGCCGCCGACCGCGAACACCCACTGGTCGTCCCAGTCGAAGTCATCGTAGCCGTTGGCGTTGGACCAGTTGACCCATTTCACATTGGCTTCCACCAGGAACTTCGGGGTCAACGGCACTGCTTCAGTTTCATGGAAACAGTTTCTCATCACCAACCAACCAGTTACGATAGTTGGAGATAAAGAAGGTCTCGCCACGAGATCCGTGACTCAAGCACACCCAAGGACACAGCAGGAACCTCCTTTGTTGTATGATGAACCCGCGGGAAATTGTGAACCGCCCAATAGACATTCAGGGCTCGTTGCAGACCTCCTTCTGACTTGGCGGATGTGTTAGTTTTTCTTCTGAAAGCGGAGCATTTCCGTAGCAATGCAGCATTTTGTCCTTCGACGTGATCTGCATGTATATCACTTTGTTCAATATCTCCTGTTGCTTCAGGATGTTCAGGACAAGGCGCCTCATACTTTGGTCGTTTGCGGCCTTTTTTGTGAGATTGCGATCCTTTGTTCTTGATTCCAACCTTTACTCCTTTCATTAGAGTTCGCTTTGGCCGTCCTGGTTTACCATTCATTTGATGCCATGGTACTCATCGGCATGGCTGATGTCTCCCATTGCTTTGGCTACCACGGGCCGTTGGCATGTAAGGATGGTGAGGAAATCCGAGCTGACCACCAGCCGGGTCTCGGCCCGGCTTGAGCGTTTGATCGAGCAAGGTGTTCACTGACACAAATGGTTTGGAGGAGGTGCGACCATGGCTGTTTCCATGCAAGAGAGCCGACCCTACCGGAAGATGGCGACCAGCTGCCGGACGCGGCCCGTCACCGAAAAGAGGATCGTTTGGCCGAGGCTGGATCCGGTCTTGCCGACCGCCGGGAAATACCGGGTGACGGTGCTCAGGCGGGATCTGGTTGAAGCGGCGGCGCGGCCGTGGCGTCTAGGATACCCGGAACTCCATGGGTCGCCTCATGAATTCCTGCTGGACCCCGACCTCTACCCTGGCTGGGTGGCCCTTTGGGACCGCTGGGAGGAGGACGCGGCCGCCAGCGTTTATTGCATGAGCGTGCTGGAGGAGGTGGCAACCGGGGAAGTCCTCGGCGCTTCGGTGCTCGCCAAGTTCGAAAGAAACCTCCAGGTGGAATTTTCCCTGGTGGCCACCCTGCCCGATTTTCGCTTGAAGAATCTGACGGCCGAACTACGTCGGTTCGTGATAAAAATCGCCGCCGGCACCGGCGCCGAGTACTTCGCCACCTTCTGTGAAACCTGGCATGACATCACTCAAAGGTGGTGCCTCCAGGGCGGCTGGAAGATCGCCGGGGTGTTTCCCGGCAACTTCGTTCGCTGGAACGGCGATGACCAGGAATACCGTGGCTGCACGGTGCACTTCCACCAGTTTGTCCGAAACGCGCGGGAACTCGTCACCCGCCCGGAAGAATGGCACCTGGCGCCGGAGGTAAAAAAGGTCTGGGAGGTCCTCGACGAGGCAACCAGGGCGTCTAGATTGGATAAGATGTCCCAAAATTCACCGGTATCGCGTCCTGGAACCGGCCCTCCGGCCTCGGTCAGCCTTCCCAGCCGCCCCCGAGGGCTTTGTAGAGCGCCAGCAGATCGACGGAAAGCGCGCGCGTGCTCTGGACCAGCGCGTCTTCCGAAGTGAACAGGGCGCCCTGAGCCGAAAGCACATTCAGGAAGTCGGTCTGACCGGCCGTGTAAAGTTGCATGGCCAGTTGCACCGCTTTGGAGTTTTGCCTCACGGCCTCTTCCAGCAGCATGCGGTGTTCCTGCTCGCGGGCAAAGGCGACCAGAGCGGTTTCCACCTCCTTCAGCGCGGTCAGAACAGTCTGCTGATAGGTCAAGACCGCCTGCTCCTGGAGCGCGTTCCGCACCTCGATGTTCCAGCGGATCCGGCCGGCATCGAAGATCCGCCACTGGACGCCGGGACCCAACGACCAGGCGCGGCTGTTCCAGTTGGCCGCGGAACTCAGGGTGTCGCCGGCAAAGTTGACCGATCCGGTCAGGGAAAACTTGGGGAAAAGGTCGGCCGTGGCGACGCCGATCCGCGCCGTGGCCGCATGGATCTGGGCTTCGGCGCGGCGGATGTCCGGCCGCCGACGCAGGAGCTCCGAGGGCAGCCCCACCGGTACCGCGGGCGGTACCGGGGCGATGGGAGCGGCAATCTGGAGTTCGTCCAGCAGCGCATTGGGTTCGGCTCCTAACAGCACGCTCAGGGTATGAATGGCTTCGCGCGCGGCCGAGTCCAGCACCGGGATGCGCGACGCGGTGGAAGCCGCCTGGGCCGAGGCGTTGGCCACATCGAGACCGCTCACGAATCCGGTTTCGAAGCGGGTCCGGGTGATGTCCACGGTCTTTTTCTGGGAAGCGAGATTGCCCTCGGCAATGACGATTTGTTGCTGCAGCCCCCGCAGGGTGAAGTAATTGAGACCGACCTCGGAAACCAGGCTCACCATCACCGCCCGCCGGTCTTCCACGGCCGCCTGGAGATCGGCATCGAGGGCTTCGACGCTGCGTCGATTACCACCGAACAGATCCAGTTCCCAAGCGGCGTCGAGCCCCACCTGGAAGAGATCGGTTGCACTTGCCGATGAGCCGATCGAAGTGCCGCGGCTGCCGGTTTTCGCCGCCGAGTTTCCCGTCCCGCTTCGACTGTAGACCGTCGACCCATCGACCGTCGGCCACAGCGCTGCCGCGCCAACCGCGCGGGCGGCCCGGGCCTGACGGGTCCTGGCGGTGGCCAAGCGCAGATCGAGATTGGCTTGCAATCCCCGGTCCACCAGGGAATTCAGCCCCGGATCGTTGAAGCTCCGCCACCAACGCGCCACCTCGGCCGGAGCATCCAGCACCGCGCTAATTTGAGCCGATGGCTCGGGCGCCGCTCCGGACCATGCCGCCGGGACTTCCGCCGCGGGGGGCCTGAAGTCCGGCCCAACGGCGCAACCGGCTCCAATCCATAGGAATAACAGCAACATCGGCGAGAGTTGCTTGACCCAGTTCCCTGAAGACGGTTCCCCGGCATGTTCGACGAATGGCATGAACTTTTTCCCCGTCCTGATGGTCTGTCAACCCGATATTAGGCTCCTCAACCGGCATTTCTCGTCTCTGTTGATGAAGCAAGCCTTGAGTTTTTCTCGCTCGCGCACCAGCAAACCCGCCCTTCCCTGTTCCCTTGCCTCGGTCATGATTATCCTTTTTACCATACTCACCCAACGCCATGAAGATGCAGGGTGGCTCCGGGTCAGGCTATGCCGGTGAAGGTTTTGCCGAGCTCATGATCGGCTGGAACCGTGGGGAGGTGGAAAATGGATAGAGGAATGCGCAGCGCGGGATTTTTCATAATCGCGGGAATACTGCTGATGGGTCAGTGGGTTTTACCAATCGCTACAGGAGCTAAACAAATTATGGCCGGAGAAAACCAAACGGAGGCAGTGGCAACCTTTGCGGGAGGCTGCTTCTGGTGTGTGGAAGCGGACTTCGAAAAGGTGGCCGGGGTGATCGAGGTGATTTCCGGGTACACCGGGGGCCACCGTGACAATCCAACCTATGAACAAGTATCGGCCGGGGGCACCGGGCACGTGGAAGCGGTCCAGGTCCGCTTCGATCCGAACCGGGTGAGCTATCGGCAATTGCTCGAGGTGTTCTGGCGCCACGTGGACCCGTCGGACCCGGGCGGGCAGTTTGTGGATCGAGGGTCTCAGTATCGATCCGCGATTTTTTACCATTCTCGGGAGCAACAGCGGGAGGCGGAGCAATCCAAACAGGAACTGGAGGCTTCGGGTCGCTTCGGCCGGCCTCTGGCAACCGAGATCCTGGCCTTCAATCGGTTTTACCCCGCTGAGGATTACCACCAGGATTATTTCAAGAAGAACCCTACCGGCTACCAAAGGTATCGCCAGGGGTCGGGACGTGATCAGTTCCTGCATGCGGCCTGGGGTGACCAGGGTAAGCAGTTGGCGCAACCCGGGGACTGGGCGACCTTCACCAAGCCTGAGGCCGAACAGCTCCGCCGGAAACTCACCCCGAACCAATATGCCGTGACCCAGGAGAACGCCACCGAGCCGCCCTTCAAGAACCCATACTGGGACAACAAACGAGCCGGGATCTATGTGGATATCGTGTCCGGCGAACCGCTGTTCAGTTCCCTCGATAAATTCGATTCCGGCACCGGCTGGCCCAGTTTCAGTCGCCCCCTGGAACCCGAGCAGGTGATCGAGCACCAGGACCGAAGCCTGTTCGCGGTGCGCACCGAAGTTCGCAGCAAGCAGGGCGATTCCCATCTGGGTCATGTGTTTTCAGACGGGCCGGCGCCCACTGGATTGCGCTACTGCATCAATTCGGCGGCGCTTCGATTCATCCCCAGGGAAGATCTGGAACGGGAAGGCTATGGTCGCTATCGGGCCCGGTTTGAGTGAAGCGACCCTGGGGGAGCCGAACGGCCGGTGCCGCGAGCATTGCCTGGGCCGATGGGGGGAAGGATCTTCGCCCCCATCGGCTGGTCGGGACAGGCCGAGAAGCTCGATTGCGGTCGGCGATGCCGGCCGTTCAACTCGCATCCACCAGGCCGAGGATGGTGCTCCTGGCATTGAAGAGAATTTTGTTGGCATGGCTGCCCAGAAGGAAAGGCTTGTTGCGCAGAAAGCTGCGCTTGCCCATCAGCATCAACTGATACTGGCCCCGTTCCAGTTCGCTCAACAGGTCCATCGCCACGCCCTCGTGGACGTTCTCGATCCTGGTTTCGATCCGGTTTTCCGGGACCCCGCCATGAATCAGGGCATGTCTGGCTTCGTCCATGAATTTTTCCACCTTTCGAGTCCATTCGGCGCGCCAGTCCTGTCGGGTCTGTTCGCGACGTCGGCCCTCTTCCGGATCGAGGATGTGGCCATCATCCCAAAGGGTCGGGGGCACCCGCGGCAGCAAATGGAGCAAGGTATAGCGCAGCTCGGGGATGGCCGCGATCCATTCCGCCGCGTAGTAGGTGAGGGCGCGGCATTCGGGCGCTCCTTCCACGGCGACCAGCGCCTTCCGGGTACGGTTCAGGGGGGCGTCCACCACCCACACGGTCCGGTTTTCGGCGTACTGAGCCACCCGGCTGGAAATGCTCCCAAGCAGCAGGCTCTGGGCCTGGGTGCGGCCGCGCCGGGCAACCGCGATGGTCTGAATGCGCTGTTTCTTGGCGGTGTCGAGAATTTCTGAACCGGGGTCGGTGCTGTTGTACTGAATACCCATTTGGATGCGATCGGCCGTGATCCCATTCTCCTGCAACACGGATACGGTGGCCGCAAAAAACTGGTCCGCCTGTTCATCCTGTTCTTTCCTGGCGAAGGCGATGGACCTGTCCGCATCCCAGAGTTCTCCCGGTCGCAGGGCCGTTTGCCGCGGCGAGCAATGCAGCAACTGGAACTGGTAATCGTGCTGGTCACACACCAATTGTGCCAGGCCGGCTGCGGCCTGCATGCATTTCGATGACCCGTCGACGGCAAAGAGGATCTGTTTTTTCATGGTCTCCCCCCCTTCCTCCAGCATCTGTGTGGTTCGGACCAACGGTGACCGTTTTCACCGCACTGTTTCAGCGCAGGTCCGGTCCGCGCCGGGGCGGGCGAAAAGCTGCCTTCGACCGCCGGTTCGCCGGCGGCTCATGCCTGCTCCGCGCGGGACTGGATCGGCTCAATGAAATTATAACCAGCCCGCGGTTCTAAAAGGAACAGGGGGAAGGTTCAAAACCACGGCCAGAATCGCAGCGGTTGGCACCGGATGAAGACCCGATTGCCCGGAGCCGGCGCCCGATCGGGCTGCGACCGGGAATGACGGCGAGGGTGAAGGCGTTAGACGGAGGTCCGGAAGAACCGCTCGACGGCGCCGAGATCGCGGCTTAACGGCATGGGAGGAAGCGTTTGTCGGAACAGCTTGCCATAGGATTTGGAAAACAGCCGGATATCGAAAATCACCACGACCCCGCGGTCGTTCTGGTTGCGAATCAAGCGGCCGACGCCCTGCTTGAGATGAATCGCCGCCCGCGGCACCTGATACTGGTAGAAGGGGTTCTTCCCGGCCTGGCCGAGGTGATCGAGGCGGGCCTTGACGATCGGGTCGGTCGGGACTTCAAACGGCAGTTTGTCGATCAGCACGCAGCTCAGAGCTTCTCCCGGGACATCGATGCCTTCCCAAAACGAATAAGTGGCCAGCAGCACCGATTCAATGGTGGTTTTGAATTCGCCGAGCAACGCCCGCTTGGGTCGCTCGCCCTGCACCAGCAGCGGGTAGGCCAGCCGTTCTCTCAGCCCATCCGCCACTTCGTGCAGGTTGCGGTAGCTGGTGAACAAAAATAGCGCCCGCCCCCGGCTTTGCTGGATAATGCGGGCCGCCGCCGCAATCATTCGCGGGCAAAAATCCGGGTGTTGCGGTTCCGGAAAGGCGTCCGGCACATAGAGCAGGGTCTGATGTTCGAAATCGAACGGTGACGGCAGCAGGCATTCGCTGCTCTCTTCGCCGAAGCCCAGCCGTTGCTTGATGAAAGTGAAGGTCGACCGGCCCTGCTCCGGGGCCGACAGGGTGGCTGAAGTGAGGATGACCGACGGGGTCTTGGCCAGCAGTTCCTGGCGAAAAATGGGGGCCGTGTCGATCGGGGTGGCATGGAGCACGAAGTCGGCGGTCTTGCTGTACGGCTCATACCAGTAGATCATATTCGGCTCTTCTCGAGCGGCAATCAATTGCAGGGCACCGCTGAGTTCCACCGCCCGGCGCTGAGCGTTGTCCAGCTCCGGGTTCTGCTCACCATGGGGGCTCACGGTCGCCGCCAGGTGTTTCAGGGCCTCGCTCAATTCCGCGGTGGCCGC
>MNZR01000056.1 GCA_001873705.1 Syntrophobacteraceae bacterium CG2_30_61_12
CGCCAGGACATCGAAAAACAGGCTCAACGCCTGCTTGGTCCGGCCGCGGGAGAATTCCGCCAGGTAGATGCCCGCGGCCATGCCGATGGGGGCCGCAAGCCCCACCGCCACGACCACCAGCACCACGGTCCCGAGCACCGCCGGATACAGGCCGTTGAACACTGGAACCTTCCCCAGCAGCGCACGCCAGGGCGGGGCCGATCCGAACAGCAGCCGAAGATCGATGGCCGGGAACCCATGCAGCACAACGAAGCCGATCACCCATCCCACTCCGGCCACCAGGATCAGGCCCGAGAGCCAGCTCCACAGGACCAGCGAGCGGATGCCGAAACGGTTCATCGCGGGCCCCCCGATGAGCGCTGGCGCAGCCGCCAGGCGACCATGGCGGTCGCTGAAGTGATCGCGTAGAGCACGATGCCGCAAAGAAAGATGGATCGGAATTCAGGACTCTCAAAATCGGCGGCGATCACCAGGGCGATATGCGCGGTGAGGGTCCGCGCCGATTGCAGCAATCCCTCCGGCCATTGGGCGGCGTTGCCGGCCAGCATCAGCGCGATCAGGGTGTCGCCAAGGGCACGACCGAACGCCAGCAGACTGCCGGCCACGATGCCCGAGCGGGCGCCGGGGATGATCACCCACAGCAGGCGCTCGATGGGATCGGCTCCGGCCGCCGCGGCCGCGAGCCGATAACCGGTCGGTACGGCTTCCAGCGCGTCGACGAAAAAGAGCACCATGGTGGGAGTGATCATGAGGGCGAGCACCAAGGTCGCGGTGAGCAGACAGCGTCCCGAACCCGCCGCAAAGGTTTCGCGGATCACCGGAACCAGCAGGAACACGCCGACAAATCCATACACCACGGTGGGGATGCCGGTCATCATCTGGATCATCCGGTGCAGCCAGATTGCCGACCGGCGCGGAGCCAGTTCACAAATAAGCGCGGCGCAACCCAGGCTGATCGGAAACGACAGGCCCCAGGCGGTCGCCGTGAGCAGCGCGCTGGCCGCGATCATGGGAAGAATCCCGTAATGGCCGGCGAGCGGCGCCCAGTTTCCAAACAGCAGCTGCCGGAACCCGGTCGAGGCGATGAGCGGTACGGCAAGGACCAGCATAAAAAGCAGGATCCCTGCCGTAGCGCTCGCACAAATCAGGGTCGCGGCCCGCAGCAGCCCGCGCGTGAACCTCTCCCGAACGTTCATTTGCCGGTGGGGATGAAGCCCTTGGCCTGGATGATGGCCTGCCCCTCCGGGGCGAAGAGGAGATCCAGGAAGGCCTTCACCAGCGGCCCCGGTTCGCCTTTGGTGTTGCTGAAAAGACCGCGGGCCACCGGGTAAATTCCCCGACGCACATTGTCGATGGAGGGTTCCACGCCATCTAGAACCACGGCCGCTACCGATTGATCCACATAGCCCACGGACATGTAGCCGACAGCGGCGGGATCGCCGGCCACCGCCGTTTTCATGGCGCCGTTGGATGGCACCACATCGGCCGCCTGGCTGACTTCACCCTTGCTGAGAGCCAGGGTCCAAAACACCTCGCGGGTGCCGCTGGTCTCTTCGCGGCTGAATACGTGGATGGCCTGGTCCGGGCCGCCTAGGTCTTTCCAGTTGCTCACCTTACCGGCAAAAATCGCTCGCACCTGGTCGGAACCGAGGGCCTTCACCGGGTTCTTGGGATGAACGACGACCGCTACCCCGTCCAGCGCCCACTGGAAAAGCTTCAGATTGAAGGCCGCGATTTCTTCCGCGGTCGGTTTGCGCCCGGAATTGCCGATGTCCACCAGACCTTCGCCCACCTGCTTGATGCCCACTCCCGAGCCGCCGCCGGCAATGGTGATGCGCACCTTGGGGTTGAGCGTCATGATCCGCTCGGCCACTTCCCGCATCACCGGAATGTGAGCGGTGCCGCCGGAAATCTTGATGGCGCCCTCCTTGCCGGCGAAAACGGCGAAGTCGCCGGCCCCGGCCAGGTCCTGCCCCAGTAACAGAAAACAACCAACGATCCCCACCACCTGCATCATTTTTCCCATGGTCATTCACCTCCTGTTAATGATTTCACCAGGCTTCAGATACGCTTTGTTTTGGTTAACGGTCACCACCGGCATTGCCGCTCGCAACCTGTGGGAGTGACCGAGCGATACCGATAGCGATACCGATAGCAATAGCGATGGGTGGCGTGGCCCCGCTTAAACACTGGGGAATGATGGGGCGGCATTGGGCCGGGGATCCCGAGCACGAAGTCATCGCCCGAAGCCTAACAGCGGTTCAGCGGGCCGCAGCAGCGCTCTCCGTGACCGCTGGGGAGCAGGCCCGGTGCCTTTTCCGCCGCCGCCAGAGCGGCGCCCAGAGCCCCCGCCACATCCGGGTTTTGCGCCACCACCAGGTCGTCGCCCAGATGTTCATGAAGCAGCCTGCGGACGCAGCTGTTGTGGGCGACCCCGCCGGCAAACACCACCGGCTCGGTGACCCCGACCCGGCGCAGCATGGCGAGCACCCGCTGCACAATGGCCAGATGAAGACCCATGGCGATGTTTTCCGGCTTCTCGCCGCGGGCCATCAGGGAGGTCGCTTCCGATTCGGCGAACACGGTGCACATGCTGTTGATCTGCACCCGTTTGTCGGCCCCGAGCGCATAGTCGCCGAAGGTTTCCAGCGGTACCTGCAGAGCGGTCGCCATGAATTCCAGGAATTTTCCGGTACCGGCGGCGCAGCGATCGTTCATTTCAAATTTCATCACCCGGCCGCCTTCGGAAAGGGCGATCACCTTGGTGTCCTGACCGCCGATATCGAGCACCATCCGGGCCCGGGGATAGAGGTGGCCGATCCCGCGGGCGTAGGCCTGAATTTCGGTGACGGTGGCGATCTCAAGGGCGCTGAAGTGCTCAGCCACCAGTTTGCGCCCATAGCCGGTGGCCATCACCCGGGTGCCGTTCACCCCGGCCAGGAGCCGCTCACACTGGCGCAGCGGATCGAAGGTGGTGGGAACTTTATCCCAGCACCAGCGGCCGGTGGTCTGGTTCAGCACCACCCGCTCGATGGACCTGCTGCCGATATCGATTCCAATCACCGCCATAGGTCGGTCCTGTCCGCGGCATGATCCAGGTTGAGCCTCGGCTCAGCTTCGGAAGGGGTCAGCGGATCATTTCCACAAAGGCTTCGACCCGGGTCTTCAACTGTTCCACATCCTCCATGCTGTAATCGGTTTCGATGCCGAGCATGGGAATGCCGGCCTGGCTCAGGGCCTGTTCCACCTTGAAGCTTTCCATCGCATAAGGGGTGCAGAAGGAAAGCCCGTAATGAATCACTCCCTTCACCTTGAGTTCCCGGGCCATCTCCACGATGTGATCCAGTCGCTCCCGGTTGGGCGTGAAACAGGCGCAGTCGATCCGCAGGTACCGATCGACGATGGCGTTCAGCATGGCGTCCAGAGTCTGTCCGCTGTCGTCGGTGAGGTCCCGGGTGTTGCGGGTGCCGACGCAGGATTCTTCGCCCACCACCACGGCCCCGGAAGATTCGATCAGGTAGGGGAGCTTCCAGTTGGGAATGGCCATGGGGCAGCCGGAAAGCATGACCCGCACGGCGCCGTCGGCTACCCCTTCGCCGCGGCTGATCTTGGCTTCGATCTGGTCGCAGAGTTCGCCGACCTTTTGGGTGAAGCGGGCCGGATCGTCATAGAAACTAACCTGATTGATGAGCAGCACGTCACGGCCGGAAATGGGGGTCGGGTCGGCCGCGCGCAGCCGGTTGAGCCGCTGGAGCACACGCCGGCGGTCGTTGATCAGGCGGATGGCCCGGCCCAGGTTGGCGGCGTCGATGGCGCGGCCGGTGAGGTTTTCAATGGCGGTCTTGAACCGGCGCACTTCCGCCTGCCACAGTTGCCGGTCGCAGGCCTGCTTCATCTGGGGAATTTCCATCACGTAGACCGGGGCGTGGTCGGCGAGGATTTCATAGGCCTTCTTCTTGCCGTCGCAGGTGGTTTCGCCCACCACCAGATCGCACGATTCGAAAAAGGGACACAGGCGCGACAGCTTGAATCCGACGAACGATTTGATCAAGGCACAGGTGTTGCGCGGCAAGACCTTTTCCGCCGCCGCGGTTCCGGCTTCGGCCCCGGCGCACAGGCCGACCTGGATGGCGTCCGCCGCCCAGACCAGTTCTTCCGGCACGAACACGCAAAAGGTGCCCACCACCTTGCGGCCCTGCTCCTTGGCCTGCTGCAGTTCCTGAACCCGCAGGCCATGGATTTCGGACAGGACAAAATCCAGGTATTCCATGCCCTGCAGGCGCCCCTGCTGGCTGAGATAAATATCCCCGTAGAATTTCCCCAGGACTTCCAGGAGCGAAGCGTGCGCGTCCAGGTCCAGGTTGAGTCGTTCCCACATGGCTTGATGATTTCCGGGCATCCTGATCCTCCTTCGATTGACTGACAAAACCCGGTCGCTGAAAACGCCGGTGGTGAGTTCCCGCGCCGCCCCCGATTGCCTATCCGCTATCGGTATCGCCATCGCTATCGGTATCGCCATCGACCCCGATACCGACCACCCGGTGCGCGCCCTGGGCCCGCCAAATGCCGGGGGCCGATCGGGTAAGCTTCCAAGCTTCTACGAACTCGGCGCACTGGAAGCAAATAGGTAATAGAGGCGCGGAATGAAAACGCACATCGGTCGAACCGATACGGCCGTGCCGCACCTGGCGGATGCCGCTCTCATACTGCCTCCAGGCAATCCATGGCGCGCAGTCGGGCACCCGGTCCTGGGGATGGACGGATGGCTTGGCACGGGAGTGATTGGCGATTGACCCCGACCGATAATGGAAATATATTTCCGATCAACGATTCGTAAGATGACGAATCGTTCAACAGCCTGATGCATCGTGGAACCTCGCGCTTCGGGGTGAAGTGCGGGAACCGCGCGGCGTCGCCGAACCGGGACGGAGTCGCAACGGCCTGTAGGCCGGCCGAGAATTTCCATTGCCTGGAAGGAGGGCAAACGCCATGGTGTTGACCATTTCGGAGCAGGACTTGCAGCGGATGAAGGGTGTGTTGCTGGACCAGGATCGCGACGAAGCGCTGCGACTGGTGCGCGACCTGCTCCGGCGTCTGGAGATTCAGTCCAATCAGGGCTTGAAGTCCCATCTGGACGGCGGTTGAACCGCCGGGCCGAGGTCGGTCGCGGCGCGTGCCGCCACAACGTTGTCGCGACCGCCCTGGTTCGGATTTGATTCCTGGCAATACCGTAAAAATGGAATAAAATTTCGCTAAACCACCGACCGATTCTGCTAGGGTATGCTCCTCAATTCCTAAAGAACAGGAGATCGCGGATGTTCGATCGTGCCGTGGTGGCCATCAATCTGACCGAAGTTCCGGTGCATATTCTGTCCTGTCTGGGAGGAGCGCGGCAGCTCGGCGTTCGGGATCTTATCCTGGTGCAGGCGCTCAATACCCGCCACGTGAATCGGTTGCAGGAGCAACTGCCGCGGCTTTCCCGCGAGGAAATGGAAGTCCAGAAGAGCGGGCTCGAGGCCCTCGGCTTTCAAGCACGGGTGGCCGACCCGCCGGGGCTGCCCCACTACGAAGTGCCCAAGCTGGCGCGGCAACTCGACGCCGGACTCATCATCGTATTCAGCACCTCCGATTCTCTGTTGGGCGACGTCTTTTCCGGATCGGTGGCTTATGATATCGGCAACCGCTCGAGAATCCCGGTGCTGGTGATGAAAGCCCGCATGAGCGACGAACAGTTCGAGGTCGTCTGCCCCAACATGGTGGCGAATATCTTCCATCCCACTGATTTTTCCAGCCTGGCGGCCAGGGCTTTCGAGGTCCTGATCGATCTGGTGCGGGTCAGCGGGAGTCGGGTGACTCTGGCCCACGTCCATGACCAGTATCGGATCGCACCCCATCTGCTGGCACGGCTACCGGAATTCGATCGGATCGATCAGGAACGCATCGAGGGTCT